>NZ_JBHVTL010000032.1:0-99408 GCF_042884635.1 Kitasatospora sp. NPDC058115
GACGATCTTCGCGGAGGTGGTGGCGCGGGTGGGGGCGGCCGCGTTAGAGCTTGCGAAGTCCACTGAGGACCCTTTCGAGCAGCGTGACGTCGGGCGTTCCGCCCGACTCGCCCGCGGCGGCGGGCTGGTGGATGGCGACGAGACCGGCCTCGGCCAGGTCGGCCACGAGGATGCGGGCGACACCGAGCGGGACACCGGCCAGGGCGGAGATCTCCGCGATGGACTTGACCTCCCGGCAGAGGCTGACGATCCGGGCATGCTCCGGCAGCAGCCCCCCGGTCCGCTCGGCGGAGCCGGTGGTCGAGATCAGCGCCTCGATCGCGAGCTGGTACCGGGGCCGGGTGCGGCCTCCGGTCATCGCGTAGGGGCGGACCAGCGGCTGCTGCTCGTAGCCGTCGGACTGCTGCCCGCCGTAGCCGCTGCCGTACCCGTTGCCGTAGCCGGCGGGTGTCGAAGGCGGGGTCATGGGTCCTCCTTGTGCTGCAGCCTGGGGCAGCCGGTTCCAGCTGGGGCGATGCCAGCTGAGGCGAGATCAGCTGCCTGAGGGTAGCTGAGGGTGGAACGCCGGGTCCGGTCGGGTCGGACCCGGCGGGGAGGTGGGACGGGTGGGATGTACCGCTCAGGGTGCACTCAGTGCAGGAGACTGCCCTGGAGTTCTGCGCGGAGTGCGGGGGTGAGAACGGCGCCGGCGCGGTCGACGAGCAGTGCCATCTCGTATCCGACCAGGCCGATGTCGGAGTCGGGGGCGGCGAGGACGGCGAGCGCGGAGCCGTCGCTGATGGCCATCAGGAAGAGGAAGCCGCGCTCCATCTCGACGACGGTCTGGTTGACCTCGCCGCCCTCGAAGATCCGGCTGGCGCCGGTGGTGAGGGAGGTGAGGCCGGAGGCGACGGCGGCGAGCTGGTCGGCGCGGTCGCGGGGGAACCCTTCGGACATGCACAGCAGGAGGCCGTCCGCGGAGACCACCACCGTGTGCGACACCCCGGGGGTGTTGTCCACGAAATTGGTGATCAGCCAGTTCAGGTTCTGTGCGGCCTGGCTCATCTGATTCAACTCAACGCTCCTGATGATCTGCGGCGTTGCCGTCGGTTCGGGCCCCGAAACTATCGAACCCGGGCTGCTGGGCACCATGGTGGAAACCGGCCTGTTCCCCCTGGCCGCGGGCGCCCTGCCCCTGGTCGGCCTGCGGCCGGCCGCCCTGGCCCTGGCCCGCCGCCTGCTCGGCGCCGGCCCGGCGGCCCTGCTGGATGCCGCGGCGCAGGTTGGTGAGACGGCCGCGGACCTCCTCGGGGGCCCGGGACACCTGGGGGCCGGTCAGCGGGGACGCCTCGGCGGTCCCGGAGACCAGGTTGGCCTGCGGGGTGCGCCGGGGGAGACCCGACATGGTGACACCGCTGGTCGACGGCTCGCGGACCTGCTCGGCACGGCGCCAGCGCTCGTCGTTGGCCGACGGGCGCCACGGGGCGTCACCGGGCTGCGGCTGCTGGGCCTGCGGGGCCTGCTGCTGAGCCTGCTGCGGGGCCTGCTGCTGGGGCTGGGCCTGCGGGGCGGGCGCCTGCTCCGAGTGGCCCGGGGCCGTGGTGCCCGGGCGGCGCGGCTGGTATGGCCGCGGCCGGCTCTGCTGCTGGGCCGGGCGGCCCTCCTCGCGCGGCCGGCCCTGACCGGCCGGCGCACCGCCGTCGGACGGCCCGGTGGGCAGCGCCATCGGCTCCTGCCGGACGGGCTGCTGCTGGACCGGCTGCTGCGGGGCCTGCGGCGGCTGCGGCCGGCCGGCCTGCTCCGGACGGGCCGGGTTCGGCATGGTCGGCAGCACCGGCTCCACCAGGCCGAGGCCCAGCGGGTCGCGCGGGTCGATGTCGCTGGCCTCGAACCGGGGGCGGGCGAACTGCTGGGTGCTCTCCATCGGGCCGGACTCGGCCGCGGGCAGCGGCGGGGCCGGCTGGACCTGCGGCAGCGGCTGGGTCTGCTGCTGCCGGTCGTCCGGCGCGGGCCGCTGCGGGCGGCCGCCCTGGCCCTGCGGCCCCTGGGGACCGCGCGGACCCTGCGGACCCTGTGCGCCCTGCGGCGGACGGCCCTGGCCGGGCCGCTGACGCTGCGGCAGCCCGTCCTGCGGACGCTCACCCGGGCGGGCGCCCTGCGGCGCACCCGGACGGCCCGACGGGTCGGCCCAGCCGTGCTGCGGCTGCTCGCCGCCGCGGGCGGCGGGGACACCGTCGCCCTGCGGCCGCTGCCGGCCGGGCAGACCGCCGGCCGGGCCGCCCTGCTGCGGGGCACCCTGCTGCGGAGCGCCGCCCTGCGGGCCGCGGCGGGGCAGGCCGCCGGGGCCGCCCTGCTGCCCCGGGCCCTGCCGGCCCGGGGTGCGCTGCGGCAGACCGCCCTGCTGCTTCGGGGCCTGCTGGTTCGGGGCCTGCTGGTTCGGGCCGGGCTGGTTGGGGGCCTGCTGGCCGGGGGTGCGCTGCGGCAGACCGCCCTGCGGCGGCGGGGTCTCGCGCAGCGACTGGCCGACCTGACGGGTCGGCAGACCGCCGCCCGCGCCGGGACCGCCCTGGTTGTTCGGACCGCCCTGGCCGCCCGGACCGCCGGACGGGCCGGGACCGCCCTGGCCGAGCTGCGGCCGGCCCTGCTGCGGGGCGCCGCCCGCCGGACCCTGGCCGAGCGCCGCCGGACCGCCGGAGCGCCCGCCCGGACCGGCCGGGACCTGGCGCTGCTGGCGCGGCGTCGGGGTGACCCCGCGCTGCTGCTTGGGCTGGCCGCCGCCCTGGCCGCCGGGACGGCCGGGGCCGCGGCGGTCGGCGGAGTTGGTGACGTCCACCGGGAGCATGACCAGCGCGGTGGTGCCACCGGAGTCGCTGGGACGCAGCTGGATGCGGATGCCGTGACGCAGGGACAGCCGGCCGACCACGAACAGGCCCATGCGGCGGGAGACGGAGACGTCCACCGTCGGCGGGTTGGCGAGGCGCTCGTTGATCTCGGCGAGGTCGTCCGGGCTCAGGCCGATGCCGGTGTCGTGGATCTCGACGAGCACCCGGCCGTCCGGCAGCGCGTGGCCGGTGACCCGGACGCGGGTCTGCGGGCTGGAGAACGAGGTGGCGTTCTCCAGCAGCTCGGCGAGCAGGTGGACGAGGTCGTTGACGACGCGGCCGGCGACCTCGGCCGACGGCACGGCGGCGAGTTCGATGCGCTCGTACTGCTCCACCTCGGAGGCGGCGGCGCGCAGCACGTCGACCAGCGGGACCGGGCGGGTCCAGCGGCGGCCCGGGTCCTCACCGGCGAGGACGAGGAGGTTCTCGCCGTTGCGGCGCATGCGGGTCGCGAGGTGGTCGAGCTTGAAGAGGTTGGCCAGCTGGTCCGGGTCCGCCTCGCGGCTCTCCAGCTCGGAGATGAGCGACAGCTGGCGCTGGATGAGGCCCTGGCTGCGGCGCGAGAGGTTGGTGAACATCGCGTTGATGTTGCCGCGCAGGAGGGCCTGCTCGGCGGCGAGGCGGACGGCCTCGCTGTGCACCATGTCGAAGGCGTGCGCCACGTGGCCGATCTCGTCGGCGGAGTCGACGCCGACCGGCTCGACGGTGACGTCCACGTCGTGCGGGTCGGTCTCGGAGAGGGTCTTGACCAGCTCGGGCAGCCGCCGCTCGGCGACGTCCTCGGCCGCGGACTGCAGACGGGTCAGCGAGCGCACCATCGAGCGGGCGATCAGACCGGCGCCGCCGAGGGCGACGAGGAGCACCAGCGCGACGGCGGCACCGATGATCAGCGCCTCGGTGTCGGCCTGGGACTGGAGCTCCTGGGCCTTGCCGTCGAGGTCCTCGATGAGCTTGGACTCGATCCGGCGCTCGGCGGAGATCTTGGCGGTGGACTGCTCGTACCAGGCCTTGTAGCTGACGGCCTCGCTCTGGTGGATACCGCTCTGCTGGAGGATCGAGCGCGCGTAGCGGTCGGCGGCCGCGACGACCGAGTTGTAGCTCAGCTGGCCGCGCAGGTTGTCCAGGTCGTGCGAGGTGTAGATGTTGTTGAAGCCGGTGAGCGCGTTGTCGTAGGACGCCTTCAGCCGGATGCCGAAGGACTCGTCGCTCAGGCTGAGGTCCGGGCCGCCGGGGTTGGCGAGCGCGGCGCTGATCAGCGCGCGCTGCTGCGAGGTGGTGTTCTTGGCCAGCGAGAACTGCTGCAGGGCGCGGGTCGCGCGGACCAGCTCGCGGTTGTTGGACGCGAGCGCGATGTCCTGGGTGATCGCCAGCAGGTCGCGGATGATCACGTCGTACGCGGTGATCGTGCTCTGGATGTTCTGGTTGTTCTGGTAGGGGTTGCTGCGCGCGTCGGAGACGGCGTTCAGGTCCTTGCGGATCTGGACGAGCAGCGCCTTGCCGCCGGAGAGCTCCAGGTTCTCGAACTTGTCCGAGGACGCGGTGAAGGTGCGGCTGAGGTCGTCGGTGACCTTGCGGGCCGCGACGATGTCGTCGTCCAGCGGCGCGTTGGGCTTGGCGGTGATGGGACCGGCGCTGATGTCGCGCTCGTTCTGCAGCGCGTTGGCGAGGTCGGTCGCCTTCTTGGCGAGGTCCGAGAGGTTGGCCATCTGGGCCAGTTGCTGCGAGGTCTCCAGCGAGGTCTGGATGCGCAGGCCACCGAGGACGAGCGCGACCAGGACGGGGAGCGCGAGCAGGGCGATCAGCTTGCTGCGGATCCGCCAGTTGCGCATGGCGAGACGGCTCATGCCCTTGGCGCGCCGGCGGGTCAGGGAGCTGCGGAGCTTGCCGCGCTTCGACTGCCGCTCCGGACCGTCCTCCTCGGGCCGGCCGATCACGTCGGGTGCCGGTTCGGGCGGGCTGCCGGGGGCCGCCGCCGGTTGGGGGGCTGCCACGGGCTCACGCGACTCCGGGTCACCCGCGGCGCCGCTACCCCTTTTGAAACGTCCCTGCACTGGCGTCGCAACCTCTGGACCGGGCGTCCCGCCGCGTCGCCACGGCCTGGACGGTGTCGAGTTTCCATCCGCACCCCGGCCGGTCCGGGAGAGCGGGTCACCGGGGTGGACAGCTCCCTACCCACGGTCCGTGGCATTCCAGCACAGCCGGGGAATCCCAACAAGGGCGGACGGGACACATCGGACGGCACTACGCACCGCGCGCGGGTTCTCACCGACTGTGCGGTAAACGGACCGGAATACCGCCTTTTTCGGACACTCGTCGGATGCATGCCAAGCCGACCCGAGATCAACATGATGGGCGGAGCTTCGGGTATGCCCGATATTTCCGATATGCCGGTAAAGGGCGATGAAGCGATATGTCGGATATCTGAGATATGTTCCGTGATTTGTGACGAAAATCACAGATGAATGTGTAGCTTTGGTCACGGTGACTGTGGAAAGAGATCCGTAACCTGGCTGTATCCGGAGCACGGCCCCGTACAGCCTGCCCAGAATCTCCCCGAATCACTCCAGGCCGGGTGCCGACCGCGGTCGGTGGTCCGGCCGCGACCTTGAGGTGCTGACGAGATGTCCCAGCCGAACACGGCCTCCACGTCCCCGCTGACCAGCCGCTCCACGGCGAACCCGCGCCGGACCACGCTGGCCTCGGTCGAGGACTTCGGCCAGATCCCCGGCGCCCGCGGGCCCGAGAACGTCGCGACCTACGCGGCCGAGCTGCCGTCCTCGACCGCCAACCCGCGTCGCACCCAGCTGATGACCGCCCCGGCGGTGAACGTCCCGCAGGCCTGAGGCGTTCCGCACGCGTCCGGACGGGCGCCGTCACCTCCGGTGGCGGCGCCCGTCCGTTTTCGGCGCGAGGCGGCCGCGGCGGGCCGGGCCGGGCCCCGCGCGATAGCCTGGGCAGCGATCGAGCGGGCCCGGTCCGACGTGGACGCGGCGCCCGCCAGCGCCCGGGGCGCGCCCCGGGCGGCCGTCCGAACGAGGGGTAGCCCAGTCGTGCGCATTGCCAGGTTTTCCGTCCGGGAAGGGAGCCCTGCCGCCGGCAGCGTCTCCTTCGGTGTGGTCGAGGGCGACCCGGCCCGGCCCGACTCGCTGGTGGTCCACGCGCTGGCCGGCCACCCGTTCGGCCAGCCCCAGCCGACCGGCGAGAGCTACCGCTTCCAGGACGTCCGGCTGCTCAGCCCGATGCTGCCCAACAAGATCGTCGCGGTCGGCCGCAACTACGCCGCGCACGCCGCCGAGCTGGGCAACACCGTCCCGGACGTCCCGCTCACCTTCTTCAAGCCGTCGACCTCGGTGATCGGCCCGACCGAGAGCATCGCCTACCCGCCGTTCTCCTCGGACGTCCAGCACGAGGCCGAACTCGCCGTGGTGATCGGCCGGATGTGCCGCGAGGTGCCGCTGGAGCGGGTCCCCGAGGTGATCCTCGGCTACACCTGCGCCAACGACGTCACCGCGCGCGACGTCCAGCAGCGCGAGGGCCAGTGGGCCCGCGCCAAGGGTTTCGACACCGCCTGCCCGCTCGGCCCGTGGATCGAGACCGACCTCGACCCGTCCGACCTCGCCATCACCTGCACGGTCAACGGCGAGCTGCGGCAGACCGGCCGCACCTCGCTGATGGTCCGCTCGGTGGCCGAGCTGATCGTGCACATCTCCGAGGCCATGACGCTGCTGCCCGGCGACGTCGTGCTCACCGGCACCCCCGCCGGGGTGGGGCCGATCACCGTCGGCGACGAGGTCGCCGTGACGGTCGAGGGCATCGGCACCCTCGCCAACACGGTGGTCAAGCGTGGCTGACGCGCCGGGCGTGCGGGTGCGCTTCTGCCCGTCCCCGACCGGCAACCCGCACGTGGGCCTGGTCCGCACCGCCCTGTTCAACTGGGCCTTCGCCCGCCACCACGGCGGCACGCTGGTCTTCCGGATCGAGGACACCGACGCGGCCCGCGACTCCGAGGAGTCCTACGAGCAGCTGCTCGACGCGATGAAGTGGCTCGGTTTCGACTGGGACGAGGGCCCCGAGGTGGGCGGCCCGCACGCGCCGTACCGCCAGTCGCAGCGGATGGACGTCTACGCGGACGTCGCCCGCCGGCTGCACGAGGCGGGCCACGCCTACCACTGCTACTGCTCCACCGAGGAGCTGGACGCCCGCCGCGAGGCCGCCCGCGCGGCGGGCCGGCCGTCCGGCTACGACGGCCACTGCCGGGACCTGACGGACGACCAGGTCGCCGTCTTCCGCCTGGAGCGGCGGGAGCCGGTCCTGCGCTTCCGGATGCCGGACACCACGATCGCCTTCGACGACCTGGTGCGCGGCCGGCTCTCCTTCGAACCGGAGAACGTCCCGGACTACGGCATCGTCCGGGCCAACGGCGCGCCGCTCTACACCCTGGTCAACCCGGTGGACGACGCCCTGATGGGCATCACCCACGTGCTGCGCGGCGAGGACCTGCTCTCCTCGACCCCGCGCCAGATCGCGCTCTACGCGGCGCTCGCCGACATCGGGGTCGGCGACGGGAGCACCCCGCGCTTCGGCCACCTGCCGTACGTGATGGGCGAGGGCAACAAGAAGCTCTCCAAGCGCGACCCGCAGGCCTCGCTCAATCTGTACCGGGAGCGCGGCTTCATCCCCGAGGGCCTGCTCAACTACCTGTCGCTGCTCGGCTGGTCGCTGGCCGAGGACCGTGACGTCTTCACCGTGGACGAGCTGGTCGCGGCCTTCGACATCTCCAGGGTCAACGCCAACCCGGCCCGCTTCGACCTGAAGAAGTGCGAGGCGATCAACGCCGAGCACCTGCGCCGGCTGGCCCCGGAGGACTTCGTCCGCCGCCTGGTGCCGTACCTCCGGGCCGCGGGCCTGCTCCCGGCCGAGCCGTCCGACGCGCAGCTGGAGCTGCTGGCGAAGGTGGCGCCGCTCACCCAGGAGCGGATGGTGGTGCTCGGCGAGATCGTCGGCATGGCCGGCTTCCTGTTCGTCGCGCCCGAGGACTTCGCCGTCGATCCGGAGGACGCCGCCAAGGTGCTCACCGCGGACGTCCAGCCGGTGCTGGAGGCGAGCGTGCGGGCCCTGGAGGCGCTCGGCGACTTCGCCCCGGAGCCGATCCAGGCCGCGCTGCGCGAGGCCCTGGTGGAGGGCCTGGGCATCAAGCCGAAGTTCGCCTTCACCCCGCTGCGGGTGGCGGTGACCGGGCGGCGGGTCTCCCCGCCGCTCTTCGAGTCGATGGAGCTGCTCGGACGCCCCGAGACGCTGCGCCGGCTGAACGCCGCGCTGGCGGCCCTTCCGGGGGCCTGACCTCGCCCGCGGGCCCGGTCGCGCACCGGGCCCGCGGCCTCCCCGGACGTCACCGGACGGCCCCCTGCCCGCTGCCTGGGGTTATCGATTTTGGAGCCGGGGCGGACGTCGGGTAATGTTCTTTCTGCGCCGCCCGGGAGGGCAACGACGAGGGAGCGAAAGCCCCCCGCCGGAGCCGGAGCGGGAGGCGCAAGCCCGAGCGGCTCCCCGACAGGGGTTCAACTCTGGTGGGGTATGGTGTAATTGGCAGCACGAGTGATTCTGGTTCATTTAGTCTAGGTTCGAGTCCTGGTACCCCAGCGCAGTACCCCGGTCCTTCCGGACCGGACAATTCAAGATCAAGCCCCCGTTGTGTAGCGGCCTAGCACGCTGCCCTCTCACGGCAGTAGCGCCGGTTCGAATCCGGTCGGGGGTACGGATCCCGCAAGGGATCACCTGGAAAGCCCCCGTTGTGTAGCGGCCTAGCACGCTGCCCTCTCACGGCAGTAGCGCCGGTTCGAATCCGGTCGGGGGTACTGGTTCCGCGAGGAACCGCCAGGAAGCCCCCGTTGTGTAGCGGCCTAGCACGCTGCCCTCTCACGGCAGTAGCGCCGGTTCGAATCCGGTCGGGGGTACCGAAGCACGAAGCCGATGGGTCTCCTCATCGGCTGATTGCTTTGTGTTGGGGTATGGTGTAATTGGCAGCACGAGTGATTCTGGTTCATTTAGTCTAGGTTCGAGTCCTGGTACCCCAGCCAGAAAAGGAAGGCCCCGGTTCCCGGGGTCTTTTTTGTTTTCCCGGGCCGGGAGTCCGGCCGACCCGAAAGGCCCCGCTCGGCATCGAGCGGGGCCTTTTTCGCATTCCGGTGGGGGAGTGGGGGAACGGGGGTGGGGGAACGGTCCGGGGTAACGGTCCGGGTCAGCTGCGGCGCAGGGCCTCGGTGAGGCGGTTGGCGGCCTCGATGATGGCCTGGGCGTGCAGTCGCCCCGGGTGACGGGTCAGGCGCTCGATCGGGCCGGAGACCGAGACGGCGGCCACGACGCGGTTGGAGGGGCCGCGGACCGGCGCGGAGACGGACGCCACGCCCGGCTCCCGCTCGCCGATCGACTGGGCCCAGCCGCGCCGCCGGACGCCGCTGAGCGCGGTGGCGGTGAAGCGGGCGCCCTGGAGGCCGCGGTGGAGCCGCTCGGGCTCCTCCCAGGCCAGCAGGACCTGGGCGGCCGAGCCGGCCTTCATCGGCAGGGTGCTGCCGACCGGGACGGTGTCCCGCAGACCGGAGAGCCGCTCGGCGGCCGCGACGCAGATCCGCATCTCGCCCTGCCGGCGGTAGAGCTGTGCGCTCTCGCCGGTGACGTCGCGCAGGTGGGTGAGGACCGGGCCCGCGGTGGCGAGCAGCCGGTCCTCGCCCGCCGCGGCGGAGAGTTCGGACAGGCGGGGACCGAGGATGAAACGTCCCTGCATGTCCCTGGTGACCAGGCGGTGGTGTTCGAGTGCGACGGCGAGTCTGTGGGCCGTGGGGCGCGCCAGACCGGTGGCGGCGACCAGCCCCGCCAACGTGGCGGGGCCCGACTCCAGTGCGCTCAGCACCAGAGCGGCCTTGTCGAGAACGCCGACGCCGCTAGAGTTGTCCATGCCCTAAGACTGCAGTCTCATTCCGCGAGACGCAAGTTCAATCTTCGGCGAAAAGCGCCACTCTGGATGCAGCAGCCCGGGAGAACTCCAGGATGCGGCTCCGTCGAGCCGTCCGCATCGTGGACACCGATCCGGCGTGCAGGGCGCGCGACGCGTGCCGCACAGGGGCGGCGACAGCTTTGACCTCGACGACACAGAGAAGGCCGGCAACGCGGCCGGCTGGAGGGAACCCGATGGGACGGACACTCGCAGAGAAGGTCTGGGACGACCACGTCGTCCGGCGCGCGGAGGGCGAGCCCGACCTGCTCTTCATCGACCTGCACCTGCTCCACGAGGTGACCAGCCCGCAGGCCTTCGACGGCCTCCGGCTGGCCGGGCGCACGGTCCGCCGCACCGATCTCACGATCGCCACCGAGGACCACAACACCCCGACCCTGGACATCGACAAGCCGATCGCCGACCCGGTCTCCAGGGTCCAGCTGGAGACCCTGCGCAAGAACGCGGCCGAGTTCGGCGTCCGGATCCACTCGCTGGGCGACGTCGAGCAGGGCGTCGTGCACGTGGTCGGCCCGCAGCTGGGCCTGACCCAGCCCGGCACCACGGTCGTCTGTGGCGATTCCCACACCTCCACCCACGGCGCCTTCGGCGCGCTGGCGTTCGGCATCGGCACCAGCCAGGTCGAGCACGTGCTGGCCACCCAGACCCTGCCGCTGGCCCCGTTCCGGACCATGGCGATCACGGTCGAGGGCGAGCTGCCCGAGGGCGTCACCGCCAAGGACCTCATCCTGGCGATCATCGCCAGGATCGGCACCGGCGGCGGCCAGGGCTACGTTCTGGAGTACCGCGGCTCGGCGATCCGCAGCCTCTCCATGGAGGCCCGGATGACCGTCTGCAACATGTCCATCGAGGCGGGTGCCCGGGCCGGCATGATCGCCCCGGACGAGACCACCTTCGCGTACCTGGAGGGCCGCCCGCACGCCCCGCAGGGCGAGGACTGGGACGCCGCGGTCGCGTACTGGAAGACCCTGGTCACCGACGAGGACGCGGTCTTCGACCACGAGATCTTCATCGACGCGACCGAGCTGACCCCGTTCGTCACCTGGGGCACCAACCCCGGCCAGGGCGCCCCGCTCGGCTCCGCCGTCCCGGACCCGGCCTCCTTCGCCGACCCGCAGGAGCGGATCGCCGCCGAGAACGCCCTGGCCTACATGGGCCTGGAGGCCGGCACCCCGCTGCGCGAGGTGAAGGTCGACGCGGTCTTCGTCGGCTCCTGCACCAACGGCCGGATCGAGGACCTGCGCGCCGCCGCCGACCTGCTGCGCGGGCGCCGGATCGCCGACGGCGTGCGGATGCTGGTCGTCCCCGGCTCCGTGCGGGTCGCCCTGCAGGCCGTCGAGGAGGGCCTGGACAAGGTGTTCACCGCGGCCGGCGCCGAGTGGCGGCACGCGGGCTGCTCGATGTGCCTGGGCATGAACCCCGACCAGCTCGCCCCCGGCGAGCGCTGCGCCTCGACCTCGAACCGCAACTTCGAGGGGCGTCAGGGCAAGGGCGGACGCACCCACCTGGTCTCGCCGCAGGTCGCCGCCGCGACCGCCGTCCTGGGCCGCCTGGCGGCCCCCGCCGATCTGGTGGCCGACGCCGCCGTGGAGGTCTGAGCAGCATGGAGAAGTTCACCACCCACACCGGCCGGGCCGTGCCGCTGCGCCGCAGCAACGTCGACACCGACCAGATCATCCCCGCCCACTGGCTCAAGAAGGTCACCCGTTCCGGTTTCGAGGGCGGGCTGTTCGAGGCCTGGCGCAAGGACGAGTCCTTCGTCCTCAACCGCCCCGAGCGCCAGGGCGCGACCGTCCTGGTGGCCGGCCCGGAGTTCGGCACCGGCTCCTCCCGCGAGCACGCGGTCTGGGCCCTGCAGAACTACGGCTTCCACGCGGTGATCTCCTCGCGGTTCGCCGACATCTTCCGGGGCAACTCGCTGAAGAACGGCCTGCTGACCGTGGTCCTCCCGCAGGAGGACGTGGAGCGGCTCTGGGAGCTGACCGAGGCCGACCCGGCCGCCGAGATCACCGTCGACCTGGAGGCCCGCGAGGTGCGCGCCGGTGGCGTGAGCACGCCGTTCGAACTGGACGACAACGTGCGGTGGCGGCTGCTCAACGGCCTGGACGACATCAGCATCACCCTGCAGAACGAGCCCGACATCGCCGCGTTCGAGGCCCGTCGCCCCGCGTTCAAGCCGCGGACCCTGCCGGTGGCCTGAGATCCCGTTCTGAACAAGCATTCTGACGAACCGCCGGATGGCCCGCTCCCCCTCGGGGGGGCGGGCCATCCGCCGTTCCGGGCGAGGAGTTGTGCCCGTCCGGTGCCCCCGGATTGGGGATTCGGTTTTGCGACGGAGGGCCCCGCAGCATGCACAACTGCGCGTAGATGGCACAATCAGTGCATGCACCGGCACCATGAACCTCCGTACGCGGGCGGCCAACCCGCGTCACCGGAGTCCACGGGCCGGGGATCCGAACGCCGAATTGACGATCGGCCGGACGCCGCAACCTCACCTGCTGAGGGGCCGGACGACCCGGAAGTCGCAGCGCTCTTCGCGCTTGTGGCCGAGCGGTTGAAGCAAGCTCACGACCGCGTGCATGCGCTGAACGTGTCTGCCGATGCAAAGACCGCTCTCACCCGTCAACTGCTCATCGTCACGGAGACCGCCAAGCGCGATCTTCCGGAGGCGGCGCGGCGGTTGAGTCGCTTTGTGCAGGACCTCGACGAGGGGCGCCCGCCCGTCGACTGAGGTCGCCGACGCGCAAATCCATTGCGACACTAGGGTGATTCGCGCGTTTGGTAATTGAAAGTCCGCAGATACATACCTAACGTGCGAAATGAACGGATGGAATCATCCGGCGCCCGTTTCCGAAGGGGAAGACGTGAACAAGGCTCAGCTTGTCGAAGCGGTGGCCGAGCAGCTGGGCGGTCGCAAGGCTGCCGCAGAGGCCGTCGACGCAGTGCTCGACACCATGGTGCGCGCCGTCGTGGCCGGCGACCGCGTTTCGGTCACCGGTTTCGGCACCTTTGAGAAGGTGGAGCGCTCCGCGCGCTTCGCCCGCAACCCGCAGACCGGCGAGAAGGTCAAGGTCAAGAAGACCTCCGTGCCGCGCTTCCGCCCCGGCCAGGGCTTCAAGGACCTGGTCAGCGGCGCCAAGAAGCTGCCGAAGGAAGGCCCCTCGGTGAAGAAGGCCCCCAAGGGCTCCCTCACCCCGGGCAAGAGCGGCGTCGCCGCGACCCCGGCCGCCAAGCGGGCCGCCACCAAGCGTGCCGCCACCGCCGCCGCCGCTGCCGCCGCGACCCCGGCCAAGAAGGCCGCCGCCAAGAAGGCGACCGCCACCAAGGCCGCCGCCCCGGCGAAGAAGACCACGGCCGCCGCCAAGAAGGCGACCGCCACCAAGAAGACCACCACCGCCGCCGCGAAGAAGACCACCGCGACCGCGACCAAGAAGACCGCGGCCGCCGCCAAGAAGACGGCGACCACGGCCGCCGCCAAGAAGACCACCGCGACCGCCAAGAAGGCGACCGCCACGGCCAAGAAGACGGCGCCGGCGAAGAAGACCGCCACCCGCAAGACCACCGCGCGCAAGACCTCCGCCAAGTAGTCACCGCGCGTCCTCGCCGGACGGCCTTCGGGAGCCGTGGTGCCGCCCTCCCCCGGAATTCCGGGAAGGGCGGTGCCACGGCTCTCCGCTTTTCCGGGATTTCCCGGGAACGGGCCGGTGGCGGGCCGGGGGGCGCGGGGGCGGAGGGCGGCCCGGGATCAGCCCGCGGCCGGGTCCGGGAAGGTCTGCAGCGTCAGGAAGACCACCCGGCGGGCGTTGCCGCCGCCCTCGGTGCGGATCCGCACCCGCTGGCCCGGGCGCAGCAGCCGCAGGCCGCCGGCGTCGAAGGCGGCCGCGTCGAACGGCACCGGGGTCCCGTCGTCGAGCAGCACGGAGCCGGCCCGGGTGGCGGGGTCGAAGGTGAACGCGGTGGCCTGCATGGCAGCAGCATAGCGAGGGCCGCCGACAGGCCCCCGTCCGTCTCAGCGGGCCCGCAGCACCGGCCGGTACCCGAGCCGGGCGGCCAGGGCGGTGGTGTGCGGGCCGACGCCCAGCGCCAGCGCCTCGGCCAGGTCCTCGCCGGTGTCGACGTCCCGGCGGACCGACTCCACGCCGGGCAGCCGCAGTTCGCGGGCGCCGCCGGCCGCGTGCCGGGCGCGCGAGCCCTCCCCGAACGCGGGAGCGAGCGGGCTGCCGGGGGCGCAGGCCAGCAGGGTGGTGCCCAGCCCCGGGGCGTCCGGCAGGAAGGCCCGGCCGGCCGCGGGCACGGCGCCCAGCACCCGGCCCAGCTCGGCGGGGCGCAGCGCCGGCAGGTCGGCCGAGAGCGCGGCCAGCGGCGCGCGGGGCGCGAGGACCAGCGCGGCCGCCGCGCCGTGCGCCAGGGCTTCGTTGAGGCCGCCCCCGGGCTCGTCGTCGACCACCAGGGCGCCGAGCGCGGCCAGCCGGGCGCCGGCCCCGGCGTCCCGGGTGACCACCAGCACCCGGCCGACCCCGGGTGCGGCCAGGGCGGCGGTGACGGTGTCCAGGGCGAAGGAGAGCGCCAGGTCGGGGCGGTGCGGGCCGGCGAACGGGGCCAGCCGGGACTTGGCCCGGGCGAGCCGCTTGAGCGGCAGCACCAGCGACCAGCCGGCGGCGGGTGCGGCGGGCGCGACGGGCCCGCTGGGGCGTACGGTGTCCTGGGTCATCGGCGTCATTGTGACGCCGGTCCCGGAGCCCTCGCCAGGCCGTCCGAGCTGTGCGGACGTGCGTTTGATCACGCCCGTGCGGAGGGCGGGCGGGGTTGCTCGACAGCCGGTGAGCGGTCGGGCGAGACTGTTCCGCGCCCGTGCACCGAGAGGCCGCGGACGCGAGATCGACCGCGGCACCCCAGCGTGCCGCACGGACAGAGGAGGACCTGGGGTGGCCCGCCGCTCGTACGCCGGCTTCGGCAACGCCGACTACGGCTTCTGGTACCGCTTTGCGGCCGTGCTGGTGAAACCGGTGACGACCGCCCTGGTCAAGCCGGACTGGCGGGGCTGGGAGCACCTCCCCGAGGAGGGCGGCTTCATCGCCGCGGTCAACCACAACTCGATCATCGACCCCGTGGTGTACGCGCACTGGCAGTACAACAGCGGGCGGCCGCCGCGGATCCTCGGGAAGTCCTCGCTCTTCTCGGTCCCGTTCATCGGGTTCATGCTCCGCAAGACCGGCCAGATCCCGGTGTTCCGCGAGTCGACCGACGCGGCGCAGGCGTTCCGGGCGGCCATCGACGCCGTCAACCGGGGGCAGTGCGTGCAGTTCTACCCGGAGGGCACGCTCACCCGGGACCCGGACCTGTGGCCGATGACCGGCAAGAGCGGTGTCGCCCGGGTGGCGCTGATGACCGGCGCGCCGGTCATCCCGGTCGCCCACTGGGGCGCCCACGAGATCATCCCGCCGTACGGCAAGGGCGCCTCGGGCAAGGGCAGGTTCAACCTCTTCCCGCGCCACCGGGTGACCGTGGCGGCCGGACCGGCCGTCGACCTGAGCAAGTACCGGGGCCAGGAACTGACCGCCCAGGTGCTGCGCGACGCCACCGAGGACATCATGGCGGCGATCACCGAGGTGCTGGCCGGCATCCGCGGCGAGGAGCCGCCCGCCGAGCGGTACGACATGCGCGAGGCCGCCCGCAAGCGGGCCGCCGCCGCCGCGGCCCGCAGGCCGGGCCGGGCCCGGGGCGCCGACGAGCACGGGGAGGACGCCAAGTGACCCGCTGCGCCGTGTTCGGCACCGGTTCCTGGGGCACCGCGTTCGCGATGATCCTCGCCGACGCCGGTTGCGAGGTGACCCTCTGGGGCCGCCGCCAGGAGCTGGCGGACGCCGTCAACGCCACCCACACCAACCCGGACTACCTGCCCGGCGTCCGGCTGCCCGACTCCGTGCGGGCCACCACCGACCCCGCCGAGGCGCTGGCCGGCGCGGACTTCGCGGTGCTGGTGGTGCCCTCGCAGACGCTGCGCGAGAACCTGGCCGCCTGGGCGCCGCTGCTGGAGCCGCAGACCGTCCTGGTCAGCCTGATGAAGGGCATCGAACTCGGTACCGCCAAGCGGATGAGCGAGGTCGTCGGCGAGGTCGCCGGGGTCGGCCCGGAGCGGATCGCCGTGGTCAGCGGCCCGAACCTGGCCCGGGAGATCGCCAACCGGCAGCCGGCCGCCAGTGTGGTCGCCTGCACCGACGAGGCGGTCGCCAAGCGGCTCCAGGCGGCCTGCCACACGCCGTACTTCCGCCCGTACACCAACACCGACGTGATCGGCTGCGAGCTCGGCGGGGCGGTCAAGAACGTGATCGGCCTGGCGGTCGGCATGGCCGACGGCATGGGGCTCGGCGACAACACCAAGGCGACGCTGATCACCCGCGGGCTCGCCGAGACCACCCGGCTGGGGCTGGCGCTCGGCGCCGACCCGTACACCTTCGCGGGGCTGGCGGGCATGGGCGACCTGGTGGCGACCTGCTCCTCGCCGCTGTCGCGCAACCACACCTTCGGCACCAACCTGGGCCGGGGCATGTCGCTCGCCGAGACCATCGCGGCCACCCGGCAGACCGCCGAGGGCGTCAAGTCCTGCGAGTCGGTGCTCGACCTGGCCCGGCGCAACGGCGTCGACATGCCGATCGTCGAGGCGGTGGTGGACGTCGTCCACAACGGCCGGCCCACCCAGGAGGCGCTGCAGGCGCTGATGTCCCGCTCGGCCAAGCCCGAGCGGCACTGAGGCGCCGCCCCGGGTCGGTCGGCCCCGCGGCCCCGGCCTCGGGGTACCCTTCGTCGCGATATGAGCATCGAACAGACCTCCCAGAACCCGTCCACGAAGCCGCGGGTCGCCGTCGTGTTCGGCGGCCGCAGCTCCGAGCACGCCATCTCGGTCTCGACCGCGGGCAGCGTGCTGAAGGCGATCGACCGCGACACGTACGAGGTGCTGCCGATCGGCATCACCCACGAGGGCCGCTGGGCGCTGGTCAGCGACGAGCCCGCCCGGATGGCGATCACCGACGGCAGGCTGCCGGACGTCTCCCACGTCGCGGAGTCGACCGAGGGCCAGGTCGCGCTGCCGCTCGGCCCCGGCAGCCGCGAGGTGGTCTGGAGCGAGCCCGGCAGCGCCCCCAAGGTGCTCGGCGAGGTGGACGTGGTCTTCCCGCTGCTGCACGGGCCGTGGGGCGAGGACGGCACCCTTCAGGGTCTGCTGGAGCTCTCCGGCGTGCCCTACGTCGGCAACGGCGTGCTCGCCAGCGCGGCGGGCATGGACAAGGAGTTCACCAAGCGCCTGCTGGCCTCGCACGGCCTGGGCGTCGGGCGGTACACCGTGGTCCGGCCGCGCGAGTGGGAGACCGAGGAGGGCCGGGCCGCCGTCCGCGAGCGCGCCTCGGGCCTCGGGCTGCCGCTGTTCGTGAAGCCCTGCCGGGCCGGTTCCAGCATGGGCATCACCAAGGTCAAGGACCTCTCCGACCTCGACGCCGCGATCGAGGAGGCCCGCCGGCACGACCCCAAGCTGATCATCGAGGCGGGCGTCACCGGCCGCGAGATCGAGTGCGCGGTGCTGGAGTTCGAGGACGGCCCGCGGGCCAGCGTCCCGGCCGAGATCCTGGTCGGCGGCGGCTACGAGTTCTACGACTTCGACGCGAAGTACATCGACTCCTCCGAGGTCCGGATCCCGGCCGAGCTCTCCGCGGAGGAGACCGCCGAGATCCGCCGGCAGGCGATCGCCGCGTTCGAGGCGCTCGGCTGCGAGGGCCTGGCCCGGGTCGACTTCTTCCTGCTGGAGGACGGCAGCTGGATGGTCAACGAGGTCAACACCATGCCCGGCTTCACCCCGATCTCGGCCTACCCGAAGATGTGGGAGGCCAGCGGGCTGTCGTACCCGGAGCTGATCGACCGGCTGCTGAAGGCGGCGCTGCGCCGCCCGACCGGTCTGCGCTGACCGTAGGCAGCGGCGGAGGGCGGCCCCGGAACCCCGGGACCGCCCTCCGTTCGCGCCGGGGCGCGGTCAGGGGATGGCGGCCTTGACCACGTCGGAGAGCGCGGCGGCGGCGTCCAGCGGATTGCCGGCGGCCCCGCCGGGGACGGTCACCTCGACGAAGGCGGCGCGCTGGGTGGCGGTGAAGCGGTAGCCGCCGTCGGCCAGCGGCTCGGGCCACCAGGTGACGTCGTTGATCGTCGGCGCGATCTCCGCCTGCTTCTCGTCGACCAGCCCCTCGGGGTGCGGCACGCCGCAGCGCAGCACGATGCGCGGCGAGGACGCCCAGGCGGCGACGTACGGGGAGGCCGGGGACGGGTCCTTGCGGGCGTGGCCGAGCAGTTCCTGCGGCAGCGCGGCCTGGAGCGCGCGGCAGTACTCGGCGGCCCTGCCGCGCGGTTCGGGCGTCTCGACCTTCTGCTCGGCGGGCGCGCCCCAGCTGCCGAGCAGCACGAGGACGGTGCAGGCGAGCGCGGTCGGCACCGCCAGCCACCGGACCGGGGCCGGCAGTGCCGCGAGGAAGCGGGGGACTCGGAGTTCTCGGGTCACCCGCCGATGGTAAGCGCGTCTTACAGGTGGACGACGGGACAGGTCAGGGTGCGGGTGATGCCCTCGACCTGTTGGACCTTCGCGACCACCAGACGACCGAGGTCGTCCACGGTGTCCGCCTCGGCCCGGACGATGACGTCGTACGGACCGGTGACGTCCTCGGCCTGGATGACTCCGGGGATCTTGGCAATGGACTCGGCGACGGCACTGGCCTTGCCGACCTCGGTCTGAATCAGGATGTAGGCCTGGACCATGGGGACCTCCCGGCGGCTGGGTACGGGGATCGGCGCCGTGCACGCCCGGTGGCGCGTGGGGTGGGGGGAACGGGGTGACGGCAGACTGATCACCACGCTACCTCCCGGCGGGCCGGGGAGGGGAGACCCGTGCGCCCCCGAAGGGCGTACGCTGCGCGCGGAGGCGGCGTGACCGCAGGACGTGACGCGCCCGGCCGGGCGCAACCGGGAGGACGGCAGATGCAGGGGACCGTGGGCGAGCTCGGCGAGTTCGGACTCATCAGGGAGCTGACCGCCCGGGTACCGCTCACCGACGCGGTCGACCTCGGCCCGGGTGACGACGCCGCCGTGGTGAAGGCCCCGGACGGCCGGGTGGTGGCCACCACGGACGTGCTGATCGAGAACCGGCACTTCCGCCGGGACTGGTCCACCGCCTACGACGTGGGCCGCAAGGCGGCCGCGCAGAACCTCGCCGACGTGGCCGCGATGGGCGCGGTGCCGACCGCGCTGCTGCTCGGCCTGGTGGCGCCGGCGGACCTGCCGACCACCTGGGCCACCGAGCTGATGGACGGGCTGCGCGACGAGTGCCAGGTGGCCGGCGCGACGGTGGTCGGCGGCGACGTGGTGCGCGGCGAGACCATCACGCTGGCCATCACGGCGCTCGGGGACCTCCAGGGGCGCGCGCCGGTGACGCGCGCCGGTGCCCAGGTGGGTGACGTGGTCGCGGTCACCGGCTGGCTCGGCTGGTCGGCGGCCGGGCTGACGGTGCTGCAGCGCGGCTTCCGCTCGCCGCGTGCCTTCGTCGAGGCGCACCGCCGCCCGGAGCCGCCGTACCACGCGGGGCCGGCCGGGGCGGAGCTGGGCGCGACCTCGATGATCGACGTGAGCGACGGGCTGGTCGCCGACCTCGGGCACGTGGCCGGGGCGAGCGCGGTGGACATCGACCTGCGGGCGGCCGACTTCGACGTGCCGGCGCAGATGGCGGACATCGGCCAGGCGGTCGGGGTCGACCCGCTGGTGTGGGTGCTGTCCGGCGGAGAGGACCACGCGATCGTCGCGACCTTCCCGCGCGGGGTCCAACTGCCGGCCCGCTGGCGGGTGGTGGGCGAGGTCACCGGCCGGGCGCGGGCGGCCCGCGGCGGCCGGGTGACGGTGGACGGCGAGGCCTGGGACCGGGTCGGCGGCTGGGACCACTTCGCGGAGTGACAACCGGCCCGCGCCGGGCGGCGGTTGACGGCCGCCCGGCCGGGGAGTGCGTAGGCTTGACCCATGGCCCGGCCGCCCGTCCCTCGCACGAGTGGTCTGGACCATAATGGTCTGAACCACTTCGAGCGGGAGAGTCCACCACCATGCGAATCGGAGTACTGACCAGCGGCGGCGACTGCCCCGGACTGAACGCGGTGATCCGTTCCGTGGTGCACCGGGGCACCGATGTGCACGGCGACGAGATCGTCGGCATCGAGGACGGCTTCCTCGGCCTCATCGAGGGCCGCACCCGCCCGGTCTCGCACGACGACGTCACCGGCCTGCTCACCCTGGGCGGCACCATCCTCGGCTCCGCCCGGGTGCAGCGCGAGCGGATCCAGTGGGCGGTGGAGAACGCCAAGACCCTCGCCCGGGACATCGGCATCGACGCGCTGATCGCCATCGGCGGCGAGGGCACCCTGACCGCCGCCCGGATGTTCAGCGAGGCCGGACTGCCGGTGGTCGGCGTCCCCAAGACCATCGACAACGACATCGACGCCACCGACGTCACCTTCGGCTTCGACACCGCCGTGCACGTCGCCACCGAGGCGATCGACCGGCTCAAGACCACCGCCGAGTCCCACCAGCGCGTCATGGTCGTGGAGCTGATGGGCCGTCACACCGGCTGGATCACCCTCACCGCCGGGATGGCGGGCGGCGCCCACGGCATCCTGATCCCGGAGAAGCCGTTCGACATCGAGGCGGTGGCCCGGATGGTCGAGGACCGGTTCGCCCGCGGCAAGAAGTTCGCCATCATCGCCGTCGCCGAGGGCGCCTCCCCGATGCCCGGCACCATGCGCTTCGACCACGGCGAGGTCGACCGGTTCGGGCACCGGACCTTCGGCGGGATCGGCAACCGCCTCGCCCACGAGCTGGAGAACCTGCTCGGCAAGGAGGCCCGCCCGGTCATCCTCGGCCACGTCCAGCGCGGCGGCACCCCCACGGCCCGGGACCGGGTGCTCGCCACCCGGTTCGGCTGGCACGCGGTGGAGGCCGTCCACCGGGGCGAGTTCGGGCACTTCACCGCGCTGCGCCGAGGCGACATCCGGCTGGTGCCGATCGCCGACGCGGTCACCCGGCTCAAGACCGTCCCCGAGGGGCACTGGGCGGAGTCCGAGGCCGTGCTGTGACCGCGTAGGTTGGGCGCATGTCTTCCACCGCACCTCCCCGCGTTCTCACGGTCGCCGGCTCGGACTCCGGCGGCGGCGCCGGCATCCAGGCCGACCTCAAGGCGATGCTCGCCCTCGGCGTGCACGGCATGAGCGTGATCACCGCCGTCACCGCGCAGAACTCGCTCGGCGTCCAGGGCTACTGGGAGCTGCCCGCCGAGGCGGTCCGCGCCCAGTTCCGCAGCGTGGCCGACGACATCGGCGTCCAGGCCGTGAAGACCGGCATGCTCGCCTCGGCCGAGCTGGTCGAGACCGTCTCCGACCTGCTGGCCGGGGTCGACGCGCCGGTCGTGGTCGACCCGGTCGGCGTCTCCAAGCACGGCGACGCGCTGCTCGCCGCCGAGGCCGTCGCCACCGTCCGGGAGCGGCTGCTGCCGGTCGCCACCCTCGCCACGCCCAACCTGCACGAAGTGACGCAGCTCACCGGCCGGGTGGTCGAGGACGAGGCCCAGATGGTGGACGCCGCGAAGGCACTGCTCGACCTGGGGCCGCGCTGGGTGCTGGTCAAGGGCGGGCACCTGCCGGGCGAGGCCGCCGACCTGCTGTACGGCGGCGCGGGGGAGGAGCACTGGTACCGGGCGCCGCGCTACGACAACCGGCACACCCACGGCACCGGCTGCACCCTCGCCAGCGCGATCGCCGCCGGCCTGGCCAAGGGCGAGGCGCTGCCCGACGCGGTGGCCTCGGCGAAGGAGTACATCACCGGAGCGATCGCCGGCGGCTTCGCCCTCGGCGCCGGCATCGGGCCGGTCGACCACGCCTGGCGCTGGCGCTGAGCCGGGTGCCGGACACGCCTGTGGGCGGGCCCGAGGGCCCGCCCACAGCAGGACGATCACATGCCGGAACAACAGAAAGCCGGTTCACCCGAGGATGAACCGGCTCACTGGAGGACCGGCATGCCGGTCTGCGCGTCAGCGCGAGACCTTACCGGCCTTGATGCACGAGGTGCAGACGTTGAGCCGCTTCGGCGTCCGCCCAACCACAGCGCGCACCGTCTGGATGTTGGGGTTCCAGCGACGGGGGGTACGGCGGTGCGAGTGGGAGATGCTGTTGCCGAAGCCCGGCCCCTTGCCGCAGACGTCGCAGTTGGCAGCCACAGGAGTCACTCCAAGACTTCAGAATCATTTACGTGAGACAACCCCGCCAGACCAGCGGAGCACTCACGTGAACCGAACCGGACCAAGGGGCGAGCCTGGACCTGTTCCAGGCAACCGGAAGAGCATACAACGCTTGCTTCCGTTCAACGAAACTACCATGACCAGCAGGGTGATCGCTCCGGCCGCCGGTTCCGCCGCCCCCTCCCGGCCCCCGCTAACCTGCCGGTACCACCCCTCGCCGTTCACCCTCAGGCCATCACGGCGTCCCACTCCGGAGGAGACCTGGTGCTGCACACGCTCGACGCCCCGGCCGTGCGCAGCTGGTGCCAGTTGGCGCTGCGCGCGCTCGGCCAGGCCCGCGAGGAGATCGACGCACTCAACGTCTACCCCGTCCCGGACGGCGACACCGGCACCAATCTGTACCTGACCGTGGAATCGGCCGCCGCCGAGGTGGAGGGCCGGTTCGGGGGCCAGGGCCCCGGCCCGGCGCCCGGCCTGGCCGAGGCCGCCCGGGCGATGGCCCGCGGCGCCCTGGTCGGCGCCCGCGGCAACTCCGGGGTGATCCTCGCCCAGTGGCTGCGCGGCGCCGCCGAGAAGCTCGCCGACGGCGGCGGCGCCGACCAGCTGCGGGCCGCCCTCCAGCGGGCCTCCGACGCCGCCTACCAGGCCGTCGCCGAACCGGTCGAGGGCACCCTGCTGACCGTCGCCCGGATCGCCGCCCGGGAGGCCGGCCGGGCCGGCGACGGCCTCGGGCAGGTCGCCGAGGCCGCCCACCGGGCCGCCCGCGACGCGCTGCGGCACACCCCCGAGCAGCTCGCCGTGCTCGCCGAGAACGGTGTGGTGGACGCCGGCGGCCGCGGCCTGGTCGCCGTCCTCGGGGCGCTCGCCGACGCGGTGGCCGGCCACCAGCCGATGGGACCGGTCGCGCTGCGGGGCGACGTGCTGCCGGCGGAGGGCTGCGAGCTGCACGTGCGGCCGCCCGGCCCCGGGCACCCCGCGTTCGAGGTGATCTACCTGCTGGACGCGCCCGACGAGGCGCTGCCTGCGCTGCGGACCCGGCTCGGCGCGCTCGGCGACTCGCTGGTGGTCGGCGGCGGGGACGGCCTGTGGAACGTCCACGTCCACGTCGACGACGCGGGCGCCGCCGTCGAGGCCGGGGTCGAGGCCGGGCGCCCGCACCAGATCCGGATCACCCACTTCGCCGAGGCCGCCGCCCGCTCCGGCGCCGCCGACGACCGCGGCGAGCCCGAGCGGCCGGCCCGCGCGGTGCTCTCGGTGGTCTCCGGCGAGGGCCTCGCCGAACTCTGCGAACAGGCCGGCGCGGTCGTCCTGCACACCGGCGCCGGCCGCCCGCCCGCCAGCGCCGAGCTCACCGCCGCGGTGCGCCGGGCCGCCGCCCGCGAGGTGGTGCTGCTGCTCAACGACCCCGAACTGCGGGCCGCCGCCGGCGCCGCCGCCGACCAGCTGCGCGAGGAGGGCGTGCGGATCGCCGTGCTGCCCACCCGCTCGCCGGTCCAGGGCCTGGCCGCGCTCGCCGTGCACGAGGCCGGGCGGCGCTTCGACGAGGACGTGGTCGCCATGACCTCGGCGGCCGGCGCCACCCGGTACGCCGAACTGGCCGTCGCCGAGGGCGAGTCCTGGACCATGGCCGGGGTCTGCCAGGCCGGCGACGTGCTCGGCCTGATCGACGGGGACGTCGCGGTGATCGGGGCCGGGCTGGCCGAGGTCGGCGAGAGCGTGCTGGACCGGATGCTCGGCGGCGGCGGCGAACTGGTCACCCTGATCCTCGGCGAGGGCGCCCCCGAGGGCCTCGCCGAGGGCCTCGTCGCGCACGCCCGGCAGAGCCGGCCCGAGGTGGACGCGGTGGTCTTCCACGGCGGCCAGGAGTCGGCGCCGCTGCTGATCGGCGTGGAGTGAGCGCCCGGATCGTCGGTCCGGTGGTGTAAACAGGGGCCTTGATGGGCGCTCTCGATGAACCACTGACCAAGCTCGTCGGCGACCGGACCGCCAAGGTGCTCGCCGACAGCCTCAAGCTGCGCACGGTCGGGGACCTGCTGCACCACTATCCGCGGCGCTACGTCGAACGCGGACAGCTCACCAGCCTGGACGAGCTGGAGATCGACGAGCACGTCACCGTGCTGGCCCGGATCGAGAAGGTCACCCTGATCCCCTTCCGCGGCCGCAAGGGCGACCGCCTGGAGGTGGTGGTCACCGACGGCCGCAGCCGGCTCTCGCTGGTCTTCTTCAACCAGGGCTGGCGGCAGAAGGAGCTGCGGCCGGGGACGCAGGGCCTGTTCGCGGGCAAGGTCGGGGTCTTCAACCGGGCCCGCCAGCTGGCCTCCCCCGACTACCAGCTGCTGGACGAGACGGACGGCGACGGCGCCGCCGCCCGGTTCGCCGGACGGCTGATCCCGGTCTACCCGGCCAGCGCCCAGATGCCCAGCTGGAAGCTCTCGCTCTGCGTGGAGACGGCGCTCACCAAGCACCTGTCCGACGTCGGCGAACCGCTGCCGGCCGGGCTGCGCGAGCGCCACGGGCTGATCGCGCTGCCCGAGGCGCTCGAACTGATCCACCGCCCGCGCAGCCAGGCCGACCGCGAACGCGCCCAGGAGCGGCTGCGCTGGGACGAGGCCTTCGTGCTGCAGGTCGCCCTCGCCCAGCGCCGGGCGGCCGACTCCGCGCTGCCCGCCAAGCCGCGCGAGGCCCGCCCGGGCGGCCTGCTGGACGCCTTCGACGCCCGGCTCCCGTTCACCCTCACCGAGGGCCAGCGGAAGGTCTCCGCCGAGATCGCCGCCGACCTGGCGAGCGAGCACCCCATGCACCGGCTGCTCCAGGGCGAGGTCGGCTCGGGCAAGACGCTCGTCGCACTGCGCGCCATGCTGGCCGTGGTCGACGCGGGCGGGCAGGCGGTGCTGCTGGCGCCCACCGAGGTGCTCGCCCAGCAGCACCACCGGTCGATCGTGGAGATGATGGGCGACCTCGCCGAGGGCGGCATGCTCGGCGGGGCCGACCTGGGCACCCGGGTGGTGCTGCTCACCGGCTCGATGGGCGTGCCGGCCCGGCGGCAGGCGCTGCTCGACATGGCCTGCGGGGACGCCGGCCTCGCGATCGGCACCCACGCGCTGATCGAGGACAAGGTGCAGTTCCAGGACCTCGGCCTGGTGGTGGTCGACGAGCAGCACCGCTTCGGCGTCGAGCAGCGGGACGCGCTGCGCGCCAAGGGCGAACAGCCGGCGCACCTGCTGGTGATGACGGCCACCCCGATCCCGCGCACGGTCGCGATGACCGTCTTCGGGGATCTGGAGACCTCCGTCCTGGACCAGCTGCCGGCCGGCCGCTCGCCGATCTCCACCCATGTGGTGCCGGCCGTCGAGAAGCCCAACTTCCTGACCCGCGCCTGGGAGCGGGTCCGCGAGGAGGTGGCCAAGGGCCACCAGGCGTACGTGGTCTGCCCGCGGATCGGCGACGAGGACCCCGAGGAGCAGAAGGGCGCCAAGGGCGCGCGGCGCAAGCGCCGCGACGGGGATCTGGAGGAGCTGCTCGACGACGCCCCGGACGAGGGCGCCGCCGCCGAGGGCGACCGGCGGCCCCCGCTGTCCGTGGTGGAGACCGCCGGCAGGCTGACCGCCGGGCCGCTGGCCGGGCTGCGGGTGGAGATCCTGCACGGACGCCTCGCCCCGGAGGCCAAGGACGAGGTGATGCGCCGGTTCGCGGCCGGCGAGGTGGACGTGCTGGTCGCCACCACGGTGATCGAGGTCGGCGTCAACGTCCCGAACTCCACCGCGATGGTGATCATGGACGCGGACCGGTTCGGCGTCTCCCAGCTGCACCAGCTGCGCGGCCGGGTCGGCCGGGGCTCCGCCCCCGGGCTCTGCCTGCTGGTCACCGACATGCCGGCGGCCAGCGCCGCCCGTGCCCGGCTGGACGCGGTGGCGGGCACCCTGGACGGCTTCCAGCTCTCCCGGATCGACCTCGAACAGCGCCGCGAGGGCGACGTCCTCGGCCAGGCGCAGTCCGGGGTGAAGTCCTCGCTGAAGGTGCTCTCGGTGCTGGAGGACGAGGAGGTCATCGTCACCGCCCGGGCCGAGGCCACCCGGCTGGTCGCCGAGGACCCGGACCTCGCCGCCCACCCGGACCTGCGCACCGTCCTGGAGAGCCTGCTCGACGAGGACCGCGCGGCCTTCATGGAGAAGGGCTGAGGCCGCTCCCGGCAGGGCCGGATTGTCAGACCCCCGCGAGAGAATGAAGGTGTTCAGGGCGCACCCCCAAGGTGCGTCCCTGGCGCGACACTTGGGGGTTTAGCCATGGCATTCCGTCATCTCAACGAGCTCCCGCTGGGCGACAAGGTCTTCCGGATCGAACTCGCCAGCGACGACGACCGCGAGGTCACCCTCACCCTCACCGGCTGGCGCGAGGGGGCGGCGGCGGACCCGCTCGCCTCCGGCAAGCTGCGGCTGCCGGTCGAGGACGTCGCCTCGCTGCGGATCGCGCTCAACCGCGCGCTCCGGGCCCTGGCGATCGTCGCCGACGTCTCCGAGCCCATCCCCGACCGCGACGTGCTGCGCGAGCTCTACCCCGGCCACGGCGCCCCCTGGGTGCCGCAGCACGAGGAGGAGCTGGTCCGGCGCTTCCACGAGGGCGAGACCGTCGCCCGGATCGCCGCCCGCTTCGGCCGCACGCCCGACTCCGTCCGCACCAAGCTGCGCGAGCTCGGCCACGACCCGCGCCGCCCCGAGTACTGCCCGCCCGACGGCTGCCTCTCCTGGTCCCGCTACGCCTCGCCGTCGCTGCTCGGCGCGGCCGTCCCGGCCCGGCCGGCGGACTCCGAGGCCGTCTGATCACCTGAGTGCGCGAGCGTGGCCCCCGCCGGACGGACCGGCGGGGGCCACGGCCGTATAGCGTGGTCGGGCAGCGACGAAAGGACCTCCCACCACCATGACCCGCGTGATCGCCGGGGCGGCCGGCGGCCGCCGGCTGGCCGTACCGCCCGGCCGGGGCACCCGCCCGACCTCCGACAAGGCCCGCGAGGCGATGTTCTCCACCCTGGAGGCGCTGCGCGGCACCACCCTGCACGGCGCCCGGATGCTGGACCTGTTCGGCGGATCGGGCGCGGTCGGCCTGGAGGCGCTCTCGCGCGGGGCCGGGCACGTGCTGCTGGTCGAGGCGGACGCCCAGGCGGCCCGGGTGATCCGGGAGAACGTCCGGTCGATCGGCCTGCCGGGCGCGCTGGTGAAGGCCGCCAGGGCGGAGAAGGTGATCGCCGGACCCGCTCCGGAGGCTCCGTACGACCTGGTCTTCCTCGACCCGCCGTACGTGGTCACCGACGACGAGGTGCGCGAGATGCTGATCACACTGTCAGCCGGGGGCTGGCTCGCGGAGGACGCACTCGTCACCGTGGAGCGCAGCACCCGCGGCGGCGAGTTCGGCTGGCCGGAGGGCTTCGAGGTGCTGCGCTCGCGCCGCTACGGCGAGGGCACGCTCTGGTACGGTCGCGCCGCCGCCGGGACCCGCCACCACCCCTAGCGGGCCCGGGCCCGCAGGATTCCGTCACCCCACGAGGGAGCACACACGCCATGCGCCGCGCCGTCTGCCCCGGGTCCTTCGACCCGATCACCAACGGTCACCTCGACATCATCGAGCGGGCCTCGAAGCTGTACGACGTGGTGCACGTCGTGGTGGCGATCAACCGCAACAAGCAGGGCATGTTCACCACCGAGGAGCGGATCGCGCTGATCGAGGAGACCACCTCCCAGTACGGGAACCTGGTGGTCGAGTCGTACCAGGGCCTGCTGGTGGACTTCTGCCGCGAGCGGAACATCCCGGCGATCATCAAGGGCCTGCGCGCGGTCAGCGACTTCGACTACGAGCTGCAGATGGCGCAGATGAACCACGGCCTGACCGGCGTGGAGACGTTGTTCGTGCCGACCTCGCCGACGTACAGCTTCCTCTCCTCGACGCTGGTCAAGGAGGTCGCCTCGTACGGCGGCGACGTCTCGCACCTGCTGCCGGAGACGGTCCACCGGCGGCTGGTCGAGCGGATCGCCGAACGGCGGGCCCAGCAGTAGGGGCGTGACCGGACGTCCGTTTCTGCCGGTTCGTCACGGTTTGCCCGAGGAGTGGGAAGTCGGCCGTGTCCGGGCGTTGTGACCTCGCCCGGCAGTGGCCGTACAGTCTGTATTCCTGCCCTGCGGTGACGTCCACCGCGCCGGGCGCTGCCTCCGCCGGACCTCGGCGGCACACGGAAAGACGAAGCCCCGTGGACGTGCAGAACAAGGTCGACGAGATCGTGGCGGCCGTCGAGAACGCCCGCTCGATGCCCATGTCGGCCTCCTGCGTGGTGAACCGTGCCGAGTTGGTCGGACTGCTGCAGGAGCTGCGGGCGGCCCTGCCCGCCGAGCTGGCCCAGGCCCAGTCGGTGATGGCCGACCACGAGTCGGTGGTCGCGGACGCCCAGGCCGAGGCCGACCGGATCATCCAGGGCGCGCACGCCGAGCGCGGCTCGCTGATCTCCGACACCGAGGTGGTCCGCCGCGCCCAGGCCGAGGCGGACCGGATCCTCGCCGAGGCGCGCGCCGAGATCGACACCAAGCGCGCCGAGGCCGACGACTACGTCGACAGCAAGCTCGCCAACTTCGAGGTCGTGCTCACCAAGACGCTCGGCGCCGTCGGCCGCGGCCGCACCAAGCTGCGCGGCGACTCCAGCGTCTTCGAGACCGAGTACGAGGGCGAGACCGACGGCGAGGAGTTCCAGCCGCAGCGGATCAGCCCGAGCCCCGAGGTCGACGAGTACGTCGATGTGAAGCTCGCCACCCTGGAGAACGTGCTCAGCGCCACCCTGGAGGCGGTCGGCAAGGGCCGGGACAAGCTGACCGGCAAGCGGCCGATCGACGAGCTCGGCGCCTACCTGGCCGCCGCCGACGAGGCGCAGCAGGCCAAGGAGCGGGCCGAGGCGGTCGCCGCCGGCTTCGCCGCGGACGCCGACGGCAGCGAGCTGGCCTGGTACCGCGAGGAGGTGCCGCAGCAGCAGACCTGGCCGGAGCAGACCCCGGCCGCGGCCGGCTGGCAGGCGCCCGGGGCGGACCAGTACGCGGCCGCGCAGCAGGGCGGCGCCCAGTACGCCGAGGTGTACGGCGGCGGCTTCGACCCGGCCGGCGGCCAGGCCGCGGACCCGTACGGGTCCGCGCAGTACGGCTACCAGCAGCACGGGCAGCAGCCGGAGCCGCAGCCCGGCTACGGCTACCCGCCCCAGCAGCAGGGCTACCAGGAGCAGCAGCAGTACGGCGGCGGCTACGGCTACCCGCAGCCGCCCGCCAACCCGCCGGCGCCCGTGCCGCAGCAGGCCCAGGCGGGGCTGGACGAGACCAGCTTCTTCGACACCAGCATGATCGACATGACCCGGCTGCGGGAGCTCGGCGGCCGGTAGGCCCGGGGCACGAAGTTGGGCCTGGCGGGAGACTCGGGTAGTCTGACCACTCCGGCCTCTCCGTGTCGGGCCGTCGGTCTGCCCGCGCATCCCCCGACGAGCAGCGCCGCGCACCGGTACCCCCCAGGAAGTCAGGACACCTTGAACCGCCTCGACCACCGCGACCCCCTCGTGTTCGACACGCACGAGCTGGGCCGTCGTCCGGGTGCGCTGCGCAGGGTGACCCGGACCCTGGAAGCCCCCGAGGGCCTCGGGATCATCGACGTGATCGGCGTCCCGGAGAAGAGCGAGATCGCGCTGGAGCTCCGCCTGGAGTCCGTGGTCGAGGGCGTGCTGGTCACCGGCACCGCCGAGACCCGGGTCGAGGGCGAGTGCGTCCGGTGCCTGGAGCCCGTCGAGTTCGACCTCGACGTGGACTTCCAGGAGCTGTACTACTACCCGGAGTCCGACGAGCGCCACCGCGCCCGGACCGCCGGGGCCGAGGACCTCGAAGAGGACTCGGAGGAAGAGACTTACCGCCTGGAGGGCGACTTCTTCGACCTCCAGCCGGTGCTGCGTGACGCGGTGGTGCTCGCACTGCCGCTGCAGCCGGTGTGCCAGGAAGACTGCCTGGGCCTGTGCTCCGAGTGCGGAGCGCGCCTGAGCGACGACCCGGCGCACCACCACGACGCCGCCGACCCCCGGTGGGCGGCTCTGCAGGGACTCTCCGCCGCCCACGGCGACGAGGGTGACGGAATCAAGTACAGCGACACCCGTGAGGGTCTCGCCGAGAACCAGGAGAAGTAGCCGTGGCTGTTCCGAAGCGGAAGATGTCGCGCAGCAACACGCGCCACCGCCGGTCCAACTGGAAGGCCGTTGCCCCGGCCCTCGTGGCGTGCGACCGCTGCCACGAGCCGAAGCTCTCGCACATCGCGTGCCCGAGCTGCGGCACGTACAACCGTCGCCAGGTCCTCTCGGTCTGATCGGCGGGGTGCACGGATCGATGTCGGACGGTAACTCCTCCCGCAAGGCGGCCGCGGCTCCGAAGACTCCTTCGGGCGGTGGCAAGGCCGGCGGGCCGGCTTCGACCGAATACGACGTCCTGGAAGGGCGCCTCGGGTACACGCTCGAGCGCGCCCTTCTGGTACGTGCCCTGACCCACCGCTCGTACGCGTACGAGAACGGTGGTCTGCCCACCAACGAGCGCCTGGAGTTCCTCGGCGACTCGGTGCTGGGCCTGGTGGTGACCGACACCCTCTACCGCGTCCACCCGGACGTCCCGGAGGGCACGCTCGCCAAGCTGCGCGCCGCGGTGGTCAACTCGCGCGCGCTCGCCGACGTCGGCCGCGGCCTGGAACTGGGGGCGTTCATCCGGCTCGGCAAGGGCGAGGAGGGCACCGGCGGCCGCGACAAGTCGTCGATCCTCGCCGACACGGTCGAGGCGGTCATCGGGGCCGTCTACCTCGACCGCGGCCTGGACGCCGCCACCGAGTTCGTCCACCGGCTGTTCGACCCGCTGATCGAGGAATCCTCTCAGCTGGGCGCCGGCCTGGACTGGAAGACCAGCCTCCAGGAGCTCACCGCCTCGGTGGGCATCGGAGTGCCGGAGTACGTGGTCGAGGAGTCCGGTCCGGACCACGAGAAGACCTTCACCGCCGCGGCCCGGGTGGCCGGCGAGGACTTCGGCAGCGGCGTCGGCCGCTCGAAGAAGGAAGCCGAGCAGAAGGCCGCCGAGAGCGCCTGGCGGGCGATCAGGGAGAAGTACGCCGACCGCCTGCCGAGCGGCGCCTGAGCACGCAGTAGCCTTCCTCCTGCAGAGCCGAGTCCGTTCCGCTGGAGGCGTTCTTCCCGTGCCCGAACTTCCCGAGGTCGAGGTCGTCCGCCGCGGTCTGGCGAACTGGGTCGCCGGGCGCACCGTCGCCGGCGTCGAGGTGCTGCACCCGCGCGCGGTGCGCCGCCAGCCGGCCGGCGCCGCGGACTTCACGGCCCGGCTCACCGGCACCACCCTCGGCGCGGCGCAGCGCCGCGGCAAGTACCTCTGGGTGCCGCTGTCGGGGGCGGGCGAGGGCTTCTCGCTGATCGGCCACCTCGGGATGAGCGGCCAGCTGCTCGTCCAGGACCCCGCCGTGCCGGACGAGACGCACCTGCGGGTGCGGCTGCGGTTCACCGACGGCGGGCGCGAGCTGCGCTTCGTCGACCAGCGGACCTTCGGCGGGCTGGCGGTCGAGGAGGCCGAGGACGGCGATCCGGAGGGCACCCCGCTCTCCATCGCGCACATCGCCCGCGACCCCCTCGACCCCCGCTTCGACGACGCCGCCTTCGTGGCGGCGCTGCGGGCCCGGCGCACCACGGTCAAGCGGGCGCTGCTGGACCAGACGCTGATCAGCGGGGTCGGCAACATCTACGCCGACGAGGCGCTGTGGCGCTCCCGGCTGCACTACGACCGGCCGACCGCGACGCTCACCCGCCCCCAGGCGTTGCTGCTGCTGGCCAACGCCCGGGACGTGATGACGGCGGCGCTGGCCGTCGGGGGCACCAGCTTCGACAGCCTGTACGTCAACGTGAACGGCGAGAGCGGCTACTTCTCCCGCGACCTGGACGCCTACGGCCGGGAGCACGAGCCCTGCCGGCGCTGCGGCACCGCGCTGCGGCGGGCCGCCTGGATGAACCGGTCCAGCTACTTCTGCCCCCGCTGCCAGCGCCCCCCGCGGGTGCGCTGACCCGCCCCTCAGCCCTTGGCGAGTTCCGGTTCGGCCGGGGCGGCCTCCGGCAGCCCGCCGTGGGTGTCCTGGCCGAAGTAGGCGACGCCGACCGCCGCGACCACCGCGATCAGGAAGCCGGCCACGCCGAGCCAGCCCAGGCCGGCCTTGGAGGAGTCGCCGAGCCACAGCACGCCGACCGCGCCGGGCAGCACCGTCTCGCCGACCACCAGGGCGGCGGTGGCGCCGTTGACCGAGCCGATCTGCAGGGCCACGGTGTGCACGTACATGCCGCCGATGCCGCCGACCAGGATCGCGTACAGGGCCGGGTCGGAGAGCAGCCGGGCGAGGTCGAACGGCTCGATGCCGTTGAGGATGCGCACGCCGACGCCGAGCGCGCCGAAGCCGAGACCGGAGAGCAGACCGGCCACGATCGCGCCGTTGGCGCCCATCCGGCGCACCAGCAGGCCGCCGCCGACCAGCAGCACGGTGGTGATCGCCAGCAGCCACCAGTGGAAGGCCATCGCGGCGTGGTGGCCGCCCTCCGGCCCGGCGGAGACCGCGAGCAGCACCAGCGCGGAGCAGAGCACGCCGATCGAGGCCCACTCCAGCTGCTTGAGCCGGATGCCGAGCAGCTTGATCGAGAGCACCGCGGTGATCACCAGGTTGGCGCTGATGATCGTCTGGGAGAGGAACAGCGGCAGCAGCCGGGCGGCCAGCGCGCCGAGCCCGAAGCCGATGAAGTCCAGCACGGTGCCGAGGATGAACTCCCAGGTCACGGCGGCCTTGGCGGTGGAGGCGAGGCTGGGCCCGCCGTGCGCGGTGGTGCCGGCGGAGCCACCGCCCTTGGCGGCCTCCTCACGGGCGGAGCGCCGGGAACCGACGGCCTGCAGCACCGAACCGGTGCCGTAGCAGGCGGAGGCCGCCACAGCGGTGACGAGGCCGATCAACACGCGGAGCTCCGATCAGGGGGGTGGGGCCGGACGGTCGGGAGACGGTCATGGCCGGCGGTACCGGCACCAGTGTGCCCGGTCACGGGGTACGGTCGGCACGCCCGCCCAGGTGGCCGGAGCGCCCCGGTGTCCGCCGGGAGGTACGTGCGGGCCGCCGGGCGGGTTCCCGCCCCGGGGACGTCTCGGGGGCGGCGGGGCGGAAGATCATCCCGCAGAAGGGGGCCCACCCCGGCGGACGGTGGGGGTGCCCGCCCGGGCCGTGCCCGACCGGTATGCCCTGTCCGGGGGCCGCTCGGGGTAGCGTCGAGGCATGAGAACCCTTGCACGACGACGTTCCCGGGGCGCCGGGCCGCTGGCCCTGGTGGCGGCGCTGCTCGGGCTGCTGCTCCTGCTGGCGCCGACGGCCTCGGCGGCGGGCGGTCTCGACGACGCGGCCGCCGCGCTGAAGCAGGGCCGGGTGTACGTCGACCCGGCGATGGCGGACCGGTTCGGCCCGAGCCAGGCCGACGCCCTGACCGAGAAGATCCGCAAGGCCGGCAAGCCGATCTTCGTGGCGGTCGTCCCGGCCGCCGCCCCGTACGGCGCCAGGACCGTCTTCGAGGACCTGCGCACCAAGGTCGGCGTCACCGGCACCTACGCGATCTGGCGCGGCGACCAGTTCCAGGCCCGCTCGGACAAGGCCGCGCTGCCCAGCGCGAGCGCCGAGCGGATCGCCGGCGCGTCCTTCCGTTCCCACCCCGGCGACATCGACGCCACCCTGAACGACTTCGTCGACACCGCCGCCCCGCAGATCAAGGGGCACGCGGTGAACAGCGATGAGGGCGGCGTCTCGACCGCCGCGGTGGTCGTCCCGCTGGCCCTGCTGGCGCTCGCCGGCACCGGCGTCTTCCTGCTGTTCCGCCGGGCCAGGAACAAGAAGGAGGAGCAGCGCCGGGCCGAGCTGGCGCAGCTGCGCCAGGTCGTCGACGAGGACATCACCGCCTACGGCGAGGAACTGGACCGGCTGGACTTCGTCCCGTCCGCGCCGGACGCCGACGACGTGCAGCGCGCCGACTACACCCACGCCCTGGACTCGTACGAGAAGGCCAAGCGGCTGATGGACGCGGCCGCGGGGCCGGAGGACGTCAAGCCGGTCACCGAGGCGCTGGAGGACGGCCGGTTCGCGCTGGCCACCCTGGCGGCCCGGCGGGAGAAGCGCGCGCTGCCGGACCGCCGGCCGCCGTGCTTCTTCGACCCGCGGCACGGTCCGTCGGTGCTGGACGCCGAGTGGTCCCCGGCGGGCGGCGCCGCCCGCGCCGTCCCGGTCTGCCGGGCCGACGCGGACCGGCTGGCGGCCGGCCAGGACCCGGACATCCGGACCGTCCCGACCGCGCACGGCCCGCAGCCGTACTGGAACGCGGGCCCGGCGTACGGCCCCTGGGCGGGCGGCTACTTCGGCGGCTTCGGCGGCGGCGGTCTGCTGCCCGGTCTGCTGGTCGGCACCATGCTCGGCTCGATGATGGCCACCCCGGCGTACGCGGCCGGCCCGCTCGACGCGGGCGCCGGCTACGACGGCGGCGACTTCTCCGGCGCCGACTTCAACTCCTCCGACTTCGGCGGCGGCTTCGACGGCGGGGACTTCGGCGGTGGCGGGGACTTCGGTGGCGGAGGCGACTTCGGCGGAGGGTTCTGACCCCTCCCCGGGCCGGGGCGACGACCGGCCCGAGGCCCCCGCCGGGCGACCGGCGGGGGCCACGCCGTGTCCGGGCCCGTTGCGCACGCGGCGTCCGGGCGCAAGGGTTCGAGAACCCAACCCTGTGTGGCAGGCTGTCGTCCGTGACCTCCGACCCGCGTCCCGCCCCGCCCACCGCGCCCGTCCTGCCCGGGCGGCCGTGCTCGATCGCCGCCGCGCTGCACGTGGTGGGGGAGAAGTGGGCGCTGCTCGCGGTGCGGGAGCTGTTCTACGGCAACCACCGCTTCGACCGGATCGCCCGCAACACCGGGGCGCCCCGGGACCGGCTCACCGCCCGGCTGCGGGCGCTGGAGGAGTCGGGCGTGGTCGAGCGGCGGGCCTACAGCGAGCGGCCGCCGCGGTACGAGTACCACCTGACCGAGGCCGGCCGCGACCTCGCGCCGCTCGTCCAGGCCCTGCTGGCCTGGGGCGACCGCTGGGTGCTGCCCGAGGCGCCGGTGGTCTTCGAGCACGCGCCCGAGGGGCACCCGCCGCACCCGTACGACCCGGCCTGGGTCTGCCGGACCTGCGGCGAGGCGGGGCGCGGCACGGAGCTGCGGGCCGAGATCCGCAGCCCGGGCTGGACGGTGGAGGGCCCCGCCGGCCCGTGACGCGCGCCGCCGCCGGGGCGGATAGGGTCGTGGGCATGCACGGTCGCGACGCCCACAGTGACGAACCGGTCCGGGTCACCGCCTGGGTGCGCGGCAAGGTCCAGCAGGTCGGCTTCCGCTGGTGGACCAGGGCGCGCGCGCTGGAGATCGGCCTGACCGGCTACGCGAGCAACCTCGGCGACGGCCGGGTGCAGGTGGTGGCGGAGGGCCTCGCCCCGGACTGCGAGCAGCTGCTCGCCCTGCTCAGGGGCCCGGACACACCGGGCCGGGTCACCGGGGTGACCGAGATCTGGACCGCCGTCGGGTCCGGCTACGAGAGCTTCGCGATCCGCTGACCGCCCCCGTTCGGCGGGCCGTGGGAGGGCCGCCGGAAAACGATCGGCAACCGGCGGTGTCGTACGGTTGCCATCCGGGCAGACTCGTGGTTGACTCCGCATCGAACGATGATCCACGAGCAGGTGGTGGACCCCCCTTCGCGGCCGCCCGGCGTGACGACACCGCCAGGCAGGTGACAGGGGCGCGGTAGCGTGCGGTGATCGTGTTGACCCGTACCGTCTTTGGTGAGACGCTGGAAGCCCGCGCACACGACCGCGTCATTCCGGTAGGCGCACGCCCCCGTGAGCCCAGCTCATGGTGGTTGTGCCGTAGTGCCCAGCCAGCACTGCCGGTGCGCGCCGCGCGTGCGTCCCCCTTCCCCCTAGACCTGTACCGTTCCGGTTCGGTCACTCAGCGTGGAGGACCATTCATCATGGCAAAGGCGCTTCTCGGGTACGTCGGCGGCCCCGACCCGCGAATGCTCTCCGAGATGCGACGGCTGCAGCAGCGCGTCCAGGACCTCGAAGCCGAGCTCCTCAGGATGCAGGCTGAGAACGACGCACTCACCGCTGTCGCTGGCGAGCACTCGCTGCTCAACAGCATCGATCTGGATCAGCGGGAGCCGGCTCTCACCTGAGTCCCGCCCGATCCCCTCGATCGACGCCGCTGTGCACTGAGCCGCCCCGAAAGGGACGCAGCTTGCAAGGGACGCCCCGTGTGGCGTCCCTTCGTCGTGTCCGGGGGCGGGTGGCCGGGCCGCCGGGGGATACAGTCGCCGCTGGAGCCCCTGGTGAGCGAGGTGAGGAGACCGGCGCGTGCATCTGAAGAGTCTGACGCTGCGCGGGTTCAAGTCCTTCGCCTCCGCCACCACCCTGCGCTTCGAACCCGGGATCACCTGCGTCGTCGGACCCAACGGATCCGGCAAGTCCAACGTGGTCGACGCGCTCTCCTGGGTGATGGGGGAGCAGGGCGCCAAGTCGCTGCGCGGCGGCAAGATGGAGGACGTCATCTTCGCCGGGACCAGCGGGCGCGCCCCGCTCGGCCGCGCCGAGGTCAGCCTCACCATCGACAACACCGACGGCGCCCTGCCGATCGAGTACTCCGAGGTGACCATCACCCGGACGATGTTCCGCAACGGCGGCAGCGAGTACGCGCTCAACGGCGACACCTGCCGCCTGCTCGACATCCAGGAACTGCTCTCCGACTCCGGCATCGGCCGCGAGATGCACGTCATCGTCGGCCAGGGGCAGCTCGACTCCGTCCTGCACGCCGACCCGATGGGCCGCCGGGCCTTCATCGAGGAGGCGGCCGGCGTCCTCAAGCACCGCAAGCGCAAGGAGAAGGCGCTGCGCAAGCTGGACGCGATGCAGGTCAACCTCAACCGCGTCCAGGACCTGGTGGCCGAGCTGCGCCGCCAGCTCGGCCCGCTCGGCCGGCAGGCCCGGATCGCCCGGCGCGCCGCCGGCATCCAGGCCGACCTGCGCGACGCCCGGCTGCGGCTGCTCGCCGACGACCTGCTCGCTCTGCGCACCGCCGTCGAGGCGGAGATCGCCGACGAACTGGCGCTGCGGCTGCGCCGCTCCACCGTCGAGCAGGAGCTCGGGCGGGCGATCGGGCGCGAGGCCGTCCTGGAGGCGCAGGTCCAGCAGCTCGGCCCCGGCCTGGAAGCGGCCCGGCAGACCTGGTACCGGCTCTCCGCGCTGGCCGAGCGCACCCGCGGCACCGTCGGGCTGGCCGAGGCCGCCGCCCGGCACGCCGCCGCCGGCGGGCAGGCCGAGGAGCGGCGCGGCCGGGACCCGGAGGACCTGGAGCGCGAGGCCGGGCGGGTCCGCGAGGAGGAGGCCGCGCTCTCCGCCGCCCTGGAGCAGGCCGAGGAGGCGCTCGACGAGGCCGTCGAGGCCAAGGGCGGACTGGAACGCGCCCTCGCCGCCGAGGAGCGCCGGCTCAAGGACGCCGCCCGGGCCATCGCCGACCGCCGCGAGGGGCTGGCCCGGCTCCAGGGGCAGGCCGCCGCCGCCCGCTCCGAGGCCGCCGCCGCCGAGGCCGAGATCGGCCGGCTCGCCGAGGCCCGCGACGAGGCGCTGCAACGCGCCGGGGCCGCCCGGCAGGAGTACGAGGAGCTGCGGGCCCTGGTCGAGGCCGGCACCGGGGACGGCGAGCGGGCCGACACCGCGCACGAGAGCGCCCGGGAACGCCTCGCCGCCGTCGAGCAGCGGCTCACCGCCGCGCGCGAGGCCGCCGGCGCCGCCGAGCGCGAGCGGGCCGCGCTGACCGCCCGGCACGAGGCGCTGGCGCTCGGGCTGCGCCGCAAGGACGGCAGCGGCGCGCTGCTCGCCGCCGGGGAGCGGCTGACCGGGCTGCTCGGCCCGGCCGCCGCGCTGCTGCGCATCGCCCCCGGCCACGAGAGCGCCGTCGCCGCCGCCCTCGGCGCCGCCGCCGACGCGGTGGCCGTCGACTCGCCCCGGGCCGCCGCCGAGGCGCTGCGGCTGCTGCGCAAGGAGGACGCCGGCCGGGCCGCCCTGCTGATCGCCGGCGCCCCCGAACCGGCCGGTGCGGCGGGGGAGTTGCCGCCCGGCGCCCGCTGGGCCGCCGAACTCGTCGACGGGCCGGACACCCTGCGGGCCGCCGTCGCCCGGCTGCTGCACGGCGTCGTGGTGGTGGACACCCTCGACCGGGCCCTCGCCCTGGTCGCCGCGCACCCCGCGCTGAGCGCCGTCACCGCCGACGGCGACCGGCTCGGCGCCGGGTTCGCGCACGGCGGCTCCGGCGCCGCCCCCAGCCTGCTGGAGACACAGGCCGCGGTGGACGAGACCGCCCGGGCGATCACCGAACTCGACGTCCGCTGCGCCGAGTCGGCCCGGCACCTGGCCGAACTCACCGAAGAGCGCCGGGAGTCGGCCGCCGAACTGGAGCAACTCGCCGTCCGGCGGAGGCAGCTGGAACGCGAGCGGGCCGAGGTGGCGGGCACCCTGGGCCGGCTCGGCGGACAGTCCCGGGCCGCCGCCGGCGAGGCCGAACGGCTGACCGCCGCCGCCCGCCGCGCCGAGGACGGGCTGGCCCGACTGCTCGACACCGCCGAGGAACTGGCCGAGCGGCTGGCCGTCGCCGAGGAGAGCGCCGCCGACGGGCCGGACGAGCCGGACGTCGCCGAACAGCAGCGGCTGGCCGCGGCCGCCACCGCCGCCCGGCAGACCGAACTGGAGGCACGCCTGGCGGTGCGCACCCACGAGGAGCGGGTCCGCGCCCTGGCCGGCCGGGCCGAGCAGCTGGACCGGGCCGCCCGCGCCGAGCGCGAGGCCCGCGCCCGGGCCGCCGAGCGCCGCCGGCGCGCGGAGCACGACGCCGCCGTCGCGGGCGCCGTCGCCGCCGGCGCCCGGCAGCTGCTCGCCTGCCTGGAGGTGTCGCTGGCCCGCGCGGACGCCGGACGGGCCGCCGTCGAACAGGCCCGGGCGGCGCGCGAGGCGGAGCTGAAGGAGCACCGCGAGCACGGGCGCGGCCTCAAGGACGAGCTCGACAAGCTGGTCGACGCGGGCCACCGCGACGAGGTGCTGCGGGCCGAGAAACGGCTGCGGATCGAACAGCTGGAGGGCCGGGCACTGGAGGAGTTCGGCATCGAGGGCTCCGAGCTGCTGGCCTCCTACGGGCCGGACCGGCCCGTCCCGCCCTCCACGCCGGAGGAGGGCCGGGAGCCGGGCGAGCCGCGCCCGTACGTCCGCGCCGAGCAGGAGAAGCGGCTGCGCGCGGCCGAGCGGGCGTACCAGCAGCTGGGCAAGGTCAACCCGCTGGCGCTGGAGGAGTTCGCGGCCCTGGAGGAGCGCCACACCTTCCTCGGCGAGCAGCTGGACGACCTCAAGCGCAGCCGGCGCGACCTGCTCGACATCGTCAAGGACGTCGACCAGCGGGTCGAGCAGCTGTTCACCGCCGCTTACCACGACACCGCCGCGCAGTTCGAGGGCGTGTTCGCCCGGCTGTTCCCGGGCGGCGAGGGCCGGCTGGTGCTCACCGACCCGGAGTCCATGCTGACCACCGGCGTCGAGGTGGAGGCCCGCCCGCCCGGCAAGAAGGTCAAGCGGCTGTCGCTGCTCTCCGGCGGGGAGCGCTCGCTGACCGCGGTGGCACTGCTGGTCTCGATCTTCAAGGCCAGGCCCAGCCCGTTCTACGTCATGGACGAGGTCGAGGCGGCGCTGGACGAGACCAACCTGCGCCGGCTGATCGCGATCATGGAGGAGCTGCGGGAGAGCTCCCAGCTGATCGTGATCACCCACCAGAAGCTGACCATGGAGTCCGCCGACGCCCTGTACGGGGTGACCATGAAGGGCGACGGCATCTCGCAGGTGATCAGCCAGCGGCTGCGGGAGGAACACCGGGAACGCCGGTGATCCACTCCACCGGCTGCGGTCCACGGGGACCGCTGTCGCGGATACTGGGGGGGTTATGGAATACGTGATTCTTGCCGTAGTCATCGCGGTGGTCGCCGTAGGCGCGATCGCCGGACTCGTCGTTTCCGGCAGACGACGCCAGCAGCTGCCCCCGAAGTCGCAGGCGCCGGTCATCACGGCGCCCCCGACCCCGCGCGAGCCCGCCGTCGGCGAGGAGGCCGCGCCGCCGACCGAGGAACCGCGCCGCACCGTCGAGGAGGTCCGGCTCCCCGAGGCCGAGGCCGAGGCGGCCCCCGAGGCGGAGGCCGAGGCCGAGGCCGCCCCCGAGGCGGTCGGGGAAGCCCCGGCCATCGAGGTCCCCGAGCCCACCGCCGGCCGCCTGGTCCGGCTGCGCTCGCGGCTCTCCCGCTCGCAGAACTCGCTCGGGAAGGGCCTGCTCTCGCTGCTCTCCCGCGAGCACCTCGACGAGGACACCTGGGAGGAGATCGAGGAGACCCTGCTGACCGCCGACGTCGGCGTGGCCCCCACCCAGGAGCTGGTCGAGCGGCTGCGCACCCGGGTCAAGGTGCTCGGCACCCGCACCCCGGACGAGCTGCGCGGCCTGCTGCGCGAGGAGCTCGTCGAGCTGATCGGCAAGGACTCCGACCGCACCGTGCGCTCCACCAAGCACGAGGAGGGCCCCGCGGTCGTCCTGGTCGTCGGCGTCAACGGCGTCGGCAAGACCACCACCACCGGCAAGCTGGCCCGGGTCCTGGTCGCCGACGGCCGCACGGTGGTGCTCGGCGCGGCCGACACCTTCCGCGCCGCCGCCGCCGACCAGCTGCAGACCTGGGGCGAGCGGGTCGGCGCGCGCACCGTGCGCGGGCCGGAGGGCGGCGACCCGGCGTCGATCGCCTTCGACGCGGTCAAGGAGGGCATCGCCGAGGGCGCGGACACCGTGCTGGTGGACACCGCCGGGCGCCTGCACACCAAGACCGGCCTGATGGACGAGCTGGGCAAGGTCAAGCGGGTCGTGGAGAAGCACGGCCCGGTCGACGAGGTGCTGCTGGTGCTGGACGCCACGACCGGCCAGAACGGGCTGATCCAGGCCCGGGTCTTCGCCGAGGTGGTCGACATCACCGGCATCGTGCTGACCAAGCTGGACGGCACCGCGAAGGGCGGCATCGTGGTGGCGGTCCAGCGCGAGCTGGGCGTGCCGGTCAAGCTGATCGGTCTCGGCGAGGGCGCCGACGACCTGGCGCCGTTCGAGCCGGGCGCGTTCGTGGACGCGCTGATCGGGGACTGAGCACCGTCCGGTCCCACCGGTGAAGGGTCCGCTCCCCCGGGGGCGGGCCCTTCGGCGTTCGGCGGGGACCACCCCGCCGCAGGCGCGTGGGCGCGCCGCCCTCAGGCGATCCAGGCGGGTTCGCGGGTGCGCTCGCGGCCGCGGTGGCAGGCGTAGGCGAGGGTGCCGAGCAGCAGCCGGGCCTCCGGCGGGCAGCCGGCGTTGTCACGGGTCGGGCGGCGCAGCCAGCGGACCGGGCCGAGGCCGGGGAGCACGGTGGGCGGCGCGGCGACGAAGCTGCCCTCGCCGTGGCAGGTGAGGTCGAGCGCGGCGTCGTCCCAGCCCATCCGGTAGAGCAGGTCGGGCAGCCGGCGGGCGGTGCCGGGCGCGACCAGGAACTGCAGCCGCCCGGTGGGCGCGGCGAGCACCGGGCCCACCTGGGTGCCCATCCGCTCCAGCCGGACCAGCGCCTGCAGGCCGGCCTGCTCGGGCACGTCGAGGACGTCGAAGGCGCGGCCGGTGGGGAACAGCACCGAGACGTCGGTGCCGGGGCGGGCGGCCGGCCCGGTACCGGGGACGGGGTGCAGCCCGGGTGCGGCGCAGCGCGGCGCACCGCAGTGGCAGCGGCGCGGGGCGGCGGTGGTGCGGGCCGGCTCGCCGACGACGACGGACCAGCCCCACCGGCCGGTGTACTCCGCGGCCGCCTGGCTCGCGGTGGCGCGGGTGCGGTGGCGCGCGCCCAGCGGTGCCAGCCGCAGGTGCCCCAGTCGAAGTACGCCGAACAGGTTGTCCATGCCTCCCCCAACAGGATCTCGTTGCCGATGGTTACGGGACGGTGACTGTGTGTTGTTTTTCCTGTGCGTGGTGCGTGGTGCGGTGGCGGCGCACAGCGCGCGGTGTGCGCCAGTTGCCCTGATGCGCCTCGTGCGCCGCCTTGTGGTCGGCGGTGCCGATGCCGGATCGTCGGTGCGCGGGAGGGCCGTCGGTCGGAGCGGGTGCGAAGTCCGCCCGTGGCGGCGGCGGTTCGCCTGAAGAGCCGGGTGCTGTCGGGGACTTGGCGGCCCGCATATGCCGGACCGCCGGGACTTCCTAGTGAACCGCCTGCCGGCGCGCTTCGGTTCACTCCTGGGGGTGGCGAAAGGTGGCGTTTCGCCAGGGCCGCTCCCCGGGGCGGTGCGCGGGGCGTTACGTTCAGCACACGGACCTCGTCGGGGAGTCCGCTCCGGGCCATGGCGGGCCGGGAGTTGGGGAACTGACGGTTCGTCTGCGGCTGTGGCGCCGCAGTCCGGTACGACACGTCTGGCAAGAGCCCGCAACCGTCGGGCGATCACGATCGGGGCCCCGGGGCCCGGGCGGGATGGGGACGGACCCATGGCAGAGAAGCAACCCAACGAGAAGCTGACCACGTGGTTCGCCCGCAGCGGCTGGTCCAAGGGGGAGTTGGCCCGTCAGGTCAACCGCCGGGCCCGGCAGATCGGGGCCCACCACGTCTCCACGGACACCTCGCGGGTGCGACGATGGCTCGACGGCGAGCAGCCGCGCGAGCCGATTCCGAAGATCATGTCCGAGCTGTTCTCCGAGCGCTTCGGGTCGGTGGTCTCCATCGAGGACCTCGGGCTGCGCGCCGCCGTGCCGGTCTCCACCGTCGGCGGCGGCGTCGACCTGCCCTGGAGCGCGCCGCAGACCGTCCAGCTGATCAGTGACTACTCGCGCAGCGACCTCATGCTCAACCGGCGCGGCTTCCTGGGCACCTCGCTCGCCCTGACCGCCGGTGCCGCGCTGATCGAGCCGATGCAGCGCTGGCTGGCGCCCGGCCCGAACGGCGCCCCGACCCCGATCCTGACCGCCGCCAACGGCGGAGAGCCGTTCACCGGCCGGCTCTCCGAGCCCGAGCTGGAACTGCTGGAGCAGACCACCGTCATGTTCCGGCAGTGGGACGCCCAGAACGGCGGCGGGCTGCGCCGCAAGGCCGTCGTGGGCCAGCTCCACGAGGTCACCGACCTGCTCCAGGAGACCTACCCCGAGCAGACCACCAAGCGGCTGTTCCGGCTCACCGCCGAGCTGGCCCACCTGGCCGGCTGGATGTCCTACGACGTCGGCATGCATCCCAGCGCGCAGAAGTACTACGTGCTGGCGCTGCACGCCGCCAAGGAGGCCGGGGACCGTCCGTTCGGCGCGCTGATCCTGACCGACATGAGCCGGCAGATGATCCACCTCAACCGGGGCGAGGACGCGCTGGAGCTGATCCACCTCGCCCAGTACGGCAGCCGCGACACCGCCACCCCGCGCCAGCAGTCCCTGCTGTACGCGATGGAGGCGCGCGCGTACGCCACGATCGGCGAGGTGAACCGGTGCGCCCGGGCGATCCGGCTGGCCGAGGACACCTTCACCGACATCCGCGAGGGCGACGGCGACCCGGACTGGCTGAAGTTCTTCTCCCCGGCCGAGCTGAACGCGGAGAATGCGCACTCCTTCCGCGACCTCGCCTACCACTCGGACAACGCCGAGCTGTACGCCTCGATGTCGGCGCCGGTGATGGAGCGCGCGGTCGACCTGTTCCGGCAGGACGGCGACCACGTCCGCTCCTACGCCTTCAACCTGGTCGGCATGGCCAGCGTGCACCTGCTGCAGCGGGAGCCGGAGGAGGCGGCGGTCTTCGCCGAGCAGGCCGTGGACATCGCCACCAAGGTCCGCTCCGAGCGGCTCAACTCGCGGGTCCGCAAGACCACCGAGGCCGCCGTCTCCCGGTTCAAGGGCGTCGACGCGGTCAGCCGGCTCAAGGAGCGGGTGGTCCAGGACATCCCCGAATACGTCTCGGTGGTCTGAGCCGCCACCGTGACCCCCTCACCGGCCGTGCCGTCCGCCGACGGCACGGCCGGTGCCGCGTTCACGCGGGCGTAACCCCGCGGTCGCCCTCGTCACGGCGGTGAAACACCCGGCCGCATCGGCCGAAACCAGCCTTCGGCACGCTCCTGCTCAACGCCGACGCCCCGGGTCACGGGACAGGGACCCGGGTCGGATCGGCTTCCAGTCAGGAGGAGACGCCGATGCCGGACGGATTCAGCGCGGGTGACACCGCCTTCGTACTCATCTGTGCGGCCCTGGTCATGGTGATGACCCCGGGGCTGGCCTTCTTCTACGGGGGGATGGTCCGGGCCAAGAGCATCCTGAACATGCTGGCGATGAGCTTCCTGTCGCTGGGCATCGTCAGCGTGCTGTGGGTCCTCTACGGCTACTCGCTCAGCTTCGGTCCCGACGCGGGCGCCGGGCTGATCGGCAACCTGGACTTCCTCGGGATGCGCGGCGTCGGCGTGGCCGACCTCACCGGGACGATCCCGGTGACGGCGTTCTCCGCCTTCCAGCTGATGTTCGCGGTCATCACCCCGGCGCTGATCAGCGGCGCGATCGCGGACCGCGCGAAGTTCGCGGCCTGGGGCCTGTTCGTGGCGCTCTGGGTGACCGTGGTGTACTTCCCGGTCGCCCACTGGGTGTTCTTCTTCGACGGCGGGCACGGCGGCTGGCTCGGCGACCGCAGCGGGGTGATCGACTTCGCCGGCGGGACGGCCGTCCACATCAACGCCGGGGTCGCGGGCCTGGCGCTCTGCCTGGTGCTCGGCAAGCGGATCGGCTTCCGCAAGGATCCGATGCGCCCGCACTCGCTGCCGCTGGTGATGCTCGGCTCCGGGCTGCTCTGGTTCGGCTGGTTCGGCTTCAACGCCGGCTCGGCGCTGGCCGCCAACGGCGTGGCGGCGACGGCCCTGCTCAACACCCAGGTCGCCACCGGTGCCGCGCTGGTCGGCTGGCTGCTCTACGAGAAGCTGCGGCACGGCGCGTTCACCACGCTGGGCGCCGCCTCCGGCGCGGTGGCGGGCCTGGTGGCGATCACCCCGGCCTGCGGCTCGGTCTCCCCGCTCGGCGCGGTGGCGATCGGCCTGGTCGCCGGTGCCGCCTGTTCGGCCGCGATCGGCCTCAAGTACCGCTGGGGCTTCGACGACTCGCTCGACGTGGTCGGCGTGCACGCCCTCGGCGGGGCGATCGGCTCGCTGCTGGTCGGCCTGTTCGCCACCGGGACGGTCGGCCAGAGCGCCAAGGGGCTGTTCTACGGCGGCGGGGCGGCGCAGCTGGGCAAGCAGGCGATGGGCGTGGCGGTGGTCGGCGCCTACTCCTTCGTGCTCTCCTGGCTGCTGGCCAAGGCGGTCGACCGGGTGATCGGGTTCCGGGTCGCCGAGGAGGTCGAGCTGGCCGGTATCGACCAGGCCGAGCACGCCGAGTCCGCGTACGACTTCGGCGCGCTGGGGTCGGGCCTCGGCCGCACGGCCGCCCCGGCCGCGGTGCCGGTCGCCGCGGCGGCCGCGACCGCACCCGCCCCTGCGACCGCGACCGGCTCTGCGACCGCGACCGCAGCCAGGACCGCGACCGCGGCCCCAGCCGCAGCCGCAGCCGCACCCGACAGCATCGAGAAGACCGAGGTGGACGCCCGATGAAGCTCATCACCGCCGTCATCAAGCCCTACCGCCTGGACGAGGTGAAGGCCGCCCTGCAGGCCTTCGGCGTGCACGGCCTGACCGTCTCCGAGGCCAGCGGCTACGGCCGCCAGCGCGGTCACACCGAGGTCTACCGGGGCGCGGAGTACACCGTTGACCTGGTGCCCAAGGTCAGAGTCGAGGTCCTGGTCGAGGACGAGGACGCCGAGCCGCTGATCGACGTCCTGGTCAACGCGGCCCGGACCGGCAAGATCGGCGACGGCAAGGTGTGGGCGGTCCCGGTCGAGACGGCCGTCCGGGTCCGCACCGGCGAACGCGGCCCCGACGCCCTCTGAGGGTCCGACCGGATGGCCACCGCCCCCGACGCCGCCCCGGGCCCCGGTCCCGACGGCCACGCCGCCGACCGGGCCCGGCTGCTCGCCGCTCCCGGCCCCGGCGGCCGGGAGCGGCGCACCGCCCTGTCCGCGCTCACCGACGACTGGCTGGCCGGCCTGTTCGCGGCGGCCGGCGCCCCCGCCGGGGCCGCCGTGGTCGCGGTCGGCGGCTACGGGCGCGGCGAGCTCTCCCCGCGCAGCGACCTCGACGTCCTGCTGCTGCACGAGGGCCGGCTGGACGCCACCCTGCCCGAGCGCCTCTGGTACCCGGTGTGGGACTCCGGGGTCCCGCTCGACCACGCGGTCCGCACCCCGGCCGAGGCCCGGTCGGTGGCCGCCGCCGACCTGAAGGCGCAGCTCGGCCTGCTGGACGCCCGGCACGTGGCCGGCGACCCGGCGCTCACCGCCGCGCTGCGCTCCGCCGTCCTCGCCGACTGGCGGGCGGGCGCCGCGCGCCGGCTGCCCGAGCTGCGCGAGCTGGGCCGGGAGCGGGCCGAGCGGCACGGCGAGCTGTCCTTCCTGCTGGAGCCCGACCTCAAGGAGGCCCGCGGCGGACTGCGGGACGTCGTCGCGCTGCGCGCGGTCGCCGCGAGCTGGCTGGCCGACGCACCCCGGGAGGGGCTGGACGCCGCCGCGCTCCGGCTGGCGGACGTCCGCGACGCCGTCCACCTGGTGACCGGCCGGGCCACCGAGCGGCTCGCGCTGCAGGACCAGGACCAGGTCGCCGCGCGGCTGGGCGTGCCGGACGCCGACGCCCTGCTGCGCCGGGTCTACGAGGCGGCGCGGACCGTCGCCTACGCCTCCGACGTCGCCTGGCGGTCGGTGGAGCGGGTGCTGGCCGCCCGCTCGGGCCGGGGCCGGCGCCCGCCCCGGCGCGTCCCGTTCCCCCCGTTCACCGCCGCCGGGCGCGGCGCGGTGGCCCGGGGCGCGGTGGAGCGCCGGCCGCTCGCCGAGGGCGTGGTCGAGCAGGACGGCGAGGCGGTGCTCGCGCTGGGCGCCCGCCCGGCCGCGGATCCGGTGCTGCCGCTGCGCGCCGCGGCCGCCGCCGCGCAGAACGGCCTGCCCCTCGCGTACGCGACGGTGCGCCGGCTGGCGGCGGAGTGCCGGCCGCTGCCGGTGCCCTGGCCGGACGAGGCGCGCGAGCAGCTGGTCACCCTGCTCGGCGCGGGCGAGGCCTGCCTGCCGGTCTGGGAGGCGCTGGAGGCGCAGGGGCTGGTCACCCGGCTGCTGCCGGACTGGGAGTGGGTGCGCTGCCGGCCCCAGCGCAACGCGGTGCACCGCTGGACGGTGGACCGGCACCTGGTGGAGACCGCGGTGCGGGCCGCCGCGATGACCCGCCGGGTGGCGCGGCCGGACCTCCTGCTGGTCGCCGCCCTGCTGCACGACCTCGGCAAGGGGCGGCCGGGCGACCACAGCGAGGCGGGCGAGGCGCTCGTCCGGGGTCTGGCCGCCCGGATGGGCTTCGATCCGGAGTCGGTGGAGACCCTGGCGGTGCTGGTGCGCCACCACCTGACCCTGGTGGAGACCGCGACCCGGCGGGACCCGGACGACCCGGCCACCGTGGAGGCCGTCACCGGGGCGGTCGGCACGGCGGCGCGCCTGGAGCTGCTGCGGGCGCTGACCGAGGCGGACGCGCTGGCCACCGGTCCGGCCGCGTGGAGCGCCTGGCGGGCCTCGCTGGTGGACGGCCTGACCGCCCGGGCCGCCGCCCGGCTGAGCGGGGCGGGCGGCGGGTGGCCCGGTCCGGTCGAGGCCGGGCCGACGGCCGAGCAGGAACGGCTGGCGGTGGAGGCGGCCAGGACCGGCGGACCGGCGCTGTCGCTGGCGGCCGCCGCGCCCCGGGCCGACGGCGACGGGGCCGGGCCGATGGGCGCGCGGCTGCTGCTGGCCGTCCCGGACCGGCCGGGCCTGCTGGGCACCGTCGCCGGGGTGCTGGCCCTGCACCGGCTGGCGGTCCGCTCGGCGCACCTGCGCGAGCTGGACCCGGTCGGCGCCGGGCCGGTGCTGGTGCTCTCCTGGCGGGTGGCCGCGGCGTTCGGGGAGCTGCCGGAGGCGGCCCGGCTCCGGGCGGACCTGCGCCGGGCGCTGGACGGCTCGCTGGACGTCGCCCGCCGGCTGGCCGAGCGGGACGCCGCGGCGCCGCGCCGGCGCGGGGTCCCCGCCCCGCCGCCGGTGGTCGCGGTGGCGCCGCCGGTGGCCTCGGCGAGCGCGACGGTGCTGGAGGTGCGCGCGCACGACGCCCCCGGGCTGCTGCACCGGATCGGCCGGGCGCTGGACGGCGCGGGGGTGCGGGTGCGGACCGCGCACGTCTCGACGCTCGGCGCGGACGCCGTGGACGCCTTCTACCTGACCGACGGGGCGGGCCGTCCGCTCGGTGCGCGGCGGGCCGGGGAGGTGGCGGCGGCGGTCCGGGCGGCGCTGGGCTGAGGCCGTCGGCCGAGGCGTCCGCCGGGCCGTCCGGCGAGGCGCCCTCCGGGCTGCCGCGGGGCTGCCCGGAAGGCCGCCCGCAGGGCCGTCCCGGGGCCGTCGCGGGGCCGTTCCCGGAACCCGTCGAGGTCCGGTCGAACCCGGGTGGAGACCGTCCCCGGGGCGGCCGGATACCCTTGGGGGCGACGACCGTACTCACACCGATGCCGCAGAGGACCCGCGACGACGTGTTCGACACCCTTTCCGATCGCCTCGCAGCGACGTTCAAGAACCTCCGGGGCAAGGGCCGCCTGAGCGAGGCGGACATCGACGCCACCGCCCGCGAGATCCGCATCGCGCTGTTGGAGGCGGACGTCGCGCTGCCGGTCGTCCGGGCCTTCATCAAGCAGGTGAAGGAGCGTGCGCTCGGCGCCGAGGTCTCCGGCGCGCTGAACCCGGCCCAGCAGATCATCAAGATCGTCAACGAGGAGCTCATCGCCATCCTCGGCGGCGAGACCCGACGGGTGCGGTTCGCCAAGAACGGCCCGACGGTGATCATGCTCGCCGGTCTGCAGGGTGCCGGTAAGACCACCCTCGCCGGCAAGCTCGGCCACTGGCTGAAGCAGCAGAAGCACACCCCGCTGCTGGTCGCCTGCGACCTCCAGCGCCCCAACGCCGTCAACCAGCTGCAGGTCGTCGCCGACCGCGCGGGCGTCGCGTTCTACGGGCCCCAGCCGGGCAACGGCGTCGGCGACCCGGTCCAGGTGGCCCGGGACTCGATCGAGTACGCCAAGCAGAAGCAGCACGACGTCGTCATCGTCGACACCGCCGGCCGCCTCGGCATCGACGCCGAGCTGATGCAGCAGGCCGCCGACATCCGGGCCGCCGTCGACCCGGACGAGGTCCTGTTCGTCGTCGACGCGATGATCGGCCAGGACGCGGTCACCACCGCGCAGGCCTTCCTCGAAGGCGTCGACTTCACCGGCGTGGTGCTCTCCAAGCTCGACGGCGACGCCCGCGGCGGTGCCGCCCTGTCGGTCGCGCACGTCACCGGCCGGCAGATCATGTTCGCCTCCAACGGCGAGAAGGTCGACGACTTCGACGCCTTCCACCCGGACCGGATGGCCTCGCGCATCCTGGGCATGGGTGACGTCCTCTCGCTGATCGAGAAGGCCGAGCAGACCTTCTCGCAGGCCGAGGCCGAGAAGATCGCCGCCAAGCTGCGCGGCGGCCCGAAGCAGTTCACCCTGGACGACTTCCTGTCCCAGCTGGAGCAGGTCCAGAAGATGGGCTCGATCTCCAAGCTGCTGGGCATGCTGCCGGGGATGGGCCAGATCCGCGAGCAGATCAACAACATCGACGACAAGGACGTCAACCGCGTCGGCGCGATCATCAAGTCGATGACCCCGACCGAGCGCGCCGAGCCGGAGCTGATCAACGGCTCGCGCCGGGCCCGCATCGCCAAGGGTTCGGGCGTCCAGGTCGGCGAGGTGAAGAACCTGGTCGAGCGGTTCTTCGAGGCCCGCAAGATGATGTCCGCGATGGCCTCCGGCAAGGGCGTGCCCGGGATGCCGGGCATCCCCGGCATGGGCGGCGGCGGCAAGAAGTCCGCCAAGAAGGCCCCGGTCGCCAAGGGCAAGCGCAAGAGCGGCAACCCGCTGAAGCGCGCGCAGGAGGAGGCCGCGGCCGCCGAGCGCCGCGCGCTCGGCCCCGGCCAGCCGCCCGCCGAGGGCGGCGCGTTCGGCCTCGGCGCGGGCAAGGGCCCGGCCGACTTCGAGCTGCCCAAGGAGTTCAAGGACCTGCTGTAGTCCGGTGCGCGCCGGTCCGGCGCGCACGGGGAGGCGCCATTGAACGGCCCTCCGCCCGGTTCCCCCGGGCGGAGGGCCGTTCGCCTGCCCGGTGGCCGTCCGCGATGATGGTCCGATGCGAGTGACGATCAGGGCCCCGAGGTCCGGGGACGAGGTGGCGTACGCCGAGGCGGTCCGGAGGTCCGTCGAGCACATCGGCCGGTGGAACCCGGTGGAGCCGGACGCGCTGGCGGACCTGATCTCGCGCCAGGGCCCCTCGCTGCGGACCTTCCTGATCCTCGACCGGGAGACCGGCGGGCTGGTCGGCAAGGTCAACGTGGCCAACATCGTGATGGGCCGGTTCTGCAACGGCGCGCTCGGCTACGACTCCTTCCTGCCGTTCGCCGGCACCGGGCGGATGACCGAGGGCATGCGGCTGGTGCTGGACCGCTGCTTCGCCCCGCGGTCGGAGGGCGGGCTCGGCCTGCACCGGCTGGAGATCAACGTCCAGCCGGACAACGACCGGTCGATCGCCCTGGCCAAGCGGCTCGGCTTCCGGCACGAGGGGTTCACCCCGCGGATGCTGTTCCTCCAGGGGGCCTGGCGGGACCACGAGCGGTTCGCGCTGACCGTCGAGGAGTGGCCGGGGTCGGCCGCCGTGGAGGAGCGGGGCTGACGGGCGGGGCGGCGTTGCGATTGGAGGAGCCGAGCTGATGTCCGTATTGTCCGATGGGTGACTGATCCCGTACCACCGCGCCAGACCCCCGACCAGCCGTGGCGGTCCGAGGGCGCCCCGCCCCCGCCGCCCCCGCGGCGCAAGATGCCCGGCGGCTGGACGGGCCTCATCCTCACCGCCCTCGTGGTGTTCCTGATCAGCGATGTGCTGCTGTCCTTCTTCGGCCCCGGCGGCGCGACCACGATCTCCTACACCGAGTTCAACACCCAGCTGAACAAGGGCAACATCACCAAGATCTACTCCAAGGGCGACTCGATCGAGGGCACCCTCAAGAACGCCGAGCCGAAACCGGACGGCGGCAAGGGGACCTACACCGAGTTCGAGACCCAGCGCCCGGTCTTCGCCGGGGACGACCTCTGGACCACCCTCCAGCAGCAGGGCGTCGAGGTCACCGCCGAACCGGTGGTCCAGCAGCGCAGCTTCCTCGCCAACCTGCTCATCTCGCTGGCCCCGATGCTGCTGCTGATCGTGATCTGGGTGCTGCTCGCCCGGCGGATGGCCGGCGGGCTCGGCGGCGGGGCGCTCGGCCGCAAGGCCCCGCCCAAGCCGGTCACCGCGGAGGCCGGCCGGCGCACCACCTTCGCCGACGTGGCCGGCATCGACGAGGTCGAGGCCGAGCTCACCGAGGTCGTCGACTTCCTGAAGAACCCGCAGCAGTACCGCCGGCTCGGCGCCAAGATGCCGCGCGGCGTCCTGCTCAGCGGCCCGCCCGGCACCGGGAAGACCCTGCTGGCCCGGGCCGTCGCCGGCGAGGCGGACGTGCCGTTCTTCTCCGCCTCCGCCTCCGAGTTCATCGAGATGATCGTCGGCGTCGGCGCCAGCCGGGTGCGCGAGCTGTTCGCCGAGGCCCGCAAGGTCGCCCCGGCGATCATCTTCATCGACGAGATCGACACCATCGGCCGCCAGCGCGGCAGCGGCGGCGGCATGGGCGGTCACGACGAGCGCGAGCAGACGCTCAACCAGATCCTCACCGAGATGGACGGCTTCACCGGCTCCGAGGGCGTCATCGTCATCGCCGCCACCAACCGGGCCGACGTGCTCGACCCGGCGCTGCTGCGCCCCGGCCGCTTCGACCGGCGGATCACCGTCAGCCCGCCGGACCGCGACGGCCGCGCGGCCATCCTGCGCATCCACTCCCGGGACGTCCCGCTGGCCGGCGACGCCGACCTGAACCGGCTCGCCAAGGTCACCCCCGGGATGACCGGCGCCGAGCTGGCCAACCTGGTCAACGAGGCCGCGCTGCTCGCGGTCAAGCGCCGCCAGGACGCGGTGAACGACCGGGACCTCTCGGACGCGCTGGAGAAGGTGCAGCTCGGCGCCGTCCGGCCGCTGGTGATGCCGCAGGCCGAACGGGAGCGGACCGCGTACCACGAGAGCGGCCACGCCCTGCTCGGCATGCTGCAGCCGGGCGCCGACCCGGTCCGCAAGATCACCATCGTGCCGCGCGGCCGCGCCCTCGGCGTCACCCTCTCCACCCCGGAGACCGACCGCTACTCCTACACCGAGCCCTACCTGCGCGGCCGGATCATCGGCGCGCTCGGCGGGATGGCCGCCGAGCAGGTGGTCTACGGGGTCATCACCACCGGCGCGGAGAGCGACCTGGAGCAGGTCACCAACATCGCCCGCGGCATGGCCGGGCGGTGGGGCATGAGCGAGCGGGTCGGCCGGCTCACCGCCGTCCCGTCCGACCCGCAGGGCGCCTACGGGCTCTCCGCGGCGCCGACCACGCTGGACGCGGTGGACGAGGAGGCCCGGCGGATCGTCGCGGAGTGCTACGAGGAGGCGGTGCGGCTGCTGACCGAGCAGCGGGCCCGGCTGGACGCGCTGGCGGCGGCGCTGCTGGAGGCGGAGACGCTGGACGAGGAGCAGGCCTACCGGGCGGCGGGGGTGCCCCGGAAGGCGCTCGACCAGGCCTGAGCACCCGTGAGCGGGGGGCTGGGGTGAGGGGGGGGCTGGGGTGAGGGGCGCGCGCCGTGCTGGTGCGCGCCCCTTCGTCGGTCCGCGCGTCGTACCGCGCGTCGTACCGCGCCGCTTCCGCGGACCGTCCGCCCCGCTGACCCCGGCAGGGCCCGCCGGGGCCCGCTGAACCCCGGCGGGGCTCAGCGGGGCCGTTCGGCGATCAGGTAGCGGAAGACGTTCGTCATCCGCACCGTGCCGTCCGGCCGCAGGTACGGCTGCAGCGCCTCCTCCAGCTCCTTCGCCACCAGCGCCGGCCCGGAGAACTCCTCCGCCGCGTCGTACAGGCCGGTGGAGAGCAGTCCGCGCACCGCGCTCGCCGGATCGGGGTAGGCGAACGGGCAGCCCACCCGGCCCCCGCCGGCCGGGCGCAGACCCGTCCCGGAGAGCAGGTCCTCCAGCGCGCCGGGCGGGCTCAGCTCGAACGGGTCGCGCGCCCGGCTGCGCCGGGCCATCCGCCGGGCGACGTCCAGCACGGCCGCGCTCTCGCAGCGCTCCCGGGGCCCCCAGGCGGCCAGCACCACGTGCCCGCCGGGCAGGACCAGCCGGCCCGCCGCGGCGACCGGGCGGCGCGGTTCGCCGCCCGGCGGGGGCTGCTCGAAAACGGTGACCAGCGAATAGGCCGAGCGGGCGACGTCCGCCCCCGTCCGGCGGTCCGCGTCGACCCGCAGCCGGCGCTCCCGGGCCAGGGCGCGCAGGTCGTCGTCGGGCTCCAGCCCGGCCACCTGCGCGCCCCGGCCGGCGGCCAGCAGCAGGGCGAGGCCGGAGCCGCAGCCCAGCCCCAGCACGCTCGTCGCCGGACCGACCTCCAGGCGGTCGTGGACGGCCTCGTAGAGCGGCACCAGCATCCGCTCCTGGATCTCCGCCCAGTCCCGGGCCCGGGCGGCGGGCCGCTCCGTGCCGGGGGGTACTGGGGTCGTGCCGGTCACCCGCGCTGAAGCCATCGCGGCCTCCCATCCGGTCCATCGGTGTGCTGCTCCGGCCCCCCTCGACGTCCCGCCCCCACTCCAGCGAACAGCGGCTCGGGCGCGGCGTCCAGAGGGGTGCGGGGTGGTGCGCGCGTGTCGGGGTCGTGCGCCCCCGGGCGGGTCGTCGCGGAGAACGGATTCGAAGTCGGGGGCTTGCTCCCCGTACGATTCGCCCATGGCTAAGGCACCCGTTCTCACCCCCCAGGCGGAAGACTTCCCGCGCTGGTACCAGGACCTCATCAACAAGGCCGAGCTGGCCGACAACGGTCCGGTGCGCGGCACCATGGTCATCCGACCGTACGGCTACGGTCTGTGGGAGCGGATGCAGCAGGAGATGGACGCCCGGATCAAGAAGGCCGGCGCCCAGAACGCCTACTTCCCGATGTTCATCCCGCAGTCCTACCTGACCAAGGAGGCGGAGCACGTCGAGGGCTTCGCCCCCGAGCTCGCGGTGGTCACCCACGGCGGCGGCAAGCAGCTGGACGAGCCGGTCGTGGTCCGGCCGACCTCCGAGACGATCATCAACGAGTACTTCTCGAAGTGGGTGCAGAGCCACCGCGACCTGCCCCTGCTGATCAACCAGTGGGCCAACGTGGTCCGCTGGGAGCTGCGCCCGCGCGTCTTCCTGCGCACCACCGAGTTCCTCTGGCAGGAGGGCCACACCGCCCACGCCACGTACGAGGACGCGCGTGACTACGCCTCGATGATCCACACCCAGGTCTACGGCGACTTCATGACCAACGTGCTCGGCATCGACGTCGTGCTCGGCCGCAAGACCGCCAAGGAGCGTTTCGCCGGCGCCATCAACACCCTCACGCTCGAAGGCATGATGGGCGACGGCAAGGCGCTGCAGATGGGCACCAGCCACGAGCTGGGCCAGAACTTCGCCAAGGCGTTCAACACCACCTACCAGCTGCAGGGCGCCGAGCGCGAGTACGTCTGGCAGACCTCCTGGGGCGTCTCGACCCGCATGGTCGGCGGCCTGATCATGTCCCACGGCGACGACAGCGGCCTGCGCGTCCCGCCGCGGCTGGCCGCCGTCCAGGCCGTCGTGCTCGCCATCAAGGGCGACGACGCGGTGATCGCCAAGGTCCGTGAGATCGGTGCCGCGCTGGAGGCCGCCGGCGTCCGCGTGGTCGTCGACGACCGCACGGACACCCCGTTCGGCCGCCGGGCCGTCGACTGGGAGCTCAAGGGCGTGCCGGTGCGGATCGAGGTCGGCCCGCGCGACCTGGAGAACGGCACCGCGATGCTGGCGCGCCGGATCCCGGGCGGCAAGGAGCCGGTCTCGATCGACTCCCTGGCGGCCACCCTCCCGGGCATCCTGGAGGAGGACCAGGCCCTGCTGCTCCGTCAGTCGCGCGAGCGCCGCGAGGCCCGCACGGTCGACGTGAAGACCATCGACGAGGCCGCCGAGGCCGCCGCCACCGGCTGGGGCCGGATCTCCTGGGCCGAGCTGGGCCCGGAGGGCGAGGCCAAGCTGGCCGAGCAGGGCGTCTCGGTGCGCTGCATCGTGGCCGCCGACGGTTCGGTGCCGCAGACGGACGACCAGGAGGGCAACGTCGCGCTCGTCGCGCGTGCCTACTGACCGTTCGGTCGTTCTCCGGATAGTGGACGATCACGAAGGATGTCACCGGAAAACGATGTCCGGGGCCGCGTTCTGACGCTTGTTGTCCTGTCCGGCGGGAAATTCGGACGTCCGATGACCGGCGTTGTTCCGCGCATGTCTCACATGCCGACATCCCTACTGGCCGGTCAACTGCCGGTATTAACGGAATAGCGGTACGGTGTACGGCCCGTGGCCCTGTCAACTCGACAGGTCCACGGGCCGTACGTCCTGGGGGCGACAGCCCGCTCCCGGATGGAAATGACGAGGCGCCCGCCGAGCCGGCGGGCCCAAACCTGCAGGGGGTTGGTCTTGCGTCAGATCCGGAACGCGCATTTCGCGCGTGGTCACACATTCCTGAGAGTTTCCTGGGAATTCCCGGGGATCTCGAACACGCGGAACATCGGCTGCTACTCCATCGTTGGTCTAGCGTGAGCACGACACAGCCCCTCGTTCTCGCGGCCGAACTGGCCGCCGCCTGGAGTGACATCCAGGCCTACCACCAGGACCTCCCCGACCTCGCCTCGCCCGAGGCGCTGATCGGCGAGTCCTCCTCGGCCTGTGGCACCCGGCTCGGTTTCGAGCGGCTCCTCCACGAGGCTGCCCATGGTCTGGCCGCGGCCCGGGACATCCGGGACACCTCGCGGGCCGGCCGCTACCACAACCGGCGCTTCCTGCTCCTGGCCTCCGAGCTGGGCCTGGCGCACCCGGTCGAGCCGCACGCCAGTAGCGGCTTCTCCCAGGTGACCATGCTCAAGGAGACCCGCGAGCGGTACGCCGAGACCATCGAGCGCCTGGACCGCGCCCTCGGCGCGCACCAGGAGGCGGTGGCCGGTGAAGGGGCCTCGCGCGCCTTCCGCGGTCCGGCCGCCCGGCACGGCTCCTCCGGGGGCGGCGTCCGGGTCAAGGCGGTCTGCGGGTGCGGGCGCAACGTCCGGGTCGTTCCGTCGGTGCTCGCCCAGGCGTCCATCGTCTGCGGTGCGTGCCAGCAGCCGTTCAAGATCGCGTAGCTCGGCTCGCGACCCGTCGCACGACTCGGGGAGCCTCACGGCTCGGGGAACCGAGGGGAACCGGCGGGCGGCTGTGCGGGCAGTGGCCCGGCCGGAGCGATCGGTCAACGGTCGACGCACACCGATCCAGGCGGCATCGATCCAGGCACCACTGATCCACCCGATCCACTGATCCACCGATGATTCGCCAGTGAGGTGCACCGCGCAGGTGCGCATGTTGGGCTGACCGGGAGCGGGGGCTCCCGGTCGACCTGTTTTCGGGGGTGGGCGCCCGTGTGGCAGAATGGACCGCTGAGTACTCGGCAGCCGGGCAGGACCCCTCTCTCCTTCGGCTGGCGTGTCCCTTGAACGGCCCACCGCGCAACCCCACGCGAGGGCGGGGCCGCTCACCCACGTCAACTCCAGGAGATTCCACTCCCGTGGCAGTCAAGATCAAGCTGAAGCGTCTCGGCAAGATTCGCTCCCCGCACTACCGCATCATCGTCGCCGACGCCCGCACCAAGCGTGACGGTCGCGCGATCGAGGAGATCGGCATCTACCAGCCGACCTACAACCCCTCGAAGATCGAGGTCGACGGCGACCGCGCCCAGTACTGGCTGTCCGTCGGCGCCCAGCCGACCGAGCCGGTGCTCGCCATCCTCAAGCTGACCGGCGACTGGCAGAAGTTCAAGGGCCTGCCGGCTCCGGAGCCGCTGAAGGTCGCCGAGCCGAAGGTCGAGGACTTCTCGCACCTGTTCGCCAAGGCCGTCGCCGGCTTCGAGGACGCCACCACCGGTGTCGCCATCACCCCGAAGGCCAAGAAGTCGGACAAGGCCGAGGCCGAGGCCGACGCCGCTGCCGAGGCCTGAGCGTGATCGAGGACGCCCTCGACCACCTGGTGAAGGGCATCGTCGAGCACCCCGACGAGGTGCAGGTGCGCTCGCGCAACCTGCGCCGGGGCAACACCATCGAGGTGCGGGTGCACCCCGATGACCTCGGCAAGGTGATCGGCCGGGGTGGCCGCACGGCGCGCGCCCTGCGCACCGTGGTCGGCGCCCTCGGCGGTCGCAACGTCCGGGTCGACCTCGTCGACGTGGACAACATTCGCTGACCGGGCTGCTCGTTCAGCCGTCAGGGTTTTCGAGGCCGGCCGGGACGCATGTCGTCCCGGCCGGCCTTCGCCGTTCTCGCCGGCGCCCTCGCATCCCGCAGCAGTTCCGCAGCGTTTCCGCAGCACTCCAGAGCACCCGCAGCACTCATCCAGGAGAACGATCACCGTGCAGCTCGTCGTCGGCAAGATCGGCCGCGCCCACGGCATCAGGGGGGACGTCAGCGTCGAGGTCCGCACCGACGAGCCGGAGCTCCGGCTCGGACCCGGCGCCGTCCTGCTGACCGACCCGGCCTCGGCCGGTCCGCTGACCGTCGAGTCCGGCAAGGTGCACAGCGGGCGGCTGCTGCTGCGGTTCGCCGGCGTCAAGGACCGCAACGGCGCCGAGGCGCTGCGCGGCACGATCCTGATCGCCGAGGTCGACCCGGAGGAGAGCCCGGAGGACCCGGAGGAGTACTACGACCACCAGCTGATCGGGCTGGACGTGGTGCTGCTCGACGGCACCCCGGTGGGCGAGCTCACCGAGGTGGTCCACCTGCCCTACCAGGACCTGCTGACCGTAAAGAAGGCGGACGGCACGGAGGTGCTGGTGCCCTTCGTCGCCAAGATCGTGCCGACCATCGACCTGGAGAACCAGCGCGCCGTCATCGACCCGCCGGGCGGGCTGATCGACCCGGAGCGCGCCGTGGTCGCGGGCGCCGCGGAGGCGGAGACGGCGGAGACGGCGGGCGGGGCCGAGGGCTCGGAGGAGTCGCGGTGAGCTCCGGGGAGAGCGTGGAGACGCCGGCCGCGCCGGAGGGCCCGGAGGCTGCTGGGGCTCCTAAGGCCTCGGAGGTCTTGGAGGTCTCGGAGGTCTCCGAGGTCACTGAGGCGCCGGAGGCTCGGGAGGCCGAGCGGCACGGGATGCGGATCGACGTCGTGTCGATCTTTCCCGAGTACCTGGAGCCGCTGAACATCTCGCTGGTCGGCAAGGCCCGCGCCCGCGGCCAGCTCGACGTGCACGTCCACGACCTGCGCGGCTGGACGTACGACGTGCACCGGACCGTCGACGACAGCCCGTACGGCGGCGGCCCGGGCATGGTGATGAAGCCCGAGCCCTGGGGCGAGGCGCTCGACGCGGTGCTCGCCCGCGGTCCGGAGGGGGAGCTGCCGACCCTGGTGGTGCCCACCCCCAGCGGCCGGCCGTTCACCCAGGAGCTCGCGCAGGAGCTGGCCGGCCGGTCGTGGCTGGCGTTCACCCCGGCCCGGTACGAGGGCATCGACCGGCGGGTGATCGAGGAGGCGGCCACCCGGATGCCGGTGGTCGAGGTGTCGATCGGTGACTACGTGCTGGCCGGCGGCGAGGTCGCGGTGCTGGTCATGGTCGAGGCGATCGCCCGGCTGCTGCCCGGGGTGCTCGGCAACGCCGAGTCCCACCGGGACGACTCCTTCGCGCCCGGTGCGATGGCCGACCTGCTGGAGGGCCCGGTCTACACCAAGCCCGCCGAGTGGCGCGGTCGTACGGTGCCGGACGTCCTGCTGAGCGGGAACCACGGCAGGATCGCCCGCTGGCGCCGCGAGCAGGCCTTCGCCCGCACCCTGGCCAACCGGCCGGACCTGGTGGCCCGCTGGCGGCACGCGGACTTCGACAAGAAGGACCGCGCGGCGCTCGGCGTGCTCGGCCTCGCCTGGGACGAGGAGCTCGGCCGATTTCGGTCCGCGGCCGGTGGTGTGGAAGAATAGGCCGCTGCTGTCTGTCGCTGGGCTCCTCCCGTAGGGGTCACGTGGTTCGGCGCCCCCGCCACGGGGGGATCGCCGGTAGCCGGTGCGGCCCGCAGCAGACCCCATTTCTGACGACTTCCGTGGGCGGCCCGTGGCGCCTGCGATGGAGAGCAACATGAGCAACAAGCTCGCTGCTGTCGACGCGGCTTCGCTGCGTAGCGACATCCCGGCCTTCCGCGCCGGTGACACCCTGAAGGTGCACGTCCGGGTCATCGAGGGCAACCGCTCCCGTGTCCAGGTCTTCCAGGGCGTCGTCATCCGCCGTCACGGCGCCGGCATCGGTGAGACCTTCACCGTTCGCAAGGTCAGCTTCAACGTCGGTGTCGAGCGCACCTTCCCGGTGCACACCCCGGTCGTCGAGAAGATCGAGGTCGTGACCCGCGGTGCGGTCCGCCGCGCCAAGCTGTACTACCTGCGTGACCTCCGCGGCAAGGCCGCGAAGATCAAGGAGAAGCGCGACCGCTGATCCACCGGCCCCCGGCACTGCCGGGGGATCGGATCGCTCTGGGGGGCCGGGCTGCCGCACGGTAAGCTCAGCCCCCGATGAGCACGCACGAACCACCCGCGGACCGCGACGGCCGTCCCGCACCCACCGGTGCGGACTCGCCGACGCGGTCCGCGGTCGTTTCCGCGGAGGATTCCGCGTGCCCGCCGCCGGACGGCGCCGACGAGGCCGCCGACGGCAGCGCCGCCGACTCCGCGGGTGACCCCGCCGAGGACCTCGCGGGCGGGCGCTCGCGCTCGCGGGACCTGCTGCTGCTCGTCGGGATCTGCCTGCTCGCGCTGCTGCTGGTGAACGCCTTCGTGGCACGCCCGTTCTCGGTGCCCTCGGGGTCGATGGAGAACACCCTGCGCCCGGGCGACCGGCTGGTCGTCAACCAGCTGTCCTACGCCTTCGGCGGTCATCCGCAGCGCGGCGACGTGGTGGTGTTCGACGGTACGGGCTCCTTCCTGCGCAAGCCGCTGGAGCGCGACGGCCTCTGGACCTCGCTGCGTTCCTTCGGCCGCGACGTCGGGCTGGTCCCGGCCGGTGACTCGGTCTACGTGAAGCGGGTGATCGGTGTCGGCGGCGACCGGGTCACCAGCACCGGACCGGGCCGCCCGCTCACCGTCAACGGCGTGCCGGTCGACGAGTCCGGCTACCTCTTCCCCGGGGACGAGCCGTCCGCCGTGGCCTTCGACGTGGTGGTACCGGCCGGCAAGCTCTTCGTGATGGGTGACCACCGCAGCGCCTCCCGGGACTCCCGTGACCACCTCGGCGATCCCGGTGGCGGGTTCGTCCCCGAGTCCAAGGTCATCGGCCGGGCCGCCTGGGTCGTCTACCCGGTCGGGCACTGGGCCACCGTGGAGCGGCCGGCGGCCTTCGCCGGGACAGGGGGGACCGGTGGCCATGGGGACCAGAGGTAGGGGGCGGCTCGCCGACGGGCCGACCTCCGAGGCGCCGACCGCCGGCCCGGCGCCCGGATCCGGTCCCGATTCCGACCCCACTCCCGATCCCCCGGCCGGGGCGGGGGAGGCACCGGATCCCGCCTCCGGTCCCGCCGGCCCCGGTCCGGACTCCGCTCCCGGCCCCGTGGTGCGCGGGCGCGCCGAGCGTCGGCGCAGCGCCCGCCGGGCCGCCCGCCGCCGCAGGCGCTCGCGGCTGCGCGAGATACCGCTGGTCGTCGTGGTGGCGCTGGTCGTGGCGCTGGTGATGAAGACCTTCCTGGTGCAGGTCTTCGTGATCCCCTCCGGCTCGATGGAGCAGACCATCCAGGTCGGCGACCGGGTGCTGGTGGACAAGCTCACCCCCTGGTTCGGTGCCGAGCCGGAGCGCGGCGAGGTGGTGGTGTTCAAGGATCCGGGCGGCTGGCTGGAGAGCGCGCACGGGCCCTCGACGGACGGGCCGGTCCTGCGCGCGGCCAAGCAGGTGCTGACCTTCGTCGGGCTGCTGCCCTCCGACAGCGAGCAGGACCTCATCAAGCGGGTGATCGGGGTCGGCGGCGACACCGTCGAGTGCTGCGACGAGCAGGGCAGGGTCAGCCTCAACGGCAAGCCCTTGGACGAGCCCTATCTGGCGTCGGGCAATCCGCCGTCCCGGCAGCCGTTCAAGGTGAAGGTGCCGCAGGGGCGGCTCTGGGTGATGGGCGACCACCGGGACGTGTCCGCCGACTCCCGTTTCCACATGGGAAATCCGGGGCAGGGCACCATCCCGGTGAGCGGTGTGCTCGGACGGGCGTTCATGATCGCCTGGCCGCCGGGGCGGGTTCATCAACTTGAGGTGCCGGTTTCACTCTCCTCGGTGGCGCGTGCCCCGGCGGGCGGGGGAGCCGCGCCGGATTCGACGGACGGCGGGCCGGTTCCTGAGGAACCTCCGCTCGTTATGGGTGTGTTGGGCATCCTTCCGCTCATCGGGCGCCGGGTGGGACAGGCCCGGTCGTAGGCCCGGGCAGGCCGGTCGCCGGGCGGACCGCGCGTGTGGGACCGGGAGCCGGATGCCCGGGAGTGATAGAGAAGTGCTGGATGCGGCCGGCTCGGGTCGAGAGGTCGTGTCCGAAGGCTGTGCCGGTGTCAGGCGGACCCGTCCGGGGCCGGACCTGGCGGGCCCGGCCGGTGGTGGAACGTGGTGCCCGCTGTGCGGCACTGTGAGCGCGGACGCACGGGCGTCCGCACAGCAGGGAGGAGACGTTGTGGGGGATTTGGTGATCGGCGCCCGCTCAGGCGCCGGCGAGCCCGAGGGCTCCGGCGGCCGGGCGGCCCGGTCCACGGAGGCGGCGGCGTCCTCGGCCCCGGCCGAGGAGGCGGCGGCCCAGTCCGCGGACGGGCACGGCGACGGCACGGGTGACACCCCGCAGCCCCTCCCGGGAGACTCAGGGCCCACGGACGGTGCCGAGGAGCAGCCGCCGCGCAACGAGCGCAAGCCGCGTTCGTTCTGGAAGGAACTGCCGATCCTCATCGGCATCGCCCTCGTCCTGGCGTTGGTGATCAAGACCTTCTTCGTCCAGGCGTTCTCCATTCCGTCGGAATCGATGCAGAACACGCTGCAGGTCGGTGACCGGGTCCTGGTGGACAAGCTCACCCCGTGGTTCGGCTCCGAGCCCGAGCGCGGCGAGGTCGTGGTGTTCCACGACCCGGGCGGCTGGCTGGGCGACGAGCCGACCAAGCAGAGCAGCAACTCCTTCGTCCGGGGCGTCCAGGAGGTGCTGAGCTTCGTCGGCCTGATGCCCTCCGACAACGAGAAGGACCTCATCAAGCGGGTCATCGCGGTCGGCGGGGACACCGTCGAGTGCGAGGGCGAGGGCCCGGTGAAGGTCAACGGGATCGCGCTCGACGAGCCGTACGTCTACGCCGGCAACACCCCGTGCGGGACGAAGCCGTTCGGTCCGGTGAAGGTCCCCGACGGCCGGATCTGGGTGATGGGCGACCACCGCGCGGACTCGCTCGACTCGCGCTTCCACATGGACCAGCCGGGCGGCGGCACCGTTCCGGTGGACGACGTGATCGGGCGTGCCTTCGTGGTGGCCTGGCCGGTCAACCACTGGTCGACGCTGTCGGTGCCGGACACCTTCGACCAGAAGGGTCTGGCGGCGGCCGTGCCCGCAGTGCCGGCCGCGGCCGGTGCCGTGGGCGCCGTCGCCCTGCTCCCGCTGGTCCGCCGACTGCGGAACCGGCCGGACCGCGACGGGCGGTCCTGACACCGGCCGGGGGCTCCCGGGTCTTGCGCGGGCCGTGGTACCGACGAGTAATCTGCTCGGACGTGCCACGGCCCGCCGGGTTCTCCGCCCGTGGCGCCGGTGCGCCGCCGTGCGCGTTTCCGGGTCGGTCAGGGGTTGGACGGTGTCGATGAGCAGTGTCGTGGAACGACCGGCCGGCGGTCCTCCGGTCGCCCCCCGCCGCCGGCGCGGCCCCGGGGCCGTGGCCCAGGGGGTGCTGCTCGGTCTCGGGCTGGTCCTGCTGATCGGCGGCTTCGCGGTGATCGCCGCGATGTACCGGCCGTACAGCATCCCGACCGCTTCGATGGCCCCCACCCTCATGGCCGGGGACACCGTCCTGGCCCGGAAGACCGACGGCGCGGACGTCCGGCGGGGTGACGTGGTGGTCTTCCGCGACCAGCTCTGGGGCGGCCGGCTCATGGTCAAGCGCGTGGTCGCGGTCGGCGGCGACACCGTCGCGGTCGGCACCGGTGACGCGCGGCTGACCGTCAACGGCAAGCCGGTGGACGAGCCCTACCTCGCGGATCAGGGCGCCCAGGGCGCCGCCTTCAGCGTCGAGGTGCCGCAGGGCCGGCTGTTCCTGCTCGGCGACAACCGGCTCGGCTCGCTCGACTCCCGCGTCCACCTGGAGACCGACGGCGGGACCGTCCCGGCCACCGAGGTGGAGGCCCGGGTCGAGGCCACCGTGGTTCCGCTCGGCCGGACGGCCCTGCTGGCCGGCACCTCGGCGTTCGAGGCGGTCGACGGGCAGCGGCCGGCGGGCCCGGGACCGCTGGAGCCCGCGTTCTGGGCGAGCGTTGTAGGCGCGGCGACGATCCTCGTGACCTCGGCGGTGGGCGCAGTGGCGGGCCTGGCGCGCCGTCGCCGCCGCACGGCCTGACCCCGCCCGGCGCGGTCCGGGCCGGGACCGCTCTGCCGAACCTCGCCCCGGACGACCGCGCCGGGTGGCAGGATCGGGGGAGCGACCGGGGCGGACGAAGGGAGCGTGGAGGCTCGTCATGGCGGCACAGCGGCGCAGGGCTTCACGGATCCTGCTGCTCGACGGCCAGGACCGGCTGCTGCTCTTCCACGGCTCGGACCCGGCGGTCCCCGGCGTGACCTGGTGGTTCACCCCCGGCGGGGGCTTGGAGCCGGGCGAGGACACCCGGGACGCCGCCGAGCGCGAGCTGCGGGAGGAGACCGGCTTGCGCGGCGTGGAGCTGGGACCGGTGGTGGCGTACGGCAAGGCTTCGTTCTCCTATCGGGGGCGGCGCTACCAGCAGGAACAGTGGTTCCACCTGGCCCGCACGGCCGAGACCGTGCTGGACCACTCGGGCATGGGCGAGGACGAACACGCCCAGCTGCTCGCGGCGCGCTGGTGGACGGTCGGGGAATTGCGGGCCACCGCCGAGACGGTCTATCCGGCCGGGCTGGTGGACTTTCTGGAGCGGCTGTTGACCGAGGGGCCGCCGGCCGCTCCGGTGAGGCTCTGAGGGTGAGTGCTGTGGTCCACAATGGGTGGACGTGACAAGTTGAGGGGACGCCTGGATGAGTGCCGAAGATCTCGAGAAGTACGAGACCGAGATGGAGCTCAAGCTCTACCGGGAGTACCGGGACGTCGTCGGCCTGTTCAAGTACGTGATCGAGACCGAGCGACGGTTCTACCTCACCAATGACTACGAGCTGCAGGTGCACTCGGTGCAGGGCGAGGTGTTCTTCGAGGTGTCGATGGCGGATGCGTGGGTCTGGGACATGTACCGGCCGGCCCGGTTCGTCCGCAAGGTCCGGGTGCTGACCTTCAAGGACGTGAACATCGAGGAACTCGCGAAGAGCGACCTGGAGCTGCCCTCGGACGAGTCCGGCTTCGGGAACTGACGGTGGACCGCCCGGCCCCCGGATGTCCAGGGGAATTCCGGGTATTCCGGGATAATCACTCCCGAGGGTGACAGGAGTTATCCACAGGCCCGAGTTGTCCACAGGTAAAAAGAACTCTCTGGTCCGTACCCGGACCGCACGGCAACCTCCCCGGCGGAGGTGGTCACCGTGCAGGAGATCGAGCGCGCCACGCGCAAGCAGACCGCGAAGGCCCGGCAGGCCGGGCAGCCGCGCCGGAGGACGACGCGGGCCCCGGAGGGCGGCCCGCCGCCGCCGGCCGCGCCGGGAACGGAGCGGGCGACCAACACCGGCCTGGGCCGCTACGGCGAGCAGGTCGCGGCCCGCCGCCTCGCCGAGGACGGGCTGCGCATCCTCGACCGCAACTGGCGCTGCGTCGAGGGCGAGCTGGACATCGTCGCGCTCGACGGCGACACCGTCGCGGTCTGCGAGGTCAAGACCCGCTCCGAGCGGAGCTTCCAGCAGCCCAGCGAGGCCATCGGCCCGAGCAAGGCGGACCGGCTGCGCCGTCTGGCCGAACGCTGGATGGCCGAGCGCTGGCCCGGTCACTTCGCCCGGCTGGCCGGCGCCGAGTACCGGCCCGCCGGCACCGACCCGCCGTGGGCGCCGGTACCGCCCGGCGGCGTCCGGATCGACCTGGTCGCCGTCATCAACCGGACCCGTGGCGCCGCCTCCGTCGACCACCTGCGGGGGGTGGTCTGAGATGGCCTTCGCCCGGACGTGCTCCGTGGCCCTGGTCGGCGTGGACGGGGTGATCGTCGAGGTCCAGGCCGACCTGGAGCCCGGGGTGGCGGCGTTCACCCTGGTCGGCCTGCCCGACAAGGCGCTCTCCGAGGCCCGTGACCGGGTGCGCGCGGCGGTCGTCAACAGCGGCGAGGCCTGGCCGCAGCGGAAGCTGACCGTCGGGCTGAGCCCGGCCTCGGTGCCCAAGAGCGGCAGCGGCTTCGACCTCGCGGTGGCCTGCGCCGTGCTGGCCGCCGCCGAACGGCTCGACCCGGGCGCGATCGCCGACCTGCTGCTCATCGGCGAGCTCGGGCTGGACGGGCGGGTGCGCCCGGTGCGCGGGGTGCTGCCGTCGGTGCTGGCCGCCGCCGACGCCGGCTACCGGCGCGTCGTGGTCGCCGAACAGACCGCCGCCGAGGCCGAGCTGGTCCCCGGGGTGACCGTGGTCGGGGTGCGCAGCCTGCGCCAGCTGGTGGCCGTCCTGACCGGCGCCCCCGAACCGGAGGAGCCCGCCGACCGCACCGTCGGGCACCCCGACCCGCTGATGGCGGGCCTGATGCTCCCCAGCGCGGGGGTGCGCGGCCTGCCCGACGAGGCGGCCGCCCGGATGGACCTCGCCGACGTCGCCGGCCAGTACGAGGCCCGCCGGGCGCTGGAGATCGCCGCCGCCGGCGGTCACCACCTCTACCTCAAGGGGCCGCCCGGCGCGGGCAAGACCATGCTGGCGGAGCGGCTGCCGGCGCTGCTCCCGCCGCTCACCCAGAAGGAGGCCCTGGAGGTCACCGCGGTCCACTCGGTGGCGGGGCTGCTCCCGGCCGGGCGGCCGCTGGTCGACCGCGCGCCCTACTGCGCCCCGCACCACTCGACCACCATGCCGGCGATCGTCGGCGGCGGCAGCGGGCTGCCGAGACCGGGTGCGGTCTCGCTGGCCCACCGGGGCGTCCTGTTCCTCGACGAGGCGCCGGAGTTCCCCGTCCGGGTGCTGGACGCGCTGCGCCAACCGCTCGAATCGGGCGAGGTGGTGATCGCCCGGTCGGCCGGATCGATGCGGCTGCCGGCCAGGTTCCTGCTCTGCCTGGCCGCCAACCCCTGCCCGTGCGGGCGCCACTCACGGCGGGGCGAGGGCTGCGAGTGCACGCCCGCGATGGTCAGCCGGTACCAGGGGCGGCTGTCCGGACCGCTGCTCGACCGGGTCGACCTCCAGGTCCAGGTGGCCCCGGTGACCAGGGCCGAGCTGATGCAGCGCGACACCTCGGCGGAGACCACCGAGGTCGTCGCGGCCCGGGTGCTGGCGGCCCGCGAGCGCGCGGCGGCCCGGCTGGCCGGCACGCCGTGGCGGACCAACGCCGAGGTCCCCGGCCACGAACTGCGCACCCGCTGGCAGCTGGCGCCGGGGGCGCTGAACGACGCCGCGCGCCAGCTGGAGCGGGGCCTGCTGACCGCCCGCGGCCTGGACCGGGTGCTGCGGGTCGCCTGGACGGTCGCCGACCTGGCCGGCCGGGACCGTCCGGAACAGCGCGACCTCCGGACCGCCCTCGTGCTGCGCACCGGGGTCGAACAGGGCCTTCCGCTGACGGAGCGCTTCCTCGGCCGGCCGGATCCGGCCCCGGACCGGACGGGCGGCCGAACCGGAGACACCCCTGGTGCGGACACCCACGACGGAACCGGCGACAAGGCCGAGCGCCGACCGCCCCGCCCCCGTGCCCGCTCCGCGCGCCGCACCGCCGATCCGCGACCCGAGCCCGAGGAGGCCGGCCCGTGAACCCCACCACGAACGACCCCGGTCACGGCCCGTCCGCCGGACCCGCGCTCCGGCCGCGGCCCGCACCCGAGCCCGAGCGCCTCGCCCGCGCGGCGCTCAGCCGGCTCGGCGAACCCGGGGACGCCGCGCTCGGCCGCTGGCTCGCCCACACCGACGCCCTCGACGTCGTCCGGGCCATCCAGGACGGCGCAGCACCCGGCCGGCCGGGTCCGGACGGCTCCCGGCTGGCGGCCTACCGGGCCCGGCTGCCCGGCCTCGACCCGGTCGCCGACCTGGAACGGGTGCGGGCGGCCGGCGGACGCTTCATCATTCCGGGCGACAGCGAGTGGCCGAGCCAGCTGGACGACCTCGGCGAGAGCAGACCCACCGGCCTCTGGGTGGTCGGCACCGGCTCGCTCCGCCTGCTCGCGCTGCGGTCGGTGGCGATGGTGGGCGCCCGGGCCTGCACGGCGTACGGCGCGCACGTCGCCGGGGACCTCGCCGCCCAGCTCGCCGAACGCGGCTGGGTGGTCGTCTCCGGCGGGGCCTACGGCATCGACGCGGCCGCCCACCGGGGCGCCCTGGCGGTCGGCGGGCCGACCGTCGGCGTCCTCGCCTGCGGAGTGGACGTGGCCTACCCGAGGGGCAACACCGGGCTGATCCGCCGGATGGCCGAGCAGGGGCTGCTGCTGAGCGAACTCCCGCCGGGGGAGCACCCGACCAGGTTCCGGTTCGTGCTGCGCAACCGGGTGATCGCGGCGCTGACCCGCGGCACCGTGGTGGTCGAGGCGGCGCTGCGCAGCGGGGCGCTCAGCACCGCCAGGCGCGCCCGCGACCTCAACCGGCACACCATGGGCGTGCCGGGCCCGGTGACCTCGGAGCTGTCCGCCGGGGTGCACGCCCTGATTCGCAGCGGCGCCGCCACCGTGGTCACCGACGCCGCCGAGGTGGTCGAGCTGATCGGCGCGATCGGCGACGACCTCGCGCCGCAGCGCGGCGGACCGGTCCTGCCGAGGGACCTCCTGGAGCCGGCGGCGGCCCGGGTCCTGGAAGCGGTGCCCGCCGACCCGGACGGCGCGCCGGTGGAGCGGCTGGCCCGGCAGTCCGGGCTCCCGCCGGACGAGGTGCTCCAGCGGCTCTACGAGCTGGGCTCGCTCGGCCACGTCGAGCGGCACGGCGCGCACTGGCGCCTGGTGCGGAGGAGGTGACGGCGGGTCCGGGCGGGCGCGGCGCGGGCACGGCCGGACGGACCACTGCGGGACGACCACACGGACGAGTGCGAGAAGGGAGGGGGATTGACGGACCGGCCCGGCCCGGCGGGGCCCGGCCTCCGGTTCGTCGATCCCCGGTACCCCGGGGTGGTGACACGAACGCCACCGGATCGGGGGACGACCGAGTGGCGGTAGCACTGCGCAGCGAGTTGGTCACGCTACGCTCGCCATGCCTTCCCTATCAGCACATGACTCGGCAGAACGGCGCAGACCAACGTATGCCCACACACATTCCCGGACACCGAGTGACCGGTGGCGCCCGGTCCTCGGGAGGGCCGCGTACCGAGCGGCGCACCGTGACCGAGTTCCCCTCCAAGGCCACGGGCGGGATGGGGGCCCTCGCACGGCAGGGCGGTCGCCCGGCGCACCCCGGGGCGCACGACGACCGTCCGGACGCGCCCGGCGCTTCCGCCGACCCGGCCGCCCTCGCGTCGACCGAGGCGCCGGCCGCCCGCCGGGAGGCGGGCGGGCGCGAGCGCACGGCGCTCGAAGAGCTTTGGCGCGCCTACAAGGAGACGGCCGACCAGCGGCTGCGGGAGCAGCTGATCCTGCACTACTCACCGCTCGTCAAGTACGTGGCCGGCCGGGTCGGGGTCGGCCTGCCCTCCAACGTCGAGCAGGCCGACTTCGTCTCCTCGGGCGTCTTCGGGCTGATCGACGCGATCGAGAAGTTCGACATCGAACGCGCCATCAAGTTCGAGACCTACGCCATCAGCCGGATCCGCGGCGCGATCATCGACGAGCTGCGGGCGCTGGACTGGATCCCGCGCTCGGTGCGGCAGAAGGCGAAGGCGGTCGAGCGGACGTACGCGACGCTGGAGGCCCGGCTGCGGCGGACGCCGAGCGAGCCCGAGGTGGCGGCCGAGATGGGCATCGCCATCGAGGACCTGCACGCCATCTTCAGCCAGCTCTCGCTCGCCAACGTGGTGGCGCTCGACGAACTGCTGCACCCCGTCGGCGAGGGCGGCGACCGGCTCAGCCTGATGGACACCCTGGAGGACCACGGTGCCGACAACCCGGTGGAGGTGGCCGAGGACCGCGAGCTGCGGCGGCTGCTGGCGCAGGCCGTGAACACGCTCCCCGAACGGGAGAAGACCGTGGTGACCCTCTACTACTACGAGGGCCTGACCCTCGCCGAGATCGGCCAGGTGCTCGGGGTGACGGAGAGCCGGGTCAGCCAGATCCACACCAAGTCGGTGCTCCAGCTGCGCGCCAAGCTGTCGGACATCCGCTAGCGGGCGGCGCGGTCGCCCGCCGCAGGGTGCGCCGCGCACGCCCGTTCCACGCCCTGCGCCCCGGTACGCATCCCTCCGCATCGCACGGACGCGCGGCACCGTACCGGCGGGATGTAGGGCTCCGTACAGTGGAGTGCGTGCCGAAGATCCGAGCAGCCAGTGTGGCCGAGCACCGTCAGATGCAGCGGGCAGCCCTCCTCGACGCTGCCCGCAGTCTCCTCACCGAGGGAGGCATGGAAGCCCTGACCTTCCCCGCGCTCGCGGCGCGCACGGGGCTGGCGCGGTCCTCGGTGTACGAGTACTTCCGTTCGCGGGCAGCCGTGGTCGAGGCGCTCTGCGAGAGCGACTTCCCGCTCTGGGCCGCCGAGATCGAGGCCGGGATGGCGAGCCGGGACACCGCCGCCGAGCGGATCGAGGCCTACGTCCGGGGCCAGCTCGCGCTGGCGGCCGACCCGCGCCACCGGGCGGTCGCCGCGATCTCCGCGCTGGAGCTGGACGACGCGGCCCGTGAGCGCATCCGGGCGGCGCACGGGACCCTGGTGGGGCTGGTGGTCCAGGCCCTGGAGGACCTCGGCCACGAACAGCCCCGGCTGGCCGCCGCGCTGCTGCAGGGCATCGTCGAGGCGGCCGTGCGCCAGTCGGAGCAGCGGGCGGCCGGGGGCCGGGGGGAGAGCCCCGAGGTGATCGCGGACGCCGCCGTCGCCCTCGCCCTGCATGGTCTCGGCCCGAGCTGATCGGCCGCGCGCGGTCCCGGGGGAGTGGGTCCGCGAGCGGAAGCAGCCGCGCCCGGCCGGTGCCGAACAGGGCCAGCGGATCGAGGTAGTGTCGTCCGCGCAGCAGCCCCCAGTGCAGGCAGGCACCGCCGGAGCAGTGGCCGGCCCCGTCGGCGAGCCGCCCGATCACCTGGCCCGCGGCCACGGCGGTGCCCACCGGGACGCTGCCGGCCACCGGGAGATACGTGGTCCGCAGCGGCGAGGCGGCGGAAGCCGGAGAAGCCCCGGAAGCCGCAGAGGCAGCAGAAGGCGGGGGCACCCCCGCCGTCGTGAGGGTGACCGTGACCACCGGCCGCCCCGCCACCGGCCCGGCGAACGTCACCACCCCGGGAGCCGCCGCCCGGACCTCCGCGCCGGGAGCGGCGGCCAGGTCGACGCCCCGGTGCCCCGCACCCCACGGCCGCGCCGGCGCCTCGAAGCGGCGGACCACGGCGGATGGCCCGCCGCCCGGCCCGTCCACCGGCCACGCCCGCCCACCGCTGCCACCCTCGCCCGCCGCCGCGCGCCCAGCCGCCCCGGCCCACCCCGCGGGCAGCAGCACCCCTGTCACCACCCCCAACACCACCCCCAGAACCCCCAGCACGATCACCGGCACCCGCCGGCCGCACCGCGGCGCCCCGGCCGCCGCGCCGCCCCACGCCCCGCCCGCCGCACCGTCCCCCGGCCGGGCCGTCGTACCGCCCGCCGTACCGTCCGAAGCACCCGGCCCCGCAGGGCCGGCCGGAACCCGAGCAGCAGCAGTCATGCCGCCGAGGCTCCCCGGCCCGCGCGGGCCCGGCCACCCCCGCCCCGGAACCTGTGGACAACCGGCCCCTGTGGATGACGGACGTCCCTCCAACGGGTGTACTCCGCAGGGTTCACGGGGGCCCGGCGGCGCCGTCCGGGCGCTCCGGACCAGGCGCGTCCCCGGCCGCCCGCCCCGTGCGGAGTCGCCCCGCGCTCGGCGCTTCCCGTACACTTCACACGCGACCCGGTCCGCCGGGTCGACTTCGCACGCCCCGCCACCGGTGGACGCAAGCGGCTCCGCCGCCGCCCCCGCCAGGTGCGAGTGCCGCTCGGTCCGCCGAGCCCGGCCGGTCCCCGGACCGCCGGGTGGAAGCGGCTCGGCACGTTCGGGGCGTCAGGCGTGGCTGTCACCTGGCCGCCACGGACAAACCGAGCCTGACCCGGCCGTTCGCACGTGCCGAGCGGGGAGCGCCACCGTGCGCCGACCCCGACGCGTGCGCCGGAGCCGGGCGTAACACCTGAGGAGCACGGCCATGGCCGTCGTCACGATGCGGGAGCTGCTGGAGAGCGGCGTCCACTTCGGTCACCAGACCCGCCGCTGGAACCCGAAGATGAAGCGCTTCATCATCACCGAGCGCAACGGCATCTACATCATCGACCTCCTGCAGTCGCTGAACTACATCGACCGCGCCTTCGAGTTCATCAAGGAGACCGTTGCCCACGGCGGCAGCGTCCTCTTCGTCGGCACGAAGAAGCAGGCCCAGGAGGCCATCGCCGAGCAGGCCACCCGCGTGGGCATGCCCTACGTGAACCAGCGCTGGCTCGGCGGCATGCTGACCAACTTCTCGACCGTCTACAAGCGCCTGCAGCGCCTCAAGGAGCTCGGCGAGCTGGACTTCTCGGACGTGGCCGGCTCCGGCCTCACCAAGAAGGAGCTCCTGGTCCTCCAGCGCGAGCACGACAAGCTGGAGAAGACCCTCGGCGGTATCCGCGACATGCAGCGCGTTCCCAGCGCCGTCTGGATCGTGGACACCAAGAAGGAGCACATCGCGGTCGGCGAGGCCCGGAAGCTCAACATCCCGGTCGTCGCCATCCTCGACACCAACTGCGACCCCGACGAGGTCGACTACAAGATCCCGGGCAACGACGACGCGATCCGCTCCGTCACCCTGCTGACCCGTGTGATCGCCGACGCCGTCGCCGAGGGCCTCAAGGCCCGCGCGGGTGTCGCCAAGGGCGACGTCAAGGCCGAGCCGGGCGCCGACCAGCCGCTCGCCGACTGGGAGAAGGACCTCCTGGAGGGTGAGAAGAAGGCCGAGGAGGCCCCCGCCGCCGCCGAGGCGCCCGCCGCCGAGGCCGAGGCTCCGGCCGAGCAGGCCTGACGTACCAAGGGTGAGGGGCACCCGCCGGTACGACACCGGTCGGTGCCCCTCTCTCCCGTGCCTGGGCCGAACCACCGGCCCCGGTGCTACCCCACGCAGACACGCGAGACGCGAGAAGAGATTCACACCATGGCGAACTTCACCGCCGCGGACGTCAAGAAGCTCCGTGAGCTCACCGGCGCCGGCATGATGGACTGCAAGAAGGCCCTGGACGAGGCCGAGGGCAACGTCGAGAAGGCCGTCGAGATCCTTCGCATCAAGGGCCAGAAGGGCGTTGCCAAGCGCGAGGGCCGCGACGCCTCCAACGGTGCCGTCGCCGCGCTCATCGCCGAGGACAAGAAGTCCGGCGTCCTGGTCGAGCTGAACTGCGAGACCGACTTCGTCGCCAAGGGTGACAACTTCGTCCAGGTCGCCGACGCGATCGCCGCCCACGTCGCCGCCACCGCCCCGGCCGACCTGGACGCCGCCCTCGCCTCCGAGATCGAGGCCGGCAAGACCGTCCAGCAGTTCGTCGACGAGGCCAACGCGACCCTGGGCGAGAAGATCGTCTTCCGCCGCTTCGCGCAGTTCGACGGCGACGGCTTCGTCGCGGTCTACCTGCACAAGACCAGCCCCGACCTGCCGCCGGCCGTCGGTGTCCTGGTCGAGCTGGACAAGGAGAACGCCGAGGTCGCCAAGGACGTCGCGCAGCACATCGCCGCCTTCGCGCCGAAGTTCCTGTCCCGCGAGGACATCCCGGCCGAGGACCTGGAGAACGAGCGCCGCGTCGCCGAGGCCACCGCTCGCGAGGAGGGCAAGCCGGAGGCCGCCCTGCCGAAGATCGTCGAGGGCCGCGTCACCGGCTTCGTGAAGGAGAACTCCGTCCTGGAGCAGGCCTTCGCGAAGGACACCAAGAAGACCGTCGCCAAGGTCCTCGAGGAGAACGGCGTCGCCCTCAAGCGCTTCGCCCGCTTCCGCGTCGGCGCCTGAGCCACGTTCCACCCGGGCTTCCGGCCGTAGGCTGGAAACCGCCCCCGCCCGCTGACCAGGGCGGTGGGGAACGCGCCGTACGGGCTCACCCAGCGCCATCCGTCCATGGGCGAGCCGCGTCGGCAGCATGAACGACGAGGAGGCCATTGCCGTGCAGGACACCGAACCGGTTCCCGCGGCAGTGGCCTCCTCGCGTGTACGCGCAGGCCGGTCATCCGCACGTCCGCGCCTGTGAACCAGTAGGTGTAGAAGGAGAAGTCCATGCAGGAGACGCAGGAGACCGCGCAGGACACCCACGGCGGCACGCGCCGCCGGGTTCTGCTGAAGCTGTCCGGTGAGGCCTTCGCCGGCGGCGGCGGGCTCGGCGTCGATCCGGACGTCGTGCACGCGATCGCCCGCGAGATCGCCACGGTCGTCCGCGCGGGCACCGAGGTCGCCGTGGTGATCGGCGGCGGGAACTTCTTCCGCGGCGCCGAGCTCCAGGTCCGCGGCATGGACCGGGCCCGCTCGGACTACATGGGCATGCTCGGCACGGTGATGAACTGCCTCGCGCTCCAGGACTTCCTGGTGAAGGAGGGCATCGAGACCCGGGTCCAGACCGCCATCACGATGGGCCAGGTCGCCGAGCCGTACCTGCCGCTGCGCGCCGTGCGGCACCTGGAGAAGGGCCGTGTGGTGATCTTCGGCGCCGGTATGGGCATGCCGTACTTCTCCACCGACACCACGGCCGTGCAGCGCGCCCTGGAGATCCACGCCGACATCCTGCTGATGGGCAAGAACGGGGTGGACGGCGTCTACGACGCGGACCCCCGGACCAACCCGGACGCGGTCAAGTTCGACGCGCTGGAGTACTCCGAGGTCATCGCACGTGATCTCAAGGTCGCCGACCTCACCGCGATCACGCTCTGCAAGGACAACAACCTGCCGATGCTGGTCTTCGAGCTGCTCGCGGAGGGCAATATCGCGCGGGCGGTGAAGAGTGAGAAGATCGGCACACTCATCAGCCAGGATTCTGTCCGGGCCTGAGCAGCAACCAGCCGCACCGGACGGCGCCGCCGCCGCGAGGCCCCGCCGCCGACTCCGGTCGGGACAACAGCAGATGAACCGGACAGGGAGATCACAGTGATCGAAGAGACCCTCCTCGACGCCGAGGAGAAGATGGAGAAGGCCGTCGCCCACGCCAAGGACGACTTCGCCGCCATCCGCACCGGCCGCGCGCACCCGGCGATGTTCGCCAAGATCGTCGCGGAGTACTACGGCGCCGTGACGCCGATCAACCAGCTGGCGTCCTTCTCCGTCCCGGAGCCCCGGATGGCGGTCGTCTCGCCGTTCGACAAGACCGCGCTGAAGGCCATCGAGCAGGCGATCCGTGACTCCGACCTGGGCGTCAACCCGTCGAACGACGGTTCCATCATCCGGGTCGTGCTCCCCGAGCTGACCGAGGAGCGCCGCCGCGAGTTCATCAAGATCGCCCGGGGCAAGGGCGAGGACGCCAAGGTCTCGATCCGCGCCGTGCGCCGCAAGGCCAAGGACGCGATCGACAAGCTGGTGAAGGACGGCGAGGTCGGCGAGGACGACGGCCGCCGCGCCGAGAAGGAGCTCGACGACACCACGGCCAAGTACGTGGCCTCCGTCGACGAGCTGCTGAAGCACAAGGAAGCCGAGCTGCTCGAGGTCTGATGAACGACGCCCCTGACGCCCCTGGCTACTGGGGCCCGTCCGACCAGCAGTACCAGCCGTTCCAGCCGTACCGGCCGCACCAGCCTGCGCAGGCACCAGCCGCACCTGCGCAGGCTCGCGGCATACCCGGGCACCCGGCGCAGCAGGCCGGCCCGCCCGGGCCGTACGGTCCGTACGGCACGAACGACCCCGGCCACCGAACGGGTCACTCCCAGCAGCCTCCGGTGTACTGGGACCCGGACGCGGAGGAGACTCAGGTCATGCCTCCCGTACCGGCCGACCCGGGCCCGCAGCCCGTGCCCCCGCCCGGGGCCGACCCCGCCGAGGGGCCGGCCCGGGAGTCCGGCCGGCTGAGCGGACCGCTGTTCCGCGACGAGCAGCCCGGGACGCCGGAGCCGGGTGCGTCGGAGACGGTCGTGCTGCGCGCGATCGCCGACGACACCCCGCCCCCCGCCCCCGCGGGCGGGCCGCACCCCGGCCCGCCGGGCGGACCGGCGGCGGGGCAGCCCTTCCTCGTGCCGTCGTCCCACCCAGGGCAGGAGACACCCGTGGCCCAGGCCGATCCGCAGCCTCAGCCGCCGCAGCGCAAACAGCGCGGCGGCCGCAACCTCCAGGCCGCGATAGGCGTGGGCGTCGGCCTCGGCGCGGTGATCGTCGCCTCGCTGTTCGTCGTCAAGGCCCTGTTCCTGGTCGTGGTGATCGCGGCGGTGTCGGTCGGCGTCTGGGAGCTGACCAGCCGGCTGGCCGAGCGCAAGGAGATCAAGGCGCCGCTGGTCCCGCTGGTCGCGGGCGGCATCGCGATGGTCGCCACCGGCTACTGGTCGGGGATCCAGTGGGCGGCGGCCTCGCTCGCGCTCACCGGGCTCGCGGTGATGGTCTGGCGGATGACCGAGCCGCCCGAGAACTACCTGCGGGACATAACGGCGGGCATCTTCACCGCCTTCTACGTCCCGTTCCTCGCCACCTTCGTGGCGATGATGCTGGCGGCCGACGACGGCCCGCAGCGGATCGTGCTCTTCCTCATCGTCACGGTGTGCAGCGACACCGGGGCCTACGCGGTGGGCTACAAGTTCGGCCGCACCAAGCTGGCGCCGACGATCAGCCCGGGCAAGACCCGCGAGGGCCTGGCCGGCGGCATCGGCCTGTCGATGCTGGCGGGCGCGCTGCTGATGGAGCTGATCATCGACGGCGGCAGCTGGTGGCAGGGCCTGATCCTGGGCGGCTGCGCGGCGGTCACCGCGACCCTGGGCGACCTCGGTGAGTCGATGATCAAGCGCGACCTCGGCATCAAGGACATGGGCACGCTGCTGCCCGGCCACGGCGGCATCATGGACCGGCTGGACTCGCTGCTGCCGACCGCCCCGGTGGTCTGGCTGCTGCTGGCGGCCTTCGTCGGCAGCTGAGCCGCAGCCCTCGCGCACAGGGGCCCCGGACGCACGGCGTCCGGGGCCCCCGCGCGTCTGCGACACTGGAACAACCATGCCTAAGCCCGGAGAACTCACCTTTGTCGCGCCGCGCGGCGCCAAGCCCCCGCGACACCTCGCCGACCTGAGCCCCGCCGAGCGCAAGGAGGCCGTCGCCGAGCTGGGCGAGCAGCCGTTCCGCGCCAAGCAGCTCTCCAACCACTACTTCGGCCGGATGTCGGACGACCCGGCGAGCTGGACGGACATCCCCGCCGCCAGCCGGGAGAAGCTCACCGGCAGTCTGCTGCCCGAGCTGATGTCGGTGGTGCGGCACGTGTCCTGCGACGACGACACCACCCGCAAGACGCTCTGGAAGCTGTTCGACGGCACGCTCGTCGAGTCGGTGCTGATGCGCTACCCGGACCGGGTCACCATGTGCATCAGCTCGCAGGCCGGCTGCGGCATGAACTGCCCGTTCTGCGCCACCGGCCAGGCGGGGCTGACGCGCAACCTGTCCACCGGCGAGATCGTCGAGCAGATCGCCGCCGGGATGCGCGCGCTCAAGGCCGGCGAGATCCCGGGCGGCGAGGCGCGTCTGTCCAACGTGGTCTTCATGGGCATGGGCGAACCGCTGGCGAACTACAACCGGGTGCTGGCCGCGATCCGCCGGCTGACCGACCCGGCGCCGGACGGCTTCGGCCTCTCCCAGCGCGGCATCACCGTCTCCACCGTCGGCCTGGTCCCGGCGATGAACCGGTTGGCGGACGAGGGCCTCAGCTGCCGCCTGGCGCTGTCGCTGCACGCGCCGGACGACGAGCTGCGCGACGAGCTGGTGCCGGTCAACACCCGCTGGAAGGTCGCCGAGGTGCTGGACGCGGCGTGGAACTACGCCGAGAAGTCCGGCCGCCGGATCTCCATCGAGTACGCGCTGATCAAGGACATCAACGACCAGGCGTGGCGGGCGGACCTGCTCGGCCGGCTGATCAAGAACCACCGGGTGCACGTCAACCTGATCCCGCTGAACCCCACCCCGGGCTCCAAGTGGACCGCCTCCCGCCCCGAGGACGAGCGCGAGTTCGTCCGGCGCCTCCAGTCGCACGGTGTGCCGACCACGGTCCGCGACACCCGCGGCCAGGAGATCGACGGCGCCTGCGGCCAGCTCGCGGCGGCCGGCTGACCGGACGGCCGGACCGACGGACGGCCGGACCGACCGGCGCGCGGCTCTGGCCGCGCGCCGGTCAGCGCAGTCCGGCGGCCGCCAGGGCCGCGGTCGCCCCGCCGGTGACCAGCAGGACGGTCCCGGCCATCAGGGTCCGCAGCACCACGGCGCCGAACAGCAGCCGGGGCGCCGCGCCGAGCCTCAGCAGCGCCGCGGCGACGCCCCGGCGGGCGGTGCGCAGCTCGGCGAGCCGGACGGCCACCGCACCGGCCGTGCAGCCCAGGATTAGGCCGGCCTCGACGGCGGGCAGCACATCGGCGCTGCCGGGCTCGCCGAGCCAGTAGCGGACGGTGGTGAGCACCATGGCGAGCGCCAGGGTGAGCACGGCCAGCGGCGCCCCGAGCCGGCGGGCCTGCGCGGTCAGGCCGCGTCCGGCGAGCAGCCGCAGCGGGGTGGGCCGGCCGAGCGCCAGCAGCCGGCCGGCCAGGGCGAGCAGCGGGCCGGTGAGCAGGGCGAGGCCGAGCGCGGAGGCGGCCCAGCCGCCGAGTGCGGCGGTGCTGGTGGTGCCGAGCCCGGCAGGCAGGTGGATCGGGCGGCCGTCGGCCGCGGCGCCGGGGCGCAGCGCGATGAGTTCCAGGGCGAGGCCGAGGACGGCGAGGCCGATCGGCAGGGCGAGCCGCCACGGGCCGAAGCCGGTCGGTTCGGGCCGGGAGCGGCCGGGCAGCGTCTCGGCGTGCGGGACGGCGCCGGCCGCGGCGAGGCCCGCGGTGAGCGGCACGAGCGTCAGCAGGGCGACCGGTGCGGCGGCCGGCAGGGCCACGCCCATGCCGAGTTCGTCGGCGAGCGCGGGCCCGGCGATGTCGTTGCGCAGGACCAGGAAGAGCAGCAGGGTGAGGCCGGCGCCGGTGCCGCAGGCGAGCGCGACCTCGCCGGCGATCAGGGCGCGGATCCGGCCGGCCCCGGCCCCGGCGGTGGTGAGCCCGGTGATCCGTTCGGCCCGCCGGGCGGGCAGGGCGCGGGCGGCGACGGCGGCGAACCAGGCGACCGCGGCCAGCGGCGGCAGGCACCAGAGCAGCCGGACGAGCGCGTCGGGACCGGCGGCCGGGTCGCTCATCGCGCGGCCGAGGGCGCGCAGCAGGAAGCCGGCGACGACGGCGCCGGCGAGGGCGGTGAGCAGCCAGCGGCCGAGGTCGAGGGCCCGGTAGCCGCGGGCCAGGCGGAGGTAGAACACGGCGGCCCTCTCAGCGGCCGGCGGCCGGGACGGCGGTGACCCCGGTCGTGCCGGGGGCCGGGGCGACCCGCGGCACGGGCGTGACGGGGCCGGTCAGGCGTCCGTCGACGAGGGCGACGGCGCGGTCCGCGTACCGGACGAGCTCGCGGTCGTGGGTGGCCAGCACGAGGGTGAGCTGGTGGGAGCGGGCCGCGCTGGTCAGTATCCGCATGACCTGCTCGGCGGTCTCGTGGTGCAGCGGCGCGGTGGGGTCGTCGGCGAAGACGACCGGCGGGAGCGGGGCGAGGGCGCGGGCGACGGCGATCCGCTGGCGCTGGCCCTGCACCAGCCGGTCGGGCCGGACCTTGGCGAGGTCGCCGATGTCCAGGCGCTCCAGCCACTCGTCGGCGGCGGTGTGGGCGGCCTTGCCGCCGGCGCCGGCCAGCAGCAGCGGCAGGGCGACGTTCTCCCGGGCGGTCAGTTCGGGCACCAGGTGCGGTTCGGAGCCGACGAAGCCGAAGCGGTCGCGGCGCAGCCGTTCCCGTCCGGCCCGTCCGAGGGTGTGCACCGGGGCGCTGTTGAACCAGACCTCGCCCTCGTCGACGGGGAGCAGCGCGGAGAGGCAGCCGAGCAGGGTGCTCTTGCCGGAGCCGCGCGGGCCGGTGACGGCGAGGACCTCGCCCTCCCGGACCCCGAGCGAGACGCCGCGCAGCGCGGGGGTGCCGTGATGGGACTTGACGATCCCCCGGGCCCACAGCACGTCGTTGTCAGGAGGGGCCGCTGCCATGAGGTTCCGTCCTGGGGGCCGCAGGGATATGACAGTCGTCAGATTAGAACGATCGGACCCGGGCGCGGGCGCGGCACACTGCTCCATCCGGGGCAAATCACCCGCAATCAGGCGTGTTTGATCCGAAGTGCGGTCCGATGAACGGACCGGGAACGCCGCAGGGCGGCCCCGCCGAAGCGGGACCGCCCTGTGACTGAGGGTGGGGAGGAAAGCAGGGGGATCAGAGCTTCGCCCACGCGTCGGTCAGGCTGGTCCGCAGGATCTGCTCGATCTCGTCGAAGGTCGACTGGTCGGAGATCAGCGGCGGGGCCAGCTGGATGACCGGGTCGCCACGGTCGTCGGCGCGGCAGTACAGGCCGTTGTCGAAGAGGGCCTTCGACAGGAAGCCGTAGAGGACGCGCTCGACCTCTTCGTCGTTGAAGGACTCCTTGGTGACCTTGTCCTTGACGAGCTCGATGCCGTAGAAGTACCCGTTGCCGCGGACGTCGCCGACGATCGGCAGGTCGCGCAGCTTGCTCAGGGTGTTCAGGAACGCCGACTCGTTGTCGAGCACGTGCTGGTTCAGGCCCTCGCGCTCGAAGATGTCGAGGTTGGCCAGCGCCACCGCGGAGGACACCGGGTGACCGCCGAAGGTGTAGCCGTGCAGGAAGGTGTTGTCACCCTTGTAGAACGGCTCGGCGAGGCGGTCCGAGATGATCGTGGCGCCGATCGGGGAGTAGCCCGAGGTCATGCCCTTGGCGCAGGTGATCATGTCGGGCTGGTAGCCGAACTTGTCGGCGCCGAACATGGTGCCCAGGCGGCCGAAGGCGCAGATGACCTCGTCCGAGACCAGCAGCACGTCGTGGCGGTCGCAGATCTCGCGCAGGCGCTGGAAGTACCCGGGCGGCGGCGGGAAGCAGCCACCGGCGTTCTGCACCGGCTCGACGAAGACGGCGGCGACGGTCTCGGCGCCCTCGTTGAGGATGGCCACCTCGATCTCGTCGGCGCACCAGCGGCCGTAGGCCTCGGGGTCGACCGTGCCGTCGGGGCCCTCCAGGAAGGCCGGGGCGCGGTAGATGTTGGTGTTCGGCGCCTTGTGGGTGCCCGGCACCAGCGGCTCGAACGGGGCCTTCAGGCCCGGCAGGCCGGTGATGGACAGGGCGCCCTGCGGGGTGCCGTGGTAGGCGACGGCGCGCGAGATGACCTTGTACTTGGTCGGCTTGCCGGTCAGCTTGAAGTACTGCTTGGCGAGCTTCCAGGCGGTCTCGACGGCCTCGCCGCCACCGGTGGAGAAGAAGACCTTGTTCAGGTCGCCCGGGGCGTAGTTGGCCAGGCGCTCGGCCAGCTCGACGGCCTTCGGGTGGGCGTAGCTCCACACCGGGAAGAAGGCGAGCTCCTTGGCCTGCTTGGCGGCGGCCTCGGCGAGCTCCTCACGGCCGTGGCCGGCCTGGACGACGAACAGGCCGGCGAGGCCGTCGAGGTACTTGCGTCCCTTGTCGTCCCAGACGTAGGTGCCCTCGCCCTTGACGATCGTCGGCACGGGAGAGTTCTCGTACGACGACATGCGGGTGAAGTGCATCCACAGGTGGTCGTAGGCGGTCTTGGAAAGGTCCTTCTGCGCCGGGTCGGCTGTCATCGGGTGCCCCAGGTGTAGGTCTGTTTCCGGAGCTTCAGGTAAACGAAGCTCTCGGTGCTCCGCACGCCGGGAAGCGCGCGGATGCGCTTGTTGATCAGTTCGAGCAGGTGCTCGTCGTCCTCGCAGACCAGTTCGGCCAGGAGGTCGAACGAGCCAGCGGTGCAGACGACGTAGTCGACCTCGTCGAGGGCGGCCAGCGCGTCGGCGACGGGTTCGATGTCGCCCTCGACCCGGATTCCGACCATCGCCTGGCGGGTGAAGCCGACGGTGAGCGGGTCCGTGACGGCGACGATCTGCATCACGCCCTGGTCGAGCAGCTTCTGGACGCGCTGCCGCACGGCCGCCTCGGACAGGCCGACGGCCTTGCCGATGGCGGCGTACGGGCGGCGCCCGTCCTCCTGGAGCTGCTCGATGATCGCCTTGGAGGCGGCGTCGAGGGGAACGCTGGCGTTCCGGTCGCGGTTGGCCACGCCGCCACTGTGCCCGATCGTTCCCCCGTTCGCAAGCGCAAGAGCTGCTGATTTCGTCGCGATCTTGGAAAACGCATGCGGATTTCATCGTCTCTGCGTTGCCAGCCTGTCGATACCGGCAGTCGTCGGGCTAACCTGGCCACGGTACGCGCGCGGCCCCGCAGCGCCGTGCGCATTCCCCCGAACCAGTGGACCGCGGCACTTGCGGCGCGGCCACTCGGCGCCCTTCGTCGGCCGCTCCGGCCGACGTACCATGGCGCCGGATTCTGCAACGCCGCAGGCCGAGACCGAGGAGAGACCCGTGAGCGACCTTCGCACGCTGCGCAACTACATCAACGGTGAGTTCGTCGATGCGGCCGACGGCCGCACCCTCGACATCGTCGACCCCACCACCGGCGAGGTCTACGCGACGTCCCCGTTGTCCGGCGCCTCCGACGTGGACGCCGCCATGGACGCCGCCTCGGCCGCGTTCCCGGCCTGGCGGGACGCCACCCCGAGCACCCGGCAGAAGGTGCTGCTCAAGATCGCCGACGCGGTCGAGGCCCGCGCCGACGAGCTGGTGGACGCCGAGTGTCGCAACACCGGCAAGCCGCGGGCGCTGACCCTCTCCGAGGAGATCGGCCCGATGGTCGACCAGATCCGGTTCTTCGCCGGTGCCGCCCGCCTGCTGGAGGGCAAGGCCGCCGGTGAGTACATGGACGGCATGACCTCGATCGTCCGCCGCGAGCCGGTCGGCGTCTGCGCGCAGGTCGCGCCGTGGAACTACCCGATGATGATGGCGGTCTGGAAGTTCGCCCCGGCCATCGCCGCCGGCAACACCGTGGTGCTGAAGCCGTCCGACACCACCCCCGCCTCCACCGTGCTGCTGGCCGAGATCATCGGCGGCGTGCTCGCCGAGCTGGAGCTGCCGGCCGGCGTCTTCAACGTCATCTGCGGCGACCGCGAGACCGGCCGCCTGATGGTCGAGCACAAGACCCCGGCGATGGCCTCCATCACCGGTTCGGTGCGCGCCGGCATCCAGGTCGCCGAGTCCGCCTCCAAGGACGTCAAGCGCGTCCACCTGGAGCTGGGCGGCAAGGCCCCGGTCGTGGTCTTCGAGGACGCCGACATCGCCGAGGCCGTCGAGGGCATCTCGGTGGCGGGCTTCTTCAACGCCGGCCAGGACTGCACCGCGGCCACCCGCGTGCTGGTCCACGAGTCGATCCACGACGCCTTCGTCGAGGCGCTGGCCAAGGCCGCCGCCGAGACCAGGACCGGTGGCGTGGACGACGAGGACGTGCTGTACGGCCCGCTGAACAACGCCAACCAGCTGAAGCAGGTCTCCGGCTTCATCGAGCGCCTGCCGGAGCACGCCAAGGTCGAGGCCGGCGGCCACCGGGTCGGCGACAAGGGCTTCTTCTACGCCCCGACCGTCGTCTCGGGCCTGCAGCAGGACGACGAGATCATCCAGAACGAGGTCTTCGGCCCGGTCATCACCGTGCAGAAGTTCTCCGACGAGGAGCAGGCCGTCGGCTACGCCAACGGCGTCGAGTTCGCACTCGCCTCCTCGGTGTGGACCAAGGACCACGCCCGCGCCATGCGGATGTCGCGCCGCCTGGACTTCGGCTGCGTCTGGATCAACACCCACATCCCGCTGGTCGCCGAGATGCCGCACGGTGGCTTCAAGAAGTCCGGCTACGGCAAGGACCTCTCCTCCTACGGCTTCGAGGACTACACCCGCGTCAAGCACGTCATGACCGCGATCTGATGAGCTGTTGATCATGTGATCGGGCATTGGGCCCGGGTCGTGCCGACCCGGGCCCTGCGCTTTGCACCCTGTCGGCGGGCGGCACGACCGGCTGACAGGATGGAGCTCCACTTCGGCCCGGCGAGTCCCTAGCCTTGCCGCATGAGCATCCCCACCGCTGACTCAGCCGCCGGCCAGGCCGTCAAGGCCGCCGACCGCGCGCACGTCTTCCACTCGTGGTCCGCCCAGGCGCTGATCGACCCCCTCGCGGTGGCCGGCGCCGAGGGCTCGTACTTCTGGGACTACGACGGCAACCGCTACCTCGACTTCTCCTCCCAGCTGGTCAACACCAACATCGGTCACCAGCACCCGAAGGTGGTCGCGGCGATCCAGGAGCAGGCGGCGAAGCTCTGCACCATCGCCCCCGGCTTCGCGGTCGAGTCCCGCAGCGAGGCCGCCCGGCTGATCGCCGAGCGCACCCCGGGCGACCTCGACAAGATCTTCTTCACCAACGGCGGTGCCGAGGCCAACGAGAACGCCATCCGGCTGGCCCGGCTGCACACCGGCCGGCAGAAGGTGCTCTCCACCTACCGCTCGTACCACGGCGCCACCGCCAACGCGATCGCCCTGACCGGCGACCCGCGCCGCTGGGCCAACGAGACCGGCGTCTCCGGCGTCGTGCACTTCTGGGGCCCGTACGCCTACCGCTCCAACTTCCACGCCGAGAACGAGGCGCAGGAGTGCGAGCGCGCGCTGGCCCACCTGGAGCAGGTCCTCGCCTTCGAGGGCCCCGGCACCGTCGCGGCGGTCATCCTGGAGACCGTGGTCGGCACCGCCGGCATCCTCGTCCCGCCGCCCGGCTACCTGGCCGGCGTCCGGGAGATCTGCGACCGCCACGGCATCGTCCTCATCCTCGACGAGGTGATGGCCGGCTTCGGCCGCACCGGCGAGTGGTTCGCCGCCGACCACTGGGGCGTCACCCCCGACCTGCTCACCTTCGCCAAGGGCGTCAACTCGGGCTACGTCCCGCTCGGCGGCGTGGCGATCAGCGCGGAGATCGCCGCCACCTTCGCGGAGCGGGCGTTCCCCGGCGGCCTCACCTATTCGGGTCACCCGCTGGCCTGCGCCTCCGCGGTGGCGACCATCACCACGATGGCCGAGGAGGGCATCGTCGAGAACGCCAAGCACATCGGCGAGAGCGTGCTCGGCCCCGGCCTGCGCGAGCTGGCCGAGCGTCACCCGTCCGTCGGCGAGGTGCGCGGGCTCGGCGTCTTCTGGGCGCTCGACCTGGTCCGCGACCGCGCCACCCGCGAGCCGCTGGTGCCGTACAACGCGGCCGGCGCCGCCAACGCGCCGATGGCCGAGCTGGCCGCCGCCTGCAAGCAGCGCGGACTGTGGCCGTTCGTCAACATGAACCGCTTCCACGTCGTCCCGCCGTGCACCGTCACCGAGGAGGAGGCGAAGACCGGCCTCGCCGTCCTCGACGAGGTGCTGTCGCTGACCGACGCGCACACCGTCTGACACCCCGACCGGACGGCCCCGGGCGCTCCCCCCGTGCGCCCGGGGCCGTGCCACGCCCCGGAGGCCCCACCATGCCCAGCACCACCACGTCCCGCCGCCCGAGCGGGTCCCGCCGTCCGACCCGCCGCCGGGTGCTCGGCGCCACCGCCGGACTGTTCGGGACCGCCGCCCTGACCGGCTGCGGCATCCCCTCCGCGTACGTGGACGAGGACCGCCGCTCCGCCCCCGACCGCTCGGAGGGCGACCGGCGGCTGGGCTTCTCCAACTGGACCCAGTACATCGACGTCGACGACGACGGCGGGCGCCCCACCCTGGACGACTTCACCGAGCGGACCGGGATCAAGGTCACCTACACCGAGGACATCAACGACAACGACGAGTTCTTCGGCAAGATGGGGCCGGTGCTCACCCAGGGCACCGACCCCGGGCGGGACCTGATGGTGGTCAGCGACTGGATGGTCGGCCGCTACATCGGGCTCGGCTGGGTGCAGGCCCTGGACCGGGCCAACCTGCCCCACGTCACCGCGCAGCTGGACCCGCAGCTGGCCGACCCGGCGGTCGACCCCGGGCGCCGGCACAGCGTGCCCTGGCAGTCCGGCATCACCGGCATCGCCTACAACCGCAAGGAGCTCGGCCGCGAGCTGAAGTCCGTCTCCGACCTCTGGGCACCCGACCTCAAGGGCCGGGTCACCCTGTTCGCCGGCCTGGACGAGGCGCTCGGCCTGCTGATGCTCTCCCAGGGCGCCGACGTCACGGCCTTCACCGAGGACGACGCGCACCGGGCGATGGACCTGGTGCAGCGGATGGTCGACAGCCGGCACGTGCGCCGCTTCACCGGCAACGACTACACCGGTGACCTGGCCTCCGGCGCCGCGCTGGCCTGCCAGGCGTACTCCGGCGACGCCGTGCAGCTCACGGCCGAGAACCCGGACCTCGCCTTCGTGGTGCCCGAGGAGGGCGGCGAACTCTGGGCCGAGAGCCTCCTGATCCCCAACCGGGCCGGGCACAAGCGCAACGCCGAGCTGCTGATCGACCACTACTACCGGCCCGAGGTGGCCGCCGAACTGGCCGCCGCCGTGCAGTACATCTGCCCGGTGCCGGCCGCCCGCGAGGTGCTGGCGGCCAGCGGGGACCGGGAGCGGGCGGAACTGGCGGAGCACCCGCTGGTCTTCCCGACCGATGACATGCGGGCCCGGCTGCACACCATGCGCGACGTCACCTCCGCCGAGCGGCCCGGCCTGCACAAGGTGTGGACCCGCATCACCGGGGCCTGAGGCCCGCTACCGGCGCACCGCGTCCAGCGCCAGCAGCGCCACGTGCAGGGAGAGGCAGGACTCGACCTGGTCGAGGTCGACCCCGAGGATCCGCTCGACCTTGTGCAGCCGGTCGTAGAAGGACGGCCGGGACAGGTGCGCGGCGTCCGCGGCGGCGGACTTGTTGCGGCCCTGCTCCAGGTAGATCCGCAGCATCCGCACCAGCTGGCCGTTGTGCTCGGCGTCGAAGGCGAGCAGCGGGCCCAGCTCCCGCTCGACGTAGGTCTGCAGCCGGGCGTCGTCGCGCAGCAGGTGCAGCAGGCCGCGCAGCCGCACGTCGGGCAGCCGGTAGTAGGACGCCGTCCGCCCGCCGGGCACGTCGTGCAGCGCGGCGTCGGCGACCTGGGCGGCCTCCAGCAGGGTGCGCCGGGCGTCGCGCACCGAGCCGACCGAGGAGCCGACCGCGACCACCGGGGCCGGCACCGGCTGGTCCCGGGCCGCCTCGGCGGCCAGCCGGCGCAGCGCCGCGGCGAAGGCGTCCAGCGCCGCGTGCTCGTCCTGCTGGGGGCCGAGCGCGATCAGCACCCCGACGCCCTCGTCGTCCAGCGCGCCGACCAGCGCCGGGAGCCGGCAGGAGCGGACGGCGCCGGCCGCCAGTTCGGTGAAGTCGCGCAGCCGGGCCTGCGCCTCCAGCGCGGCGTGGATCGGGCCGCGCCGCTGGCGCAGCACCGCGCCGACCAGCCGCCGGCCCTCCAGCGGGACGCCGAGCGCCTGGGCGCGCAGCGCCACCTCGGAGACGGTCAGCGCGTGGGTGAGGATGCCGGAGAGCAGCGTGCGGTGGGTCTGGCGCTCCAGGCTCTCCCGGTCGCGGACCACCAGCCGGTTGAGCGCCAGCGCGGAGGCGCCGCGTTCCAGCAGCATGGTGAACGGGTGCGGGCCGCCCTCCGGCAGCGGCCCCGGCTCCTGCACCAGCACCAGCCGTCCCCAGTCCTGGCCGCGGGCGCCGACCGTGGTGACCAGCCAGCCGCTGCGCGGGTCGTGACCGGTGCGCCCGGGCGGGCGGACCCCGCGCGAGCGGCGCTCCCAGTCCTCCAGCAGCTCGGCCTCGGGCCGTCCGGCGGGGTCGTGGGTGAGCACCTGGTGGGCGAGGTTCTCCAGGACCACCGGGGCGCCCGCGATCCGGGCCACCTGGCGGACCACCTCGGCCGGCTCGGCGCCCTCCACGACCAGTTCGTTGAAGACCTGGTGGATCGCCTCGGAGGTGCGCAGCTGCTCCAGCTGGGCGTTGACGACCAGGGCGTGCACCGCCTCGGTGACGGCGACGAAGCGCAGCTCGCGGCGGAGCACGACCAGCGGCAGCCCGCGCTGCTCGGCGGCGTGCACCAGGGCGCGCGGAAGGGTGTCGAAGTAGCGCCGGCCGAACTCGATGACCAGTCCGGCCACCCCGATGTCGGCGAGCTCGCGCACGTACCGGGCCAGTCCCTCGCGGTCCTCGGGCAGGGCGATGCCGGTGCTCAGCACCAGCTCACCGCCCTGCAGCACGCCCGCCACGTCGGGAAGCTCGCTGACGTGCACCCAGCGGACCGGGCGTTCCAGGTGATCGGCGCCGGCCACCACCTGGGGCAGGCCGCGGCGCATCACCTCAAGGTCGAGCACATGGGCGACGGTGGGGAGCATCGCGGCCTCCAGGGTTCAGAGTGTCAGGCAATCATCCATCGCGGCGACGAACTGTTGCCCTCCCCGAAGCCTTGCACCCTGTAAGGCGCTTCGCGCCGAGGTTGTCGCAGTGACCCTTGTTACGCCCCGGCGGCAGCGGGCATGGTCAGCGGGTCGGCAATGCCGAGACCTGGACATCCCCGGTGGTCAGCCGGTTTGATGCCCCGCACCGGACCCCGCACCCCGCGGCCCCCCACGCCCGGCCCGACCGGTCGGACGGTGCCGGTGCGGCCCTCGGCCCGCCGACCGGTGCGGCACGGCGGGACCGGCGCGGCCGTCCGTGCCGCACACGAACCACCCGGACTTGGAGGAAGCAATGGACCTGACCGACTTCGGCGCGGGCGCGCAGTACATCGCGGGCCGGTGCAGCCGGGGGGACGGCGATCCCTTCCAGGTCGTCAACCCGGCCGACGGCAGCGTCGTCGAGGAGGTCGCGCTGGCCTCCACCGGGCAGGTCGACGAAGCCGTGGCCGCCGCCCGGGCCGCGCTGCCGCAGTGGTCCGGTGCCACCCCCGGCGCCCGCTCCGAGGCGCTGACCCGGCTGGCCGCGGTCCTCACCGACGCGGCCGCCGACCTCGCCCGGGTCGAGACCGCGCAGACCGGCAAGCCGATCAAGCTCTCCACCGAGTTCGACGTCCCCGGCACCATCGACAACACCGCCTTCTTCGCCGGGGCCGCCCGCCACCTGGAGGGCAAGGCGGCCGGCGAGTACTCCGGCGACCACACCTCCTACGTGCGGCGCGAGGCGATCGGCGTGGTCGGCTCCGTCTCGCCGTGGAACTACCCGCTGCAGATGGCCGCCTGGAAGGTCCTGCCGGCGATCGCGGCCGGCAACACCGTCGTCCTCAAGCCGGCCGAGCTGACCCCGCTGACCTCGCTGATGTTCGCCCGGGCCTGCACCCTGGCCGGCATCCCGGACGGCGTGGTCAACGTCGTCACCGGCGCGGGCCGGGTCGCGGGGGAGCACCTGGTCGCCCACCCGGACGTCGCGATGGTCTCCTTCACCGGCTCCACCGCGGTCGGCAGGCGGGTCGCCGAACTCGCCACCTCGACCGTCAAGCGCACCCACCTGGAACTCGGCGGCAAGGCCCCGTTCGTGGTCTTCGACGACGCCGACCTGGACGCCGCCGTGCACGGCGCGGTCGCCGCCTCGCTGATCAACGGCGGCCAGGACTGCACCGCCGCCACCCGCGCCTACGTGCAGCGGCCGCTCTACGACGCCTTCGTGGCCGGCGTCGCCGAGCTGTACGGCGCGATCCGGCTGGGCGACCCGCTCGACCCGCGCACCGACCTCGGCCCGCTGGTCTCCTTCACCCACCGCGACCGGGTGGCCGGCTTCGTCGAACGCGCCCGCGGCTACGCGACCGTGGTCACCGGCGGCGCCGCCCCCGACCGGGGCCACGACGGCAGCGACCTCACCCGCGGCGCCTACTACCGCCCCACCCTGATCACCGGCGCCGCCCAGGACAGCGAGGTCGTCCAGGGCGAGATCTTCGGCCCCGTCCTGGTCGTGCTCCCCTTCGACAGCGACGACGAAGGCCTGCGGCTGGCCAACGACACCCCCTACGGCCTCGCCGCCTCGGCCTGGACCGGCAACGTGCACCGCTCGCTGCGCGCCACCCGCGAGATCGCGGCGGGCTGCGTCTGGGTCAACGACCACATCCCGATCATCAGCGAGATGCCGCACGGCGGCTACAAGTCCTCCGGCTACGGCAAGGACATGTCGCAGTACTCGCTGGACGAGTACACCCAGGTCAAGCACGTCATGTTCGACACCACCGCGGTCGCCCGCAAGGACTGGCACCGCACCGTCTTCGGAGACAGATAACGGACCCGGGTGGTCCCCCACACCCCCCTTCGCCCCCCAGGAGGCCCGTCCCATGGCGTTCAACGAGCTCACCGACGGACTGTCGGAACCGGTCCGCAAGGCCTGGGAACGCAGTCTGACCAGTGGCCGGGCCGCCCTCAGCCGGCGCACCGTGCTGCGCGCCGCCGCCCTCACCGCCGGCGCGGGCTCGCTGGCCGCCTGCGGCATCCCGCCGGCCAGGACCGTCAACGGGACCGGCGACTCCACCGCCAACGCCGCCCCGGACCTCTCCGAGAGCGAGCGGGAGGTGAACTTCTCCAACTGGCCGCTCTACATCGACACCGACGAGAACGACAAGGAGAAGCACGGCACCCTGGAGGCCTTCACGGCCGCCACCGGGATCAAGGTCAGGTACACCGAGGACGTCAACGACAACGTCGAGTTCTTCGGCAAGGTCAAGCCCCAGCTCGCGGCCGGCCAGGACACCGGCCGTGACCTGATGGTGCTCACCGACTGGATGGCGGCCCGGATGATCCGCCTCGGCTGGGCGCAGAAGCTCAACCCCGCCAACGTCACCACCGCCATCACCAACGTCGACTCCCGCTTCCGCGCCCCGGACTGGGACCCGGGCCGGCTCTACAGCTACCCGTGGGCCGGCATCCAGGTGGTCGTCGCCTACAACAAGAAGGCCACCAAGGGGAAGGAGGTCACCAGCGTCGCCCAGCTGCTGGAGGACCCCGACCTCAAGGGGCGGGTGACCTTCCTCTCCGAGATGCGCGACAGCATCGGCATCACCCTGCTGGACATGGGCAAGGACCCGGCGACGTTCACCGCCGACGACTACGCGGCCGCCGTCGCCCGGCTGCAGAAGGCCGTCGACAACAAGCAGATCCGCCGCTTCACCGGCAACGACTACGGCCAGGAGCTCTCCTCCGGCGACATCGCCGCCTGCGTCGCCTGGGGCGGCGACCTGATCCAGCTGCGCGCCGACAACCCCGACATCGAGTTCGCCATCCCCGAGAAGGGCTTCGTGAGCAGCACCGACAACCTGCTCGTCCCGGCCAAGGCCCAGCACAAGACGAACGCCGAGAAGCTGATCGACTTCTACTACCGGCCGAAGATCGCGGCGCAGCTGACCGCGGGCATCGGCTTCGTCTCCGCCGTCGCCGGCATGCCGGAGGAACTGGCCGCCCTCGCCCCCGAGAGCGCGGCCAACCCGCTGGTCGTCCCCACCCCCGGGATGGCGGCCAAGGCGCACGTCTTCCGGACCCTCACCGAGACCGAGGAGAGCGACTTCGAGGAGAAGTTCTCCAAGCTCATCGGCGCCTGACCCCCCACCGACGGCAGAGAGAACCAGAGAGACCCCACCCATGACAGAGCAGCAGAGCTCCGCGGCCGCCGGCGGCGACGTCCGCCTCACCGGCATCGGCAAGACCTACGGCTCCTTCACCGCCGTGCACCCGCTGGACCTGACCGTTCCCCAGGGCTCCTTCTTCGCCCTGCTCGGCGCCTCCGGCTGCGGCAAGACCACCACCCTGCGGATGATCGCCGGCCTGGAGGAGCCCAGCACCGGAACCGTCCTGATCGGCGACCAGGACGTCACCGGGCTCCCGCCGTACAAGCGGCCGGTGAACACCGTCTTCCAGAGCTACGCGCTCTTCCCCCACCTCGACATCTTCGAGAACGTCGCCTTCGGCCTGCGCCGCCGCGGCCGGAAGGACGTCAAGAAGCAGGTCGACGAGATGCTCGAACTGGTCGAGCTCGGCCCGTACGCCCGCCGCAAGCCGCACCAGCTCTCCGGCGGCCAGCAGCAGCGCGTCGCCGTCGCCCGCGCGCTCATCAACCACCCCCGGGTGCTGCTCCTCGACGAGCCGCTCGGCGCCCTCGACCTCAAGCTCCGCCGGCAGATGCAGCTGGAGCTCAAGCGGATCCAGACCGAGGTCGGCATCACCTTCGTGCACGTCACCCACGACCAGGAGGAGGCCATGACCATGGCCGACACCATCGCGGTGATGAACGGCGGCCGGGTCGAACAGCTCGGCGCCCCCGCCGAGCTCTACGAGCACCCCGCCACCACCTTCGTGGCCAACTTCCTCGGCCAGTCCAACCTGCTGGCCGCCGAGGTCACCGGCGGCGCCGGCGAGGACCTGCTGCTCACCGCCGCCGGCACCCGGCTCACCGTCCCCAGGGCCCGCTGCGCCACCGGCGCCACCCGGGTCCACCTCGGCGTGCGGCCCGAGAAGATCACCATCGAGCACGGCTCCGCCGAGGTCGCCGACGGCCGCAACCGGCTCGCCGGCACCGTCGTCGACTCCAGCTTCATCGGCGTCTCCACCCAGTACCTGGTGCGCACCGACGGCGGCCAGGAGGTCACCGTCTTCGAGCAGAACATGGAGCGCGACGCCCGGATCGTCCCCGGCGCCCCCGTCGTCCTGCACTGGAACCCGGCCCACTCCTTCGCCCTGGACGCCGCCCAGGCGATCGACGCGGGCACCGGGGAGGCCGCGGCATGACCACCACCACCCCGGCGGCGCCACCCCAGGTCGTCCCCCTCCCCGAACCGGCCCCCCGGGCCCGGCGCCGGCTCACCCCGTACTGGCTGCTGCTGCCCGGCATCGCCTGGCTGGTCGTCTTCTTCGCGGTGCCGATGGTCTACCAGGCCTCCACCTCGCTGCAGACCGGCTCGCTGGAGGACGGCTTCCGCGTCACCTGGCACCTCGCCACCTACTGGGACGCCCTGGTCGAGTACAAGTGGCACTTCGTCCGCTCGTTCGGCTACGCCGCCACCGCCACCGTGCTCTGCCTCGCCATCGGCTACCCGCTCGCCTACACCATCGCGTTCAAGGTGAACCGGCGCTGGCGCAACGTCATGCTGATCCTGGTCATCGCGCCGTTCTTCACCAGCTTCCTGATCCGCACCCTCGCCTGGAAGACCATCCTCTCGGACGGCGGCCCGGTGGTCGGCGCGCTCGACGCCCTGCACGTCCTCGACGTCACCGCCGCCCTCGGGCTCACCGAGGGGGACCGGGTGCTCGCCACCCCGCTCGCGGTGGTCTGCGGCCTCACCTACAACTTCCTGCCCTTCATGATCCTTCCGCTGTACACCTCGCTGGAGCGGATCGACCCGCGCCTGCACGAGGCCTCCGGCGACCTCTACGCCCGCCCGTTCACCACCTTCCGCAAGGTGACCTTCCCGATCTCGCTGCCCGGCGTGGTCGCCGGCACCCTGCTCACCTTCATCCCCGCCTCCGGCGACTACATCAACGCCCAGCTGTTGGGATCGCCGAGCGAGCAGATGGTCGGCAACGGCATCCAGAAGCAGTTCCTGAACGTGCTCGACTACCCCACCGCGGCCGCGCTGAGCTTCATCCTGATGGCCCTGATCCTGGGCATCGTGACGGTCTACATGCGCAAGGCCGGGACGGAGGAACTGGTCTGATGTCCCGAGTGACCGCCTGGATCCGCCGCAACCTGGTGGTGCTGGCCGGCCTGCTGGCCCTCGCCTACCTGGTGCTCCCCAACCTCGTCGTGCTCGCCTTCTCGTTCAACAAGCCGGTCGGCAAGTTCAACTACGAGTGGAACGAGTTCTCCACCGACGCCTGGACCGACCCCTGCGGCGTGGCCGACATGTGCCAGTCGCTCTCGCTCAGCCTGCAGATCGCGGTCGCCGCCACCATCGGCGCCACCGTCCTCGGCACGATGGTCGCCTTCGCGCTGGCCCGCTACCGCTTCCGCGGCAAGGCCGCCACCAGTGCGATGATCTTCCTGCCGATGGCGATGCCCGAGGTCGTGATGGCCGCCTCGCTGGGCACCCTCTTCCTCAACATGCGCATCCCGTTCGGCTTCACCACCATCCTCATCGCGCACATCATGTTCTGCCTCAGCTTCGTGGTGACGGCGGTCAAGGCCCGCGTGATGAGCATGGACCCGAGGCTCGAACAGGCCGCCCAGGACCTCTACGCCACCCCCGCCCAGACCTTCCTGAGGGTCACCCTGCCGCTCGCCGCCCCCGGCATCGCGGCCGGCGCGCTGCTCAGCTTCGCGCTCTCCTTCGACGACTTCATCATCACCCAGTTCAACTCGGGCCCGACCACGGTCACCTTCCCGATGTTCGTCTGGGGCGCCTCGCAGCGCGGCATCCCGGTCCAGGTCAACGTCATCGGGACCGCGATGTTCATCGCCGCCGTCGTCCTCACCGTCGCCGGCCAGTGGCTCGGCAACCGCCGCAAGGCCACCGCCTGACCCGTCCGGCCGCCCGCCCGGCGTACCGTCGGGAGGCGGCCGACCACCATCACCAATGTGCAGAAAGTGGCTGATAATGCATGGACTCCGCCCGCGCGCTCAGTGACGCCAGGCCCACCCCCTTCTGGCTGGAGGACCCCGGCCGGCCGGCGGCCCTGCCCGCCCTGGCCGGCGACACCGACTGCGACCTGTTGGTCGTCGGCGGCGGCTACTCCGGCCTCTGGACCGCCCTCGTCGCCAAGGAGCGCGACCCCTCGCTGGACGTCGTCCTGGTCGAGGGCAAGGAGACGGGGTGGGCCGCGTCCGGGCGCAACGGCGGATTCTGCGCGGCCAGCCTGACCCACGGCTTCGGCAACGGCCTGCAGCGCTGGCCCTCCGAACTCGGACAGCTGGAACGCCTCGGCGCCGCCAACCTGGACGCCATCGGGTCCACCCTGGAGCGCTACGGCATCGACGCCGAGTGGGAGCGCACCGGTGAGATCGACATCGCCACCCAGCCGCACCAGCTCGACGAACTGCACGAGGTCGCCGAGGCCGTCGGCCGGTACGGCCTCGACGTCACCGTGCTCGACCGCGACGAACTGCGCGCCCAGGTCGACTCGCCCACCTTCCTCGGCGGGATCTGGGACAAGGACGGCGTGGCCATGGTCCACCCCGCCAAGCTGGCCTGGGGCCTCAAGGAGGCCTGCCTGGCCCAGGGCGTGCGGATCTTCGAGCACACCCCGGCGACCGACCTGCGCGAACACGGCGCCGGCATGGCCGTGCGCACCCCCTACGGCCGGGTCCTGGCCGGCAAGGTGGCACTCGGCACCAACGCCTTCCCGTCCCTGCTCAAGCGGGTCCGCCCGTACATCGTCCCGGTCTACGACTACGCGCTGATGACCGAGCCGCTCACCGCCGAGCAGCTCGCGGCCATCGGCTGGCACGGCCGCCAGGGGCTCAGCGACAGCGCCAACAAGTTCCACTACTTCCGGCTCTCCGCCGACAACCGGATCCTCTGGGGCGGCTACGACGCCGTCTACCGCTTCGGCGGACACCTGCGGCACGAGTACGACCAGCGCCCGGAGACCTTCCGCACCCTCGCGCGGAACTTCTTCCACTGCTTCCCCCAGCTGGAAGGCCTCCGCTTCACCAACGCCTGGGGCGGCGCGATCGACACCTGCAGCCGGTTCTCCGCCTTCTTCGACACCGCCCACCGGGGCCGGGTCGCGTACGCCGCCGGCTTCACCGGCCTCGGCGTCGGCGCCACCCGGTTCGGTGCCGAGGTCATGCTCGACCTGCTCGCCGGCGAGCGCACCGAGCGCACCGAACTGGAGATGGTCCGCCGCAAGCCGCTGCCGTTCCCGCCCGAACCGGTCCGCTGGGCCGGCATCGGGATCACCACCCGCTCGCTGGAGCTCGCCGACCGCACCGGCGGCCGGCGCAACCTCTGGCTGCGCACCCTCGACCGGATGGGGCTCGGCTTCGACAGCTGACCCCGGCACCACCCCGAGGACGCCGATCGCGCGAACCGTGTAAGAGAGACCCGCCGTCCCCCTCTCGTTGGTGACGGCGGGTCCCGGCATGTCCCGCCGCCACCGAACGCACCGACGCGCAGAGCGGGGACACCACATGGAGATCACCGGACTCGACTGGCTCGCCCAGGCCGCACCCGACCCGGCGGCCTTCCGGGAGCAGTGGGAACGCAGCGGCCTCGGCCTGGTGCTGCTCCCCGCCGGACGGCACTGGGACGTCCTCTCCGTCCCCGGCCGGCTCGGCCGCCCGGCCGCCGACCTGATCGGCACCGCCTCCCGGGGGCCGGTGCTCGCCGACTTCGGCGACGAGCACATCGGCTTCCTGGTGCCCGCCGGCACCGCCGCCCGCTGGATCGGCACCGGCGTGCGCTGCGCGGGGGAGGGCACCTGGATCGTCGTCCCCCACCCCGACCGCCGCGGCCGGGGCGTGCGCTGGCTCGTCCCGCCCGACGGCACCGGACGGCTCAACGACCCGGTCCTCCTGGAACTCGCCCTGCACGAGGCGGCCGCCGGACTCGGCGACTGGTGAGCGGCCGGCCCGCGCCGGTCCGCCGGGCGCGCCGCCGTCCGCGGCGCGCCAGACTGGAGGGGTGACCACCGCCCCGGGCGCCGTCGGCCCCTCCCTCCACCCGGGCCCGGCCCAGCTGCGCCTCGTCGAACTGGCCCGGCCCGTGGGCGACCGGCACGGCCTCGCCCTCGCCGGCGGGCACGGGCTGCGCGCCCACGGCGTCCCGGCCTGCGACCAGGACGGACTCACCCTGGTGGCCGCCGGGGCCACCGACCTGCCGCGGGCCGCCGCCGAGCTGGTGGCCGGCTACCGCGCGGCGGGCGCCGGTGTCGCCGAGCGGCCCGGCACACCCCGGCTGGAGCAGCTCTCCGTCCGGCTCCTCCTCGGCGGGCGCGCGCACACCGTCGAGCTGCGCAAGGAACCGCTCGGCCACCACCCCGTCCGGGTCGACCTCGACGGGCCGGACGGCACCCCGCTGACGGTGACCGTGGTCGCCCTGGAGGACGCGGCCGCCCTCACCACCGCCCTGCTCGTCGACCGCGCCCTGCCCCGGGACCTGATCGACGTGCACGCCCTCACCGCCTGCTACCGGGAGGGCGAACTGCTCGCCCTCGCCGCCGGGCTGGACGCCGAGTTCCAGCCCACCGCGCTCGCCGAGCGGCTGGAGACGCTGGCCGAGGCCGCCGACGGCCGGTTCCGGGCCCGCGGCCTGCCGGCGGAGGAGGTCGACGGGCTGAAGCGGTGGGCCCTGGCCTGGGCCCAGGACCTCCGGCTGGACCTGCTGGAGACCCAGGAGGCCGCCGACGGGCTGCACGACCCCTATCTGGAGGACCAGGAGGACGCGGCCGACGACCTGTAAGGCTGAATCCCCGATCCCCGTCAGCCTGTTCGTTGAGACCGCCCGGACCGGCCAGCAGACTGGACGGGTAGCGCGGTAGCCCCGTGACCCCGCCGCCCGTCCCGCACGGGCGGCGCCACACCAGGGACCGGTGGCGCCAGGCCGCCCGGACTTCGGAGGCAGACGGACCTTGAGCAAGCACATCACCCACTGGATCGGCGGCCGGCCGGTCGCCACCGCCGGTGCCGCGCCCCGCCGCGGTGACATCTTCGACCCGGCCACCGGCCGGGTCACGGGCCAGGTCGACTTCGCCGAGGTCGCGGAGGTCGACCAGGCGGTCGCCGCCGCCGCTTCGGCCTTCACCGAGTGGCGCACCGCCTCGGTCGCCAAGCGCGCCACGGTGCTCTTCTCCTTCCGCGAGCTGCTCAACGCCCGCAAGGACGAGCTGGCCTCGATCATCGTCTCCGAGCACGGCAAGGTGCACTCGGACGCGCTCGGTGAGATCGCCCGCGGTCTGGAGGTCGTCGAGTACGCCTGCGGCATCCCGCAACTGCTCAAGGGCGGCTTCACCGAGCAGGCCTCGACCGGTGTCGATGTCTACTCGATCCGCCAGCCGCTCGGCCCGGTCGCGATCATCTCGCCGTTCAACTTCCCGGCCATGGTGCCGATGTGGTTCTTCCCGATCGCCATCGCGGCCGGCAACACCGTCGTCGTCAAGCCGTCGGAGAAGGACCCGTCCGCCGCCGACTTCCTCGCCGGGCTGTGGAAGGAGGCCGGGCTGCCGGACGGCGTCTTCAACGTCGTGCACGGCGACAAGGTCGCGGTGGACCGCCTGCTGGAGCACCCCGACGTCAAGTCGGTCAGCTTCGTCGGCTCCACCCCGATCGCCCGCTACGTCTACGAGACCGGCACCCGCTACGGCAAGCGCGTGCAGGCCCTCGGCGGTGCCAAGAACCACATGCTGGTCCTGCCGGACGCCGACCTCGACCTGAGCGCCGACGCCGCCGTCAACGCGGGCTTCGGCGCGGCCGGCGAGCGCTGCATGGCCGTCTCCGTCCTGGTCGCCGTCGACCCGATCGGCGACGAGCTGGTCGAGAAGATCAAGCAGCGGATGGCCACCCTCACCGTCGGCCCCGGCTGCAACGGCGAGTCCGAGATGGGTCCGCTGGTCACCGGTCAGCACCGGGACAAGGTCACCTCCTACGTGGAGTCCGGCCTCGCCGACGGCGCCGAGCTGGCCGTCGACGGCCGCAAGCACCCGGTCACCGCCGAGGACCGCGACGGCACGCCGACCGCGGACGGCTTCTGGCTCGGCCCCACGCTCTTCGACCACGTGAAGCCCGGCATGTCCGTCTACACGGACGAGATCTTCGGCCCGGTCCTCTCGGTGGTGCGCGTCTCCTCCTACGAGGAGGGCCTCGCCCTCATCAACGCCAACCCGTACGGCAACGGCACCGCCATCTTCACCAACGACGGCGGCGCCGCCCGGCGCTTCCAGTTCGAGGTCGAGGTCGGCATGGTCGGCATCAACGTGCCGATCCCGGTGCCGGTCGCCTACTACTCCTTCGGCGGCTGGAAGGCCTCGCTGTTCGGCGACGCCCATGCGTACGGCCAGGACGGCGTGCAGTTCTTCACCCGCGGCAAGGCGGTCACCCAGCGCTGGCTGGACCCGTCCCACGGCGGCATCAACCTCGGCTTCCCGACCAACAGCTGAGTCCGGAGCAACGCAGGCCGGTCCGCGGGTGCGCGGGCCGGCCTGCGGCGTGTCCGGGAGTTTGCCCGGCGTTTGCCTTCGGCCGAGAACCGGCGTAGTGTTTCCTAGTCGCTCGGCAGGGAGCACCGGACACGCATCGGCGCGGACGGTCCCGGAGCGGCCAATCCTCTGGAAATGCCAACGCCTCCCCGGCACGGGG
>NZ_JBHVTL010000033.1:0-95928 GCF_042884635.1 Kitasatospora sp. NPDC058115
GGGCTGGGCGAGCTGGCCCCGCCGCGTCCGCTCGGCGCGCCCGGCCCGGCCGGCGCCGTGGTGCCGGTGACCCCGCTGCCGCCCGCCGCCGACGCCCGTCCGGTGCCGCGCCCGATGGCCGAGCTGCCCGCCGCGTCCGGCGCCGCCGCCCCGGCGGCTCCCGGTGCCCCGCAGGCCAACGCCCCGATCGCGCTGCCGGGCGGCCGCCCCGACACCGGCGAGCACGGCGCGGTGCCCGCCCCGGCCCCCGACGGCGGTCCGCGCCGGCTGCTGGTCTGGCCCGAGCCCGACCCGGCCACCCGCCAGGCGCTCCAGGACCGCGGCTACCGCCCGGTGATCGTCCGCTCCCGCGAGGAGGTGGACGCACAGGTCGCCGGTTTCCCCGCCGCGCTCTTCGTCGACCCGCTGACCGGCCCGATCACCCGCACCGCGCTGCAGTCGCTGCGCACGGCGGCGCTGAACAGCCGGGTCCCGGTGCTGGTCACCGCGGGTCTCGGGCAGGCCACCCGGGACGCCGCGTACGGCGCCGACCCGGCCGTCCTGCTGCGCGCCCTCGCCCCGCGCGACGGCGAGAACCACGCCCCGCGGGTCCTGCTGGTCGAGGGCGACCCGGACATCGCCGCCGCGATGATCGGCAGCCTGGAACGGCGCGGCATGCACGTCGAGCACGCGGTGGACGAGAACGACGCCGTCGCCCGGGCCAGCAGCGTGCAGCCCAACCTGGTGGTGATGGACCTGCTGCAGATCCGCCGCCGCCGGGTCGGCCTGCTGGACTGGCTGCGCGCCAACGACCGGCTGCACCGCACCCCGCTGGTCGTCTACACCTCGGTGGACCTCGACCCGCGCGAACTGCCACGGCTGCGCACCGGCGAGACGGTGCTCTTCCTCGCCGAGCGCTCGACCAGCGACGACGTGCAGTCCCGGATAGTCGACCTGCTCGGGCGGATCGGCGCCATGGGCGAGGCGGGCGTCGCCGCCGCCGGCTGAGCCCGCACGCGCCGAGGGCCGGCCGCCCCCTCCCGGGGTGGCCGGCCCTCGCCGTCCCGCTGCTACTCCTTGCCGAGACGGGTGACGTCCAGCTTCTGCGCGGCGTAGTCGGCGCGGATCACCTTCTTGTCGAACTTGCCGACCGAGGTCTTCGGCACCGACTCGACGAGCGCCCAGCGCTCCGGCAGCTGCCAGGAGGCGATCCGCCCGGCCAGGAACGCCCGCAGCTCCGGCAGGCCGGTGGTGGCGCCGGGCCGCAGCACGACGGTGGCCAGCGGCCGCTCGCCCCACTTCTCGTCCGGGACGGCCACCACGGCCGCCTCGGCGACCTCCGGGTGGGCCATCAGGTGGTTCTCCAGGTCCACCGAGGAGATCCACTCGCCGCCGGACTTGATGACGTCCTTGGCCCGGTCGGTGAGGGTCAGGTAGCCGTCCGGGGTGATCGTGCCGACGTCGCCGGTGCGCAGCCAGCCGTCCTCGGAGAACTTGTCCTCCGGACGCACCGGGTCCTGGCCCGCGCCCCCGTAGTACGCCCCGGCGATCCACGGGCCGCGCACCTCCAGCTCGCCCGCCGACACCCCGTCGTGCGGCATCCGCTCGCCGCCGGGGCCGATCAGCCGGGCCTCGACGGAGGCCGGGAAGATGCCCTGGGTGATCCGGTACGGCCACTCCTCCTCGGGGCTCAGGCCGCCCGGGGGCTGGGCGAAGGAGCCGAGCGGCGAGGTCTCGGTCATGCCCCAGGCGTGGATGACCCGGATGCCGTGGCGCTCGTCGAAGTCCTTCATCAGCGACGGCGGACAGGCCGAGCCGCCGATCACCACCATGCGCAGGCTGGAGGTGTCGTAGTCACCGGCGTCCAGCTCGTCCAGCAGGCCGCTCCAGATGGTCGGCACGGCCGCGCTGACGGTGGGCCGCACGGTGGCGATCATCTCGGCCATCGGCCTGGGCTGCAGGAAGCGGTCCGGCATCAGCAGGTTGGCGCCGGACATGAAGGCGGCGTGCGGGATGCCCCAGGCGTTGACGTGGAACATCGGCACGACCGGCAGCGCGGTGTCGCGCGGGGTGAAGGCGAAGTTGTCGCCGGTGTTGACCTGGAGGCAGTGCAGGTAGACCGAGCGGTGGCTGTAGAGCACGCCCTTGGGGTCGCCGGTGGTGCCGGAGGTGTAGCAGAGCACCGCGGCCTGCCGCTCGTCGATGTCGGACTGCCAGGGGTAGGCGGTGGGCCGGTCCGCTATCAGCTCCTCGTAGTCGTGCACGCCGCCCGCGAAGCCGGCCAGCACCGACCGGTCGCCGGGGCCGCTGACCACGATGTGCTTGAGGGTCGGCGCGAGCTCGGGGAGGACCGCCGCCAGCAGCGGGAGGACGGTGCCATTGACGATGATCACGCGGTCGGCGGCGTGGTCGACGATGAAGGACAGCTGGCCGGCCGGGAGCCGCAGGTTGAGGGTGTGCAGCACCGCGCCCATCGCCGGCACCGCGAGGTAGGCCTCCAGGTGCTCGGCGTTGTTCCACATCAGGGTGGCGACCCGGTCGTCGGCCGTCACCCCGAGTTCGTCCCGCAGGGCCCAGGCGAGCTGTGCCGCACGGGCGCCGACCTCCGCGTACGTCCGGACCACCGGGCCGGTGCCGTCCCAGGTGGTGACGGTCGAGCGGCCGTGGATCGTGGACCCGTGCTCAAGGATCCGGGCGACGGTGAGCGGTACGTCCTGCATCGTGCTGAACACGGGTCCTCCTCGACCTGGGCGGCACTGCGGCGGCTCCTGCCCCGGCCTGGCCGAACGTCGGCTACTGGGCGGTAATACGGGCAGTAGGGCCCGATTCTGCCGCGCCGGGTCCCGGATGTCAGCATCTCGGCCGCGTTGTGCCGATCACGACCCGGCCACGGTCGGGCCACGTTCTCCCCGGTCGGGCGGGGGCGCCCCGGACGCGCGGGCCGGCGGCCGGGATACTGGGCGCATGGGCGACGGACGCGGCGAACGGCGGGTGGGGCAGGGTCTGACCGGGTTCCGGCTGCCGTGCCCGTGTTGTTCCGGCGGGGTGCGCACCCAGGCGCGGCTGGGCCTGCGGGCGGGGCGCACCGGCACCGGGTACGTCCCGGAGACCTGCCGCCACTGCCAGGGCCGGGGCTGGCTGGGGCTCGCGCTGCGCGAGTGACGGGCCGGCTCCCGGCCGGCGGCGGCCGTCAGCGGGCCAGCGGGGCGTCGACCTGGTTGCGGTCGACGGTGAGCGTCGCCCCGCCGTAGGTCTCCTCGACGTTGCCGCGGTACTGGTGGACGCGCCGGTGCCGGCTCCAGAGGTCCGGGGTGAGCGGCCCGCCCCCGGTGGTGTCGGCGCGGTCGTCCCAGCGGGCGTACCAGAGGACGTCGGGCAGCGGTGAGCTGCCGGCCCGGGCGGCCGCGGCGAGGTCGGCGATGCCGGAGTCGAGGCTGGAGTAGAAGCCGGAGCGGTACCCGGCCGCGTGCAGCGCCTGGGTCCAGCCGACGGCGAAGTCGACGACCGCCTGCCCGCAGGCCGGGTCGCGCAGCGGGTAGGCCTCGATGTCCACGAAGACCGGGCTGCCCGGGCCGAACCCGACCGCCCGCAGGCCGGCGACCGCCTCGGCCGCCTCCTGGCGCCCCTGCCGGGCGGCGCGCGCCGGGTCGATCCGCTCGGGCTTGCGCTTCAGCTCGCTGCACGGCGCCTGGAGGCCGACGTGCACGGGCAGGAACCGCCAGCCCATCGCCCGGGCCTGCCGCACCCAGTCGGCGGTGAGCGCGGGCTGGGCGCAGCCGCGCTGGCGGCCGCTGGTGTAGACGCCGAGCGCCCCGTACGGCGAGGCGTCGCGCCAGGCCCGCAGGGTCTCCAGCGGGGGCGCGGTGCAGGCGTCGAAGGCCGCGCCGGCGTACTGGTCGCGCGGGCGGGCGGTGGGCGGGCCGAGCCGGTCGGGCAGGACGGCCGCCCGGATGCGGGGAGCGGCGGCGGCCGCCGGAACGGCGTCGTCGGCGCTCGCGGGCGGGCCGCCGGCGGCCAGCAGGAGGACGAGCGAGGCGGCGGCGAGGGCTGCGGAGCGGAGATGGCGCACCCCGCCTTGATACTGACGGAGCGTCGGGCGATGCCCGGCGCCGCGCCGGGCGCGGCGGGAAAGCTCACCCTTTCGGACGCACCCGTCCGGATCCGTCCCGATTCTTGTAACGAGCTTGCTGCCCAGTGGCTCCTTACGGCAAACTCGCCCCATGCCCACCTCCCATCCCAGCGAAACCTCCGCCCCGACGCCGGCCGCCGCCGTCGCCGAGGCGCTTGCCATGCCGCCCGCCCCCAAGGGCGAGCCCGCCGGCGAGCGGGGCAGCTGGCGACGAGGCGGGGCGCCCGGAGAGGGGCTGCCACCGGACGCGGGCCCCGGCCGGACCACCGGCCGACGGTTCACCAGCCTCCTGCGGCGCCCGGATCGGATTCCGGCGCCGCTTCTCTGTGTCACGGCGATGTTCCTGGTGCAGACCGGGATCGCGTTCTCCAAGCCGCTCTTCGGACCGCTCGGGGTGAGCGGCACCACCTTCCTGCGGCTGGGCTTCGCGGCGGTCATCCTGCTGGCCGTCACCCGGCCGAACCTGCGCGGGCGCCGGCCGCGTGACCTGGCCGCCGCCGCCCTGCTCGGCATGGCCTCGGCCGGGATGACCCTGCTGTTCGCCGGGGCGATCGACCGGCTGCCGATGGGCACCGCCGCCACCATCGAGTTCCTCGGCCCGCTCGCCGTGGCCCTGGTCTTCGCCCGCCGCGCCAGCCACCTGCTCTGGGCGCTGCTCGCGGCCGGCGGTGTGGCGCTGCTCACCCTGCTCGGCGAGGGCGGGGAGGGCGGCGGGCTCGACCCGGTCGGCCTGCTGTACGCCTTCGGGGCGGCCGCCTGCTACGCCGCCTACATCCTGTTCACCGACAAGGTCGGGGCGGCGTTCCAGGGCTTCCAGGGGCTGGCGGTGTCGATGACGGTCGGCGCGCTGACGGTGGCTCCGTTCGGGCTCGGCCAGGCCTGGGACGGGCTGACCGAGCCCGGTGCCTCGCCGCTGATGCTGCTGCTCGCGGTGGCCGGGGTGTCGCTGCTGCTGCCGGTGATCCCGTACGCGCTGGAGATGACGGCGCTGCGGCGGATGCCGCAGCGGGTGTTCAGCGTGCTGGTCAGCCTGGAGCCGGCGGTCAGCGCGCTGGTCGGCCTGGTGGTGCTGGGCCAGCTGCTGGGCGCCGCACAGCTGGCCGGCATCGGCTGCGTGGTGGCGGCGAGCGTCGGGGCCACGCTGACCGGGCGGCGCTGACGCGCCGGGGCCCGACGCACCGGGGCCCGGTGAACCGGGGCCTGGTGAACCGGGGCCTGGTGAACCGGGGCCTGGTGAACCGGGGCCTGGTGAATCGGGGCCTGGTGAATCGGGGGCGCGCATCCCAGCGATGCGCGCCCCCGCCGTGTCACGGCCAGAGCAGGGTGCGCGACCACTCCGGGGTGCGGACCGGACCGGTCCGGGTGTAACGGAGCCGGACGTGGTGGCGTTCCGCGTCGCCCTGCCAGAACTCCACCTCGTTGGCCCAGAGCGTGTAGACGGCGTGCCCGGCGGCGACCGCGTCCGGGGTGGCCTCCAGCCGGCGGCGGGCCACCGCCACCGCCTCCTCGTACTCGGCGGGCGAGGCCAGCGGCTCGCTCTGCCGCCCGACCAGCGCACCGATCCGGGCGGCCGGGGAGCGGGTGGCGAACTCGGCCCCCGCCACCTGGTCGGCGGCCCGCTCGACGGTGCCGCGCACCCGCACCTGGCGGCCGAGCTGCGGCCAGTAGACGGTGAGCGCGGCGGCCGGGTGGTCGGCGAGCTGACGGCCCTTGGGGCTGTCCGCGGCGGTCGAGAAGACCCAGCCGGTGCCGGCGGCGTCCACGTCGCGCAGCACCAGCACCCGGGCGTCCGGCGTGCCGTCGGCGTCGACCGTGGAGAGGGTGAACACCTGCGGGTCCAGCACCCCGGCGTGCAGGGCGGTGGCGAGCCAGTCCACGAAGAGCGGGCCGGGCTCGGCCGGGGCCGCCTCGGTGTCGAACGTCGGCAACGGGCGGGCCATCGGCGGACGGCCGAGCATCAGCTCGGGCACGGACCGGGGCGCGGCCGCGGCCGGCTCCCCGCCGGGTCCGGGGCCCGGTGCGGGCCTGGTCTCGCCGGGGCCGGTCAGGCCCTCCTCCTCCGCTGCCATCGCGCCCTTCCTTCCGGTTGCCGCGGCCGCAGCCCCGCGGCGGACCGGGCGCCGCTGGGCGGGCCGGGCGCGGGGGTGCGCTGTCGGAGCGCAACCGTACCGCCGTACGGTGACGGCGCCGGGCGCGGGCCCTGGACCGGACCCCTTCCGGGCCCCGGACGCGCCCCGGACGCGCCCGTGGGCGGCACCGCCGTGCGGTGCCGCCCACGGGGCCGGTGCGCGGTGACCCTTTCCGCTGCCCGGTTGCGTGATGTGCGGTGCGTGGTGCGTGATGTGCGTGGTGCGTGATGCGTGCGGTGCGATCCGTTCGGTCTCGCGGTCCTCCGGCCTCGCGGCCTGCCCCGGTCCGCCCCGGTGGTCCTCCGACGGCGCCCCCGCCGTCGACGGCCCCGGGCCGTGCTCAGGAGAAGACCGGCGCGAAGACGATGGTGTAGTTCTTGTTGGCCTGGCCGGCCTGGACGGTGCCCGCGTTGTCCTTCACCGCGAGGGTGTCGGACTGGTTCGAGGCACCGGCGCCGGTGGCCGTCTGCTGGGTGGAGATGTGGTTGCCGTCGACCGACCCGAAGACGTTGCCCGTGCCGGCGTTCGAGACGAGCGTGCCGTCGTCGTCGGCGGCGGCCGAGCCGGCACCGGCGATCAGCAGGCCGGCGGCGAGCGGGGCCGCCAGTAGTAGGCCGGCCGCCCCGCGGGTCCGGATGCGAGCCATCAGAGCCTCCAAGAAGCGCCTCCAAGAAACGGTAATCGTGCAAGATGTGCGGGAGTTCGCCGACCAAACGAACACCCGCGGTCTGCGACGTCGGGAGACAGACTTCCGCAACAAATCGACAAAGCACCACCTCCCGGCGGCCTTTTCGCCCTTTAGCGTGATATCCGGCGGCCCGGTGCATAACCGTCCCGGCCCCGGGGAGCGGGACCGTCGCACCGCCTCCCACCTGCGACGCAAGGGGGTCGACCGGTCACGGTCCGATGCGTCCGGAGCAGCGTGGAGAAATCACCCGGACAACCCGGCGCACCACCACGGCGCGCGTCGATGCCGAACACGCCCCTTTTCGGTGCGGTCGCCCTACCGCACCGACCGTGTCCGCGATTATGCGACAGTCCGGAAATCGGCAGAACGCAGCACCATGCGCCGCGTCCTCCGCCGCACCCGGGCGGCCCCGCCGGCCCGGACGGGTCAGAGCGCCTTCCCGGGATTGAGGATGCCGAGCGGGTCGAAGACCGCCTTCAGCTGCCGCTGCAGGTCCATCGCCACCGGACCGAGCTCCCGCGCCAGCCACTCCCGCTTGAGCAGCCCCACCCCGTGCTCACCGGTGATCGTGCCGCCCAACTCCAGCCCCAGCGCCATGATCTCGTCGAAGGAGCGCTGCGCCCGCGCCGACTGCCCGGCGTCCGCCGCGTCGAAGACGACGATCGGGTGGGTGTTGCCGTCGCCCGCGTGACTCACCACCCCGATGGTCAGCGCGTGCCGCTCGGCGATCGCCGCGACGCCGTCCAGCATCTCGGCCAGCCGCGAGCGCGGCACCGCCACGTCGTCGATCATCGTGGTGCCCAGCCGCTCCATCGCGGGCAGTGCCAGCCGGCGCGCCTCCAGCAGCAGCTCGGACTCGGCCCGGGTCTCGGCGGGCACCACCTCCGTCGCCCCGGCCGCCCGGCACAGCTCGCCGACCGCGGCCAGCTCGGCCACCCGGTCCGGACCGTCGAAGGCAACCAGCAGCAGCGCCCGGGTGGACTCCGGCAGCCCCATCCGGCCCAGCGCGTTGACCGCGCGCACGCTCACCGCGTCCATCAGCTCCATCAGCGAGGGCGTGAAACCGCGCGCCATCACCTCGCAGACCGCCGCGCCCGCCGCGTCCGCGCCCGGGAACTCCGCCGCCAGCGCCAGCTGCGGCGCCGGGGCCGGCCGCAGCGCCATCACCGCGCGGACCACCACGCCCAGGGTGCCCTCGGAGCCCACCAGCAGCCGGGTCAGGTCGTAGCCGGCGACGCCCTTCGCCGTCCGGCGGCCGGTGGACAGCAGCCGCCCGTCGGCCAGCACCACGTCGAGGCCGAGCACGTACTCGCTCGTCACCCCGTACTTGACGCAGCAGAGGCCGCCCGCGCCGGTGCCGATGTTGCCGCCGATCGTGCAGGACTCCCAGCTCGACGGGTCGGGCGGGTAGGCGAGCCCGGCGGCGGCCGCGGCCCGGGACAGCTCGGCGTTGACCACGCCCGGCTCGACCACCGCGATCCGGTTCACCGGGTCGAGCTCCAGGATCCGGTTCATCTTCACCATCGACAGCACGATGCAGCCGTCGACGGCGTTGGCCGCGCCGGACAGCCCGGTCCGGGCGCCCTGCGGGACCACCGGCACGCGCAGCTCGGAGGCGGTCCGCAGGACGTGCTGCACCTGCTCGACCGTCTCCGGGAAGACCACCACCGCGGGGGTGCCGGCCGGGCAGAAGCCCGCCATGTCGTGCCGGTAGGCGGCCGTCACGTCCGGGTCCACCACCAGGGCGCCGGGCGGGAGGCCCTCGGCCAGCCGGTCCGTCAGGTCACTCATCGCCGCCTCCGCTCGCACCGCCCGGGCGGGGGTCCGACCGACGCCGCCCGGACCTCGCACTCTGCCCGCCGCCCGCCCGCCCGGCAAGTACGCCTGCCCCGCGCGGCCGGGACGAGGCGGCGCGAGGGTCGGGCGAGGCGCCGCGAGGGTCCCGGCCGCGCCGGGACCCTCGCGCCGCTCCGGGGAGCCCGTCCGGCTACGCCCGCACCACCGGCTCCTGGAGTTCCGTCACCCAGTCCGCCTGGTCCTCCGGGCAGGCCAGGTACACCTCCCGGGCGTAGCCCGTCGAGCGGTAGCCGTTCTCCTCGACGAACCGCGCCAGCGCCTGGACCGCGACCAGCGAGCCGTCCATCGAGCCGCGGTGCACCACGGTCGCCGCCTCCTCGACGGCCGGCAGGTCGACCACCGCGAAGCCGCGCTCCCCGGCCGGGCCGACCGCGGCGGAGACCGGCACCGCGACCCGGATCAGCACCGAGCCGTCCCCGTCCCCGGTGTCCTCGTACCGGGCGACGGACGGGCCGGTGTGCGCGAGGCCGGCCGCCGCCAGCCGGCCGCAGAGCTCCTCGAACAGCGGGCCGATCACCGGCCCGATGTCCTGCGGCTCGTAGCTCGCCGCGACCCCCGTCAGCTCGGCCGCCCGCACCGGCGGTACCCGCTTCACCACGACATCCTGGGTGGACATGGTCCCCTCGCTCTCGATCGTCCGGAGCCTCGCCTCGACCCGGGCCAGCCGTTCGGCGTCCGCCGCCATCGCCGCGGCGAGCTCGGCCCGCCGCAGCCGCAGCATCCCGCGCAGCTCGGCCGTGTCCACCTCCTCGTCCAGGACGGCCCGCACCTGGTGCAGCGTGAAGCCGAGGTCCTTGAGGGCGATGACCCGGTTGAGCCGGGCCAGCTGGGCCGCCTCGTAGCAGCGGTAGCCGCTGACCGGGTCGACCCGGGCCGGCCGGAGCAGCCCGATGGCGTCGTAGTGACGCAGCATGCGGACCGACACCCGGCCGTGTTTGGCGAAGTCTCCGATGTTCAACATGGTCCCTCCAGTGCAGACCCTCACACGGTGTCACGGTCAAGCACCGGGTTCGCCACCCGTTCTCCGCCCCCCGGGGGGCCCGCTCAGTCCGTCACGTCGAACCCCCTTCGCAGGCCCAGCACCTGGAGGCTGCGCTGGCCGGGAATGCCGTTGGCGTCCTCGCCCGAGTAGCCGAGGCTGCGCTGGAAGGCGGCGTACGCCTGCACGGTGCGGGTGCCGAGCGAGCCGTCCACCCAGCGCTGCTCCAGGAACCCCTCGTCCGCCAGGGCCTGTTCGACGATCCGCACCTCGCCGCCGTACGTCTGGTGGCCCTGCTCGGCCCCCGGGTCGGTGCGCGCCGCCGCGACCACGTGGGCGAGCGAGACCCGCTGCGGCGAGGGCAGCCGGCCCAGCAGCCGGCGCAGCGACCCCTCGCCCGGCACCCCGTCGGCGTCCGCTCCCGAGTACCCCAGACTGTGCTGGAAGTCCTGGTAGTTGAGGGTGTCGGCGTCCCGCCAGTCCTGGTCGGGACCGGACTGGTAGTGCCGGCCGAAGCCCTGCTGGACGAGCGCCCGGCCCACCTCCTCGACCTGCGGCCCGTGCGCGCCGTAGCCGTACTCCAGCCCGTTGATGGTCACCCGGTACCGGGCGGGCCCGGACCCGCCGCCCGGCGGGGGCAGCGGCGCGCCGCCGGCCACCGCGACGATGCCGGGCATCACCACCTCGCGGAACTGCCGGGCGCGGGCGTTGCCCGGGCAGGCCGTCCCGCCGTCCGACCACTCGGGGAACATCCGGTGCACGCCGAAGCCGGGCGCGTCCCACTCCTGGCAGATCTGCAGCGGGATGCCGTGCCGCCGGTGCAGCCACACCCCGAGCGCGACGAGCGCGTTGACCTGGGGGTCCGTCCAGGGATCGGTGCTCTGGTCGTCGCTGGCCGACTCCACACTCACCGCGCCGGTGCCGTCGGCCCGGCGGTTGGCCCGCATGTTGGCGTCGGCCCGGGTCTCGGTGCCGATGAACTGCCCCACGCTGCCGTCGTAGCCGACCCCGAAGTGCGACTCCAGGTTGGTGGAGTCCCGCCAGTACTCGTACATCCGCCGCGGCGTCCACGGCGCCGCCACACTGTGGAAGATCACCTGCGTCGGCGTGATCGCCGGCTGCTCGTCCGACTCGGGTTGGAGCTCCATCTTCTCCGCACCGGGGTACCAGGCCATCCGTCTCTCCTTGCCGGGCCCAGGGCAGTTCGCCCCCTACGCCCGGGTAGACGGACCCCACACCCCCGCACGAGGACGCCCCACCCCCAAACCCCCCGTTCAGGTGAACCCGGCCGAACGCACGAAGGCGGGTGCCGACCTCAGGTCGGCACCCGCCTTGAGCAGGTGGTTCTTCTCCTACCGGCGGAGAGCGTGGGATTCGAACCCACGGTACGGGGTCACCGCACGACAGTTTTCAAGAACGCCTGCGACCTCGATGGACGAACAGACCTGAGCTGCGACGGCGGATCACCAATGATCACCAGCGGGTCGCACGTTCCACGTCTGTGCCGGGCCCTGCTCTGGGCTTCCTTGACAGGTCTCTTCTTCTCAAGGCCGGAAGCAACAAACGGACGGCCTATACCCTTCAGGACCCGCGCCCACCGCATGGATGTCATGCACATCTTCTCGCACTGCCGAGACCGAACACCTCCCGGGGCGCCGCCCAAACCCTTTGACATGAGTCACTGCTGAGCCTGACAGTGAGGAGGCACCTCTCAAGTACAATGCCCACACCCTTCCGCTCCTCCGCCAAACAGTAGGTCTGAATATCCCCCTTGTGCGCCCGAAACGCATCGGAGAAATTTCCGTGGAACCTTGGTTTCTCATTCGAACTACGCCCGCGACTGATCACGACGGGGCGCAAATGGCCGTCGTCCGGGAGGTGAGCCAGGCGGAGTACACGAGCATTAAGGCGGCACAAAGTACAATTAGGTCGTTCGGCGGAGGCTGGGGATGGAACAGGATTCTTCTGGGATTTCAAACCGTTGGCGAAGAACTGCAAAGATGCATTGCCGCTACAGAGAAAGCCAGCGGAACGCTCAATTCCAGCGACCGCGAATCCCTGCGACTAGCTTACGTAAAATGCGCGAAGCAAATCTGCGACTGGGTAAATACCATTGCCGACTCGACAGATATTCCTGTCAGCGTGAATAGCGTGTCGTGGACTGCCGCAGTTACCCACGCGAAGTCTCTCCTGGCATCGGGACAACCAGGATCTCACCTACTCAAGATCGCCGAAAAGAACCCCAGCGATCTAGTGGAAATCGTCACCGTAGCCGGAAGTTCGGAAAGGCTGACTCTTCGAAAAGAAGCCCTTGAATCGGCAGGAATCGAAACCTCCAGGGACTGGCTCGCAATCCCACTGCTCAGGGCAGCGCTTCAGGGCCTAGAACTCCTGGCGGCGCGCGACCTCGATGCCCACGGTGGTGCAATTCAGGATTCTGCACGCAAAATTCTCAGCCTATACGCCGAAGCTATCTACGGCTCAGTAAATCTTGCTCCCGCCGAACAATTCACCCCCGAGAACCTGAAATCAGCCACTCAAATTAGCTTGGAGTTCGTAGACAACGCTGGCGTCGAACCGCTAGTTCGCGCACTCGAAACAGCACGCAAGATGGTCAGCGTTCCTAACGCAGGGACGACACAATCGCTGCTGGAAGTTCCATCACCGGCGGCCAGCCATGGACCGTCAGACGAAACTTCTCGAGGGTCGCAGAGCAGTTCTGACGGTGATGTAAACCACCCAGTCGCAGATCTCGGATCACTGCTCAGTCACGTAGCAAAACTTGCCGATGAAACTGAAATAGCATGGTCTGCCTCTCTTGCCACTGAAAGTCGGGCCGAAATCCTGGGGAACTGGAACTCTTTCCTTAGCGGCTTCAAAGAAGTGCTGGAACATCGATCTAAGTCAACTACCGTCGATCAGCGAATCCTGCCCAAATTTCCGCTGGATTCCGAGACATTGGTTGAACTGGTTCGCTCAACAGATTTCGAATCATCTCTTACCGGCCTACTTACTGCAGAGCTCTACAGCCTAACGAGCCTGATCAACGCAATGCAGGGACTCAAGGCTCCTGTGAATGCGCGACTCAACTTGGCAACTGGCGAAGAGACTTCGTGGTGGGCTTCAGGCGCGTTCTCGCTCGTACACTCAGCCGCCAATGAACTCGTTCAAGTCGAAGGTCGCGTAAATTCAGCGCGACAATCGACGGGCGCTGAAGTGAAAAGTTCTACCGCTCAAAATGATCTGCTGGCGCTAGATTCTCTCATTGAAAATATTCTCCGCTCCCAGCGTGCGCTGAACAACGGCCTGGTGGAAGCCAGTCTTTTTTACTGTGCGGCAGCCTTTCGAATCCTTTCGCAGACGCTGAACGAGGAAGAGATTGCCATCTACGTCTCTGAGTTGACTGACGATCAGAATCAGGGGCATGCGGCCGCACTTGCTGTGCAATTCAACGACCTTATGGCTTCTGGCGAGAAGGTCGATTATGCAAAGATCGCTCTGCTGGCACACTACTGGGTGCCCAAGCTGGGGGAACTGGCGAGGGCTAAATTCAATGCCGATCTCTCCAGAGGGGCAAGCGAATGAGCAGGGCTAACTATGAGGATCCGTTCAACCTGTCTGACGGCAGGGTCTATCCTCGTCTCTCGGTAAAGTTTGGCCAGCTTGAGGTCGGATCGGCCGTTATCGGGGCCAAATTCACTAACTCTATAAACTCCATCGCGGAAGCAGAGTTCACTCTAGACCTTCGATCGGCCTTGGTCGAACGCGTAGACTTCTCTAGCACGGTCACAATTTCACAAGTTAGCGGCCTTGTAGAGCGCCCAGTCTTCATGGGGTCCGTTATGCGCGCCGTTCCGCAGGGTTCAGGGATAGAAATTTCCTGTAGCGCCATGCCTTCATTTTCAGAGCGAAAAATGAGGCCCACCGCAACAAGGGGAATCCCTGGAGTTGAGATGATTTATACTCTCGCTCGAGGCGCCGGCCTGCGGGATGACCAGATTAAGGTGGAGGGGCCGCATGGAGTTTCCAGCCTCCCCATAGAAGTATTCGAAATTATTTGCCCCGTGTCAGGAATGGAAATCGACTCCCCTTTCAAGTCGGGGAGAGTAACGTTCCATCCAATAGATAACATTGCAGCTTCGATCCCCGCCTTTGAAAGCTCGCCGCTTCGTGCGGATTTTCTAAGCACCCAGGCTTTCGGCGTAGTTTATGTCACGTCGAACCTTCTTATTTCGGCAGAGTCGGAAGGAATTAAAGAGATCGAGTTGGCGCTGTCCTGGATTACTGTCAGAACCCGCTATTCTCTTCCTTCTCTCCCGGGAGGTTCGACACCTGAGTGGGTCCGCGGGAACTCGCTGACGGCGCCGAAGAGAGAAGCCTTGGTTTCTGTGCGGGGAGTACGAACTAATAGGTCCTGGCTGCGAGATCCAGATTTCTCCATCATCCCGGTCACACTCACATCTGCCGCGACTCAGCAGGCAGCCGCCGAGCCCGTTCTTCCGGATTCAACACCGCAAAACATCCAGCAAGCGCTACTCGCATGCTCCCGGGCGGCACAGGGAGTCGATAGCATCACGCGGATCACCGCGATTTGGGAAGCTATTGAGTTCTATGTTGGGAAAACTGAAGTTCCTAACATCTTCTCTAAAGCAGAAATGCGAAAGATCAGACGCTCGATTCCCAAGTTTGGCGAACAGGCAAAAGATAATAGAATTGAGCAAGCTGTCGCGGGCCTGAACAATCCGCCTTTGTTTGTTCGCCTACTCCACCGGCTCGCAGTAGACGGAGTCCCCATCGGCCGGGATGAGATCGATCTCCTATCGCAACTCAGGCGCGTAAGGAACCTCGTTGTACATGGAAGGGCTGCCGTTCCACCCGGAGACGACGAAGTTGCACAAGGTGTCGCAATTGTTTCGAGAATTCTAGTTCACTCAGTCGCGCGCTCTTCGCAACGGAAGGATCAGTAAAATCCTGCAAAGAGGTTTACGGGAAGTTAAGCGCTGTCATTCAAGTACCGCCGCTATTTCGTGCATCGAAGTCACGACAGCCACTGCGCCAGCCGTAATCAATTTAGTCTCCTTTCCCGGCTTGTTTGCGTAGCCGACGGTCGCCACGCCAGCGGCGTATCCAGCTTCGACATCTCTCACCGCATCACCGATGAATATGCACTCTTCGGGTTTGGCCTTGGCGGCTTCGATTGCTTCTAGGAGGAGCCTTGGACTGGGCTTCATGGACGCTGGGTCCCCTGAAACTCGCCCGAATACACCCGCCACGTACCTCCTAAGCCTCTTTTTTGCCAGGTATGTCTCGATTGCCAAGGCCGCATTGTTGCTTACCACTGAGACCGAGCGTCCCGACCTCATGCAAGCTCGCAACACCGATTCGCCACCAGGGTTGGACTTACCGGTCAGAACAGCTTCGGTTTCCAGAACCGTCAGCGCTTTGTCCGCTACTACCGCGAGCTCTGGTCGCGTTTCTGCAATTAGCCGGTAGAGCGCTAGCGGGTCATCTTGGACCGCGCCTTCGAATCGGGCTTCTTCATCAGCAGCAAGAATTCCTGTATGCAGACGCTGAGCTACTTCCGACGCTGGAAGGCCAGCAAAAACTGAACAAACCGGGCCGTCGAAGTCGAGGAGTACGTGCTTCACCGGCCGCATCACGTCAGCGAGTTGCTGGGGGGTGGCGATCATGACTGCCGCTCGTATGCGATCGTGCTCCACACGCTGTCGAACCACATCTGGGCCTGCTGGACGTACTGCGAGCCGAGCGAGGCGTCGTCCGGGCCGGCGGCGTGGTGGAACAGGGTGGTGTCCTTGCCGGTCACGTCGTAGAAGGTGTGGTCGGTGTCGTCGATCGCCACGGTGCGCTCGCGGAGCGGGTAGAAGCCGAAGAACGCCTCCTGCCGGTTCAGGATGTACAGCTTGAACAGGCTGGACGCCCGGTGGACCTTGACCTGGACGCTGGCCTTCTGGACCAGGCCGAGCTCGGCCAGCATCTCCACCGAGTGAGCGATCCCGCCGGCGTTCGTCAGGGCGATGTTGCGCGCGCGCTGCCGGAGGGCGGCTTCGTCCTGGAGCCCGTCGACGAGCACCGGCACGGCCATGGGCGCAGTGGTGTCCGGCAGCAGCAGCCGGATGGTGATGGACTCCGGCGCCAGCCGGCCGGAGCGGACCTTGTCCAGCGGCTCCTGGAGCGCGTTGTGCAGCGTCTCGCTGGAGAAGCCGGCGAAGTCGAGGGTCACCTGCTGCTGCTCGAAGGCCGCTTCGAGGTGAGGCCGCAGTCCGACCGGCCGGGACGTCCGCTCCCGGACGAAGGAGCCGCTCCCCTGCCGCGTCACGATCAGCCCCTCGGTGCGGAGCAGGTCGAGTGCCTTGTCTACCGTGCCGCGCGCCACGCCGAAGTGCTTCGCCAGCTCGGGGCCTGAGGGGAGCTTGTCGCCGGTCTCGAAGCCCGGCTTCTTGGTGAGGATCGAGGCCCGCAGAGAGCTGCTGACCTGCTGATACGGGGGGCGCGAGTCGTCCGGGTCCAAGGCCATGGACCAATGCTAGGGCAGGTGCCCAACAGGCGCGAGAAACCCGACTCTCTTGACCTGCCTAGGCAGGTTCTCTATGTTGTGAGTGTCGCACCGAGTGAGACAGGGGTGACACAGAGGGGCCTTCTTTGGGCTGCTCTGACCTGTACGAACGCGCCCGTGGATGGCCGGCCTTCCGCCGTGCCCAGGGCGAAGGGGCCCGGGACAGATCGGGCCGAGGCATCCCGGCGCCTTGTCAGATCGGAGACCTAGATCAAAAAGGCCGCGCCCGCCTTCAAGGGCGCAGACCTGCTGGCCGCCCTGGGCAACCGGGGCAGCCAGTGCTGTTGATCGCACGTTGGTCGGGCCTGTGAGAACGGGGCCGCCGCGCCTTCCTTGGCCGGAGCGCGGCGGCCCCTCACGGGCCCACACCCCAGAGAAGAGGTAGGCCCATGAGGCTGATTATCGCGGGCCAGACGGCCGCGGACGAGGACGAGTTCGCGGAGTTGGCGCTCGGCGTGGACGAGCAGTTGTTCGCCGGGGTGCCCGGCGAGGGCAAGATCGAGCGCGAGGCCCGGATGGACGCGGCGCACGCGATGCTGGCGGACCTGCGCCGGGAGGACCCGGAGCTGGCCGCCTTCGCCGAGCGCCTGCTGCGGTGGGCGCCGGTGCCGCTGCGGCGGCCGGCCGTCATCCGCCACACCGCGAGCACCGACCGGGTGGCGGCGTGAACGACAACAAGTTCACCGCGCTCACGGTCGCCGTGAGCGCGCTCACCGCCCGCTCACGGCGCCCGGTCCGGGGGCCGCGATGAAGACGGCGATGAGTCCCGCTCAGATCCGCTCGGCCGAACGCGCGCTGACCGCCGGGACGTGGGCGATCACGTTCGGCGCGGTCCTCTACAGCGTGCTCACGGTGACCCCCCTCATGGCCGGCCACACCCCGCCCGGGTGGAAGTGGACGGCGCCGATCCTGCCGCTCGTGGTCGACGCGGCGGTGGTGATCGTGGTGCGCATGGACGCCACGCTCGCCCGCCTGAACGGCGACGGCGGGCGCTGGCCGGTAGTCCTGCGCTGGATGACCGGCCTCATGACGGTGCTGCTCAACATCGGTCTCTCCGCCCTCGACCGGGACGGGGTCGGGGTCGCGGTCCACTCCGTCGCGCCGCTGCTGCTGATCGTCACGGCCGAGACGTCCCTCGCCTACCGGCGGGCGATCGCCGGTGCCCTCGCGGCCCGAGAGGTCGCTGAGCGGGCCGAGCGCGACCTGCGCGAACAGCGGGCCGAGGCCCGGCGCCAGGAGGAGCGGGCAGAACGGCTCGCCCGGTTCGAGGCCGCCGAGCGGGCCGAGCGTGAACGCCGTGAGCACGAGGCGAGCATGGCCCGCGAGCAGCGTGAGCACGAAGCCCGGCTCGCCCGCGAGGAGCGCGCGGAGACCGCGCACCGCGAGGCGGCGGAGCGCGAGGAGAAGGCCCGGCGGGAGGCCGCCGAGCGGGCCGACCGTGAGCGCCGTGAGCACGACCGGCGTGAGCGTGAGCGCCATGAGCGCGAGGCGAGCGATCGTGAGCGCGCCGCCCGGGCCGACGCCGAACGACGCGAGCGAGAGGCCGCCGAGCGCGCCCGCGCCGAGCTGCTGTCCGCCGGCCCCGCCGCCGAGCGCCTGCCGGAGGAGCGCGCCCGCGAGGTGGTCAAGGCCGCCATCGAGGCCGGGTTGCCGCAGCGCCAGGCGGTGGAGCTGACCGGCTGGTCCGTCGGCTGGATCGCCGCCCGCTACAAGGAACACCCCGCCGCCCGGCCCGCCCTGCACGCCGTCCCCACCACGACCGCTGAGGAGCAGGCATCGTGACCACCAACCACACCGCTTCCGGGCTGATTAACGCGGCCGGGGCGCTGATGGCCGCGCTCAGCGCCCACGCCGACCTGCCCGCTCCCAGGGTCACCAGCGAGCAGGTCGTGTCCGCCGAACGCGACGCCTCCGGCAACCTGGTCGTCGTCTGGGGCCTGGGCTTCGGCTTCCACCGCGACACCGCGCTGAGCGACTTCGAGCAGTGGCGCCAGGCCCTCGTGGTCGCCCCCTCCGCCGTCGAGCACGGCAGCACCGGTCCCCACGCCTGGCTGAGCGCCGCCACCACCTACGCCGGTGTCCCGTTGACACTGACCGGCTACTACACCCGCGCCCGCCGCGACCTGCACGTCGACCCCGGCATGCCGGTCGGCGAGGACGGCGGTGCGAAGTGAAGGCGATCACTTCCCTGCCGCTGGTCGGCACCGTCCGCCGCGACGGCATCGCCTATCGCGTCGCTGACCCCGTGCCACTGGACGTGGTCAGCGGCCTGATCCGCGAGCCGTGGTGCTCGCGCCTGGTCGTCACCGACGCCAGGAGCGGCGGCGCCTGCCCCGGCGAGTTCACCGCGATGTGCGTGGTCGACGGCGAGCCGTTCGTCCTCGTCGGCCGCATCAGGCAGTGCTGATGTTCGGCCGCGACCCGAAGCCGCCCAAGTCCGGCCAGCAGCGACGCGCGAAGGCCGTCCGCGAGGCCGACCGCGCCGGGCAGCGCCAGATCGACTCCCGCCGCTCCAGCCGGTCCACCACCGCCTGGCACCGCGCCGAGTCCCCCCGCGCCTGGTGGCGCTCCCCCTGACCCCCTCTCCCCGATGCGCGCCCCGCACACCCCTTGGTGTGCGGGGCGCGCACCTTCTCTGACCTGGGAGTTTCCATGGGCTACTTGCTGAGCCTGTTCCTCGTGCTCCTGGACGCCGCGATCGCCGGCGTCGCCGTCCGCGAGCTGATCCGCCGGGGGCCGAACCGATGACCACCCCTCACAACGGCGACTGGGACGACGACCTCGCCGACATCCTGCAGAGGCTCGTCACCCTCGCCCCTCCTACCTCCGGCCCGTCGGCCCCGTCCGTTCCGCCGATGCCGTCCACACCGCCGACGGTCCCGCCCCAGACCCCGCCCGCCGCGGCCGGCACCGGGCCGGTGGTCGACGAGTGGTGGCGCAAGTCCGGCCCCGTCGTGCACACCCCCGTCCCGCTCGGCGGCGACCAGCCCGCCCGGCCGTCCTTCGAGGCCGCCGCGCAGGCGTTCTGGGCACCGGTCGGCCGGATCCTGTCCGAGCAGGTCCCGACGATCGCCTCGCAGGTCGGGCAGCAGGTGAACCTGCTCCTGACCGAGACCGAGGCCCAACGCGCCGCCCGCGAGCAGGTCCAGTACGAGACCCTGATCGCCCAGCAGCGCGCCGAGCGCGACGCCGCGTTCGCCACCGCCGGCGAAACCGCCGAGCAACGAGCCGAGCGCCACCGCGTCGAGCAGCTGCTCGCGCCCGGCTGGCACCGGGACGACCTCGTCGGCATGGTCGACCTGCTCGCCGAGCGGATCACCGAGACCCCCGACGAGCGGGCCGCCCGGCGCCAGGCCGAACGCGAGCTGGACCGGCAGCGGGCCCGCGCCCGGGAGGATGCCGAGCGCGCCGCCGCAGGGGAGACGCCCGAGCAGCGCACCCGGCGCCACCGCGAGCAGCAGCTCGCCGACCGGCGCGAGGCCCGTACTCAGGCCCGCCGCCAGCGCCGCCGGGCCGCCCGCACTGCCGGTCCGTCCGAGCGCACCCGACGCTTCCGCCGCTGGTGCGTGCTCACCGCGATCAGCGCCACCGGCGGCTACGCGACCGGCCTGGTCTCGCTGATCGCCCCGGGCGGGCCCTTCGTCGGCCTGCTGGTCGCCGCCTTCGGCTGGACCCTGGACCTCCAGGTCCGCGACCGCGGCCGCCAGCGCGTCTCCGAGGTCACCGGCCCCTGGCCCCTCATCACCCTCGTCGCCCTGCGCGTTCCGGTCGCCTCCGGCCTGGCTGTGGCCGCCGGCCTCGACCGCCTCTTCGCCGCCCTCCCCCTCAACTGAGCCAAGGAGACCCACAATGAGCAGCCTCATCGCACTCGGCACGGGCGGCGCCGCCACCGTCACCACGATGTACCTGTACGTCGGCGTGCGCGGCAAGAACAAGATCAACGTCGCCGACGAGCACGTCCCCTACTGGGCGTTCGGGATCGGCCTGCTGTCGGCCAACGCGGGCACCGCGTTCCAGCAGCTGGCGGGCATCGGCCAGCAGCTGAGCAACTCGTTCCAGGGGAACGCCGCCCTCGGCGAGTGGCAGACCGGCGCCACCGCCGCCGTCCTGACGATCGCCGTGTTCGGCCTCAAGCCCAAGCCGTGGAAGGACGCGCTGTGCGGCGCCGTCGCCCCGTCCCTGTTCGCCGCCGCCGGCGGACTCTGGGCCCTCCCGGCCAGCATCCTCAGCGGGCTCATCACCTCGTTCATCGGCTGACCGCCATGGCCGAGAAGATCTTCCCCACCGAGAAGCTGATCCCGACCCTGCTGTATCCGTTCACCGGCCTCGCCGCGGGCACTCCCATCCTCGTCCGCAAGCTGACGGCGCCCCAGCGCGAGCGCCAGGCCGAGGCCGCCGCACTCAAGGCCAAGCGAGACGAGATCACCGCCCAGGCCGCCGAAGCCGCCGAGGCCGCCTTCACCCAGAAGCTCCTGACCGAGGCAGACCCGGTCAAGCGCGCCGCGATGCTCCAGGCCCGGGAGGCCGCGCAGGTCACGGCTCGCCAGGTCGAGCTGGAGCGTGCCAAGGCCGACCGCAAGGCCAAGCGCAGCAAGCTCGGCGACGCCGCCGGCGCGGCGGCCCTGCTGCTGATCGTCGGCGGCCCGCTGGTCTGGTCCCTCGCCCGCCCGTGGGTACAGCCCGGGATCGGCGTTCTCCTCGGGGTCTGGTGGATCGCCGCCCTGATCCACGCTCCCGCCCACGGCAAGGCCGTCCCGGCCGAGGGCCAGGAGGACCCGGAGCAGCCGGTGCGCGCGGTCGAGGAGGAGCCCGCCGGGGAGGACCCCGTCGAGGGCCCCCGGGCGACCGTCCCGACCGCCGTCGAGGCCCACTCCCTGACCGCTTCCCTGACGGCCTCCGGCAGCTCTGTTCTGCTGACCCGGCTGGCCGCCGATCTGGGCACCGCCCACCCCTCCTGGACGGGCTCCACCAAGGCCGTCCGCGCGCTCCTCTCGGAGGCCGGCGTCCCGGTCCGAGAGGGGGTGCGCACCCCGGACGGCAACGGGCCCGGCGTCCACCACCAGGACGTGCCCCCGCTCCCCTCCCCTCCCGAGACCCCCGTTGTTGCCAACGTTGGCCCAGGTCAGAGTGCCAACGCCAACGCCAACAACGCCCGGAAGTGGTCCACACGAGAGGGGTTCGTCATGCAGACCGACCCCGACAACCCGGCCCGGACGATCATCGTCGGCCGCACCACCGCCGCCTGAACCTCCCCTTCGGCCCGCGCCCGGCATCGCCCGGGTGCGGGCCGCCCTGCTCCGTACGAAAGGAGCCGCGTTGAGCACCGAGCACGCCCACCCGAACGTGATCCCGTTCCGGCCCGAACCCGCCGAGATCAAGGCCGCCGAACAGGCCGTCATCGGCGCAGCCCTGCTCGACCCCGTCCAGATTCCCGCGCTGGCCGCCCAGCTCGGCGACCCCGGCGCGTTCTACCACCCAGCACACGAGACGATCTGGCGGGCCATCACGCGCATGGCCGGGGGTGAGCGGCCGGTGGACCCGCTGCTGCTGACCGGTGTCCTGCGCGCGCAGGGCGACCTCGGGCGCGTCGGTGGGCCCGGCTACCTGCACACCTGTATCGAGGCCACCCCCACCGCCGCGAACGGCGACTACTACGCCGAGATCGTGCGTGTGGCCGCCGAGCGCCGCCGGATCAACACCGCCACCAGCCGCCTGGCCCACATGGCCGGTGACGGCCAGGTCGACCTGGACGACGTGCGCGCCGCCGCCCTGGCCGCGCTCGCCGACCTCGCCACCGGCGAGAGCTGGCTCGACCCCGTCCCCCTCGGCTCCCACACCACCCTGCCGACCTTCCCCGTCCACGCCCTCCCTGCCTGGGTGGGCGGGTACGTGGAGGCGGTGGCGGAGTTCACGCAGACCCCGCCCGACATGGCCGCCACCATGGGCCTGGCCGCGCTGTCGACGGCCGCCGGCGGACGGGTCGGCGTGGAGATCCGGCCCGGCTGGCGCGAGCAGTCCAACCTCTACCTCGTGTGCGCGATGCCGCCGGCCAGCCGCAAGTCCGACGTCTTCGCGTTCATGACCGCACCGGTCTACCGGGTCGAGGACGAGCTGCGCGCCGACGCCCGGGCCCGGATCATCGAGGCCGAGACCGCCAAGGAGACCGCGCTCGCCGAGGTCGACGCGCTCATGGCCAAGGCCCGCAAGAACCCCGACCTCGACCGCGCCCACCTGGTCGCCGAGATCTCCGCCGCCCGGATGCTGGCCGACGAGATCGTCGTCCCGCCCAGCCCGCGTCTCACGCTGTCCGGGGACATCACTCCCGAGACCGTCACCCATCAGCTCGGCGTGCACCGCTGCCTGGCCGCGCTCTCGCCCGAGGGCGACCTGTTCGACAGCATCGTCGGCCGCTACAGCAGCAAGCCCAACCTCGGCGTGTTCCTGCAAGCCCACAAGGGCGAGCGGCTGCAGGCCGACCGGATCACCCGCGAGCAGCCCACCGTCGACAAGCCCGCGCTCACCATCGGGGTCACCCCGCAGCCCGCCGTCCTCCAGGAGCTCGGGGCCGCCCCCGGCGCCCGGGACCGGGGCCTGCTCGCCCGCTTCCTGTACTCCCTGCCGCCGTCCAACCTGGGCTACCGCAAGATCCGCACCACCCCCGTCCCCGAACAGGTCGCCACCGCCTACGACCTGCGCCTCACCACCCTCCTGCGCGAACTCGTCGCCCTGGACGAGCCCGTCACCGTCAGGATGACCGAGGCCGCCGACCTCGCCGTGGAGAAGCTGCAGGAGAAGTTCGAGGTCCAGCTCCGCCCGGACGAGCCACTCGCCCACATCAAGGACTGGGCCGGCAAGCTCGTCGGCCACATCGCCCGCATCGCCGTCCTGCTCCACCTCGGCGACCACGTCAGCGGCGACTGGCGTGCGCCCGTCCAGGCCGCCACCGTCGACCGGGCGGCCGAGATCGCGGAGTACTACACCGCGCACACCCTCGCCGTGTTCGACCTCATCGCCGCCGACCCCGCCACCGAGGACGCCCACGCCCTCCTCCAGTGGCTCCGGCGCCCGAAGAAGGACGGCACCCACCGCACCCACATCAAGGCCCACGACGCCGTCGCCAGCAGCCGCCGCTTCAAGAAGGTCGCCGACGTCGAACCCGCCCTCGCCCTCCTCGAACAGCACGGCTGGCTCCGCACCGACCAGCACGGGCCCACCGGCCAGCGCGGCCGACCCCAGGCCCTCACTTACCGTGTCCACCCGGCCGTGAGCACCCCCACGGACGGGGCCGAAGCCCCGTAACCGTCAGGGATGTCAGGGCAAACCCCTGACCAGCCAAAACAACCCCGGACACGACGTCAGGGATTGTCAGGGATGTCAGGGAAACCGCGACTTTCCCTGACATCCCTGACAATCCCTGACGCCCTGCCAGGAGCCAAAGCCGCAGGCCAGCGGTTTGTCCTGACATCCCTGACACTTTCCGCCCTCCGCGCCCGTCCGCGAGAGGGCCCGCAACACTCCGCAACCACCATTCGCACTCGCCGATGGAGTCGCCGCCATGCCCACGCAGGACCCGAAGCTCAAGCTCGCCGCCGTCCTCGAAGAGCTGGAGATGTCCCGCTCCGCCTTCTACCGCATGGTCGCCCGCGGGAAGGCCCCGAAGCTCATCAAGCTCCCCAACCACCAGATCCGCGTCCGCCGCAGCGACCTCGACGCCTGGTGGGCCGCGCAGGAGCAGAGCGCCGCCTGACCCACGCCCCGCCCTTCCCTCGCCGCCCCCGGCCGATCGGCCGGGGGCGGCTCTCTTTCTGGAGCCCGATTGCTCACCTACGATGTCCAGATCCACGCCATCCGCGATCTCGGACGCGGTCGACGGCCGCACCAACTCCGTTGGCGGGTGGGGAAGAACCCCCACTCCGCGACCTTCACCACCTTCCCGCTCGCCGACGGCCGGCGGGCGGAACTGCTGACCGCCATGCGCAAGGGCGAGCAGTTCGAGACCGAGACCGGCCTGCCCGCCTCCGAGTTCCGGAAGCTCAACCAGGTGACGTGGTTCGCCCACGCCAAGCAGTACGCCGAAGCGAAGTGGCTACGCTCGTCGGCGAAGAATCGCGCCACCCGGGCGGACGCCCTGGCGACGCTCACCGAGGCCCTGGTGACGGACCGTCGTGGCCGGCCTGACCGGAAGGTTCTCCGCCGCGCGCTCTCCTGCTGGGCGTTCAACTTCGCCGAGCACCTGGCCGAGCCGCCCGAGGAGATCAGCTCCGCCCTGGCCTGGGTGACCAAGAAGTCCATCCCCCTGGACCAGCTGGAGGACTCCGAGAACGTGCGTCTCGGCCTGGACGCCATCGCCCGGTTGATGGACGGGAGCGTCGCCGCGGACACCACGCTCACCCGCAAGCGGATGGTCTTCAACAACGCCCTGCGGTACGCGGTCGAGCGCCGGCGACTGCCCAGCAACCCCCTCCAGTTCGTCGACTGGACGCCGCCGGCCACGAGCGACGAGATCGACTTCCGGTGGGTGCCCAGCCCGGCGCAGGGCCGCGCGCTGCTGGACGCCGCCGGGCAGGTCTCGGCCCGGGGGCGGCACCTGCGGGCGTTCTACGGGTGCATCCTGTACGCCGCCACGCGGCCCGCCGAGGCGACGAATCTGCGACTGGTCGACTGCACCCTGCCGGAGAGCGGGTGGGGAGAGCTGGTGCTCGGCAGCAGCTCGCCCCGGGTCGGGTCGCGCTGGACGAACGACGGCCAGTCACACGAGGAGCGCGGCCTCAAGCGGCGGGCCCGGAACGCCACCCGGGAGGTGCCGATCCCGCCAGTGCTGGTCCAGTTGCTCCGCGAGCACGTCGACGTCTACGGGGTGGCGCCGGACGGCCGGCTGTTCCGGGCGGCGCGGGGCGGGCGGCTGCTGACCAAGGAGACTGCGGCCGTCTGGAAGCGGGCCCGGGAGATCGCCCTCACCCCGAAGGAGCTGAAGACCAAGCTCGCCGAGGTGCCGTACTCCTGCCGCCACACCGCCGTCTCCGGCTGGCTGGCGGCCGGGGTGGACCAGACCGAGGTGGCCCGGCGGGCGGGGCACAGCGTGGCGGTCCTGCTGCGGTTCTACGCGAAGGTCATCAACGGGCGGCAGGAGCGCGCGAATGGCCTGATCGAGCGGTTCCTCGACGGCGAGGAGCCCACCTCGTAGGGCCCGGATCCGTTCCACAGGTGTTCCACACAGGGTGGTCCGGAGGGGCATCCGGGTGGGACACCCCGGGACGGAATCGAAAAGGGCGGGTATCGGCATGTAGCCGATACCCGCCCTGATCTGGGCTTTCTCCAACTGCGGAGAGCGTGGGATTCGAACCCACGGTACGGGGTCACCGCACGACAGTTTTCAAGACTGTTCCCTTAGGCCGCTCGGGCAGCTCTCCAGGCGGAGGTCAGCCTAACGGGTCCGGCGGGGTTCGGTGCACAGGGTTTCCGGGGCGGGCCGGGGTCAGTTGTCCCCGACGCGGGTGCCGAGGGTGACCTTGGTGGTGGCGGTCTGGCCGTTGCGGGTGTACTCGACGTCGACGGTCTCGCCGGGCTTGTGCGTCCAGATCTTGCTGACCAGAGCGGGGCCGTTCTCGATCGGGCTGCCGCCGAGCTTGGTGATGACGTCGCCGGGCTTGAGGCCCGCCTGGTCGGCGGCGCCGCCGGGGGTGACGGCCGGCTGGCCCTGGACGTCGCGGGTCTGGATCTGCGCGCCGTCGCCCTTGTAGTCGTCGTTGCGCAGGACGTCGAGCTTGGCGTAGACCGGCTTGCCGGTCTTGATCAGGGTGTCGGCCACCCACTTGGCCTGGTTGATCGGGATCGCGAAGCCCAGGCCGATGGAGCCGGCCCGGCCGTTGCTGGAGGTGTTGGACTGGATCGCCGAGTTGATGCCGATCACGCCGCCGCCGGAGTCCAGCAGCGGACCGCCCGAGTTGCCGGGGTTGATCGAGGCGTCGGTCTGCAGCGCGTTCATGTAGGAGGCCTGCGCGCCGGTCTCGTCGCCGGAGGCGACCGGGCGGTCCTTGGCGCTGATGATGCCGGTGGTGACGGTGGACTCCAGGCCGTACGGGGCACCGATGGCGATGGTGGAGTCGCCGACGTTGACCTTGTCGGAGTCGGCCAGCGGAAGCGGCGTCAGCTTGCCCTTGGGCGGGCTGTCGAGCTTGATGACGGCCACGTCGTAGCCCTCGGCGCGGCCCAGCACGGAGGCGTTGTAGGAGGAGCCGTCGGCGAACTTGACGGTCAGTTTGCCGCCCGCGGAGGCCGGGGCGACCACGTGGTTGTTGGTGAGGATGTGGCCCTCGGTATCGAAGACGAAGCCGGTACCGGTGCCGGACTCGCCGTTGCCCTGGGCCTTGATGGTGACGACGCTGGGCAGCGCCTTCTGGGCGATGCCGGCGACCGAGCCCGGGGCGGGCTCGTTCTTCTGGGTGTTGTTGGCCTGGACCGTGGTGGAGCTGCGGTCGTTCTTGGCGCTGACGGTGGAACCGTCGCGGTCCGCGACGGCCACGCCGACCGCGCCGCCGGCCACGCCGGCCACCAGGGCGACGGCCGCGACCAGGGCGATCAGGCCGCCGCGCTTCTTGCGCGGGCCGCCGGGGACGGGCGCGCCGGGGTACTCGCCCGGGTAGCCGAGCGGCCCGCCGGGACCGCCGGGCGCACCGGGCGCACCGGGGGCGCCGGGGGTGATGTCGTGCGGGGCGCCCCAGCCGCCGAGCGGCTGGCCGGCGCCGAACGGGTGGTGGTGCTGGCCGGTCGCGCCCGGGCCCTGCGGGGCGCCCGGCGCGGCGTACGGGTCGTGCGCGACGAGCGCCGGGGGCACCGGGGTGCCCGGGGCCGGGGTGGCGTACGGGTTGCCGCCGTACGGGGCGGCGGCCGGTGCGGCCGGGGCCGGGGCCGCGGGCGCGGCGGGCGGCAGGACCGGCGGCGGGGCGTCGAGGTAACCGGCCTCGGCGGCCGGGGCCGCGGGCTCGGGGGCGTCGGCCGGCTCCGGGGCCGGGAGCTTGCCGAACGCCAGCGTGGGCGTGAACCCGCCGGAGCCCCCCTCGGCCGGCTGGGACGGCTGGTCGGCCGCGGGCGTCGTTGCGGGGGCGGGACCGGCCGCAGGCTGCTGCGCCGGACCGTCAGAAGCGGAACCCGCCACCCCCTGGCCGACGGAGGGCTGCTCCCCCTGCGGCCCGGTGGACCCAACCTCGCGCTCGGTGCTCACGGACGACCTCCATAGCTGACAGGACCAACAACCATAGTTTTTCGCACACCCGATTCGATTGCCGTAAGGACCCTTCTGAAGAACTCATAAGAATCCTTAGCCGGTCCCGACGGCCGGCGCAGCGCCGCGCACGAACCCACCGCCTTGGCGTTCTCCCCCGCGCCGACTAGCCTGTCGCTCCGAACTGACACGCGGGAGCTTGGACCCACCAGGCTGAGAGTGCGCCGGTCGACCGTACGCCACGGACCCCGTGGACGGCCGTCGAGGGGGCGCAGACCGCCGGAACCTGTCCGGGTAATGCCGGCGTAGGGAGATATCGGCCATGCCGCCTGCTTCGCCATCCTCGTCCTCCGGCGCGCCCTCGTCCCCGGGCGTCCCCCCCTCCCGGGACGCCGCGGGCACCGCCCCCGGTTCCCCGGGCGGCGCCGCCGCGTCGGCCACCGCCGTCCTGGAGCCCCCGGCCCGGGCCGAGGCGCCGCTGGTGCTGGACACCGAACCGCCCCGCACGCTGGGCTTCCGCGACCACTTCGCGCTCTGGATGAACCTCGGCGTCTCGCTGATCGGCTTCACCACCGCCGCGACCGTGCTCGGCGCCAAGGGCAGCGAGCTGTCGCTGGCCGCCGCCGTCACCGCGATCGTGACCGGCACCGTGGTCGGCACCGCGATGCTCGGCGTGGCCGCGCTGATCGGCGCGCGCACCGGCGCACCCGCCATGGCGAACCTGCGCGGTCTGTTCGGCACCCGGCTGTCCTACGTGCCGACGGTGCTCAACATCGTCCAGTGCATCGGCTGGGGCGTCTACGAGCTGCTGACGATCGCGCTCGGCGCGCAGACCGTCACCGGCACCGAGGGCTACCGCTGGGCCTTCGTCGTGCTGGCCGGCGCGCTGACCACCGCGCTGACCATCTGGCCGCTCGGCGCGATCGCGGTGCTGCGCCGCTTCGTCGCGGCCGCGGTGGCCGTCGCGATGGTGTACTTCACCGTCCAGCTCGGCCGCAACGGCGTCCCGGACCCGGGCGCGGGCAACTGGCACGGCTTCCTGCCGGCGACGGACGCGATGATCGCGGTGTCGATCTCCTTCGTGCCGCTCGCCGCCGACTACACCCGGCACTCGCGCACCCCGCGCTCGGCGTTCTGGGGCAGCTTCTCCGGCTACACGGTGGCGCAGGTCTGGTGCTACGTGCTCGGGCTGATGGCGCTGCTGCAGGCGGACGGGGACCCGGAGCGGATCTTCGACTCCTTCCTGGGCGTCTGGGCCGGCTGGCTGTTCCTGCTGGTGCTGGTGCTGCGCGAGACCGACCAGTCCTTCGCCAACGTGTACTCGACCGCGATGTCGATCCACAACCTGCTGCCGAAGGCCGACCGCCGGGTGCTGACCGGCGCGACCGGCGTGCTGATCACCGTGCTCGCGCTGCAGATCACCGAGTTCACCGACTCGTACTACGCCTTCCTGGGGCTGATCGGCTCGGTCTTCGTCCCGATGTTCGCGGTGCTGGCGGTGGACTACTTCCTCGGCGCCGGGCGGCGCGGCTGGGACCTCTCCGCCGACGCGCCGTCCCGCTGGCTGATGCTGCTGCCGTGGGCGCTGGGCTTCGCCACCTACCAGCTGATCGCGCCGACCGCGGTGGCCGGCTGGTGGACGGACCTCTGGACGTCCGTGCAGGAGGCGCTGCACTTCACGCCGCAGGAGTGGACCTCGGCCTCACTGTTCGGCTTCCTGGTGCCGGCCCTGGCCACCTGGGCGCTCACCCCGCTCACCCGGGGCCGGGCCGCCGCCGCGCGCTGACGCCCGCCGGGCCACCGGCACGGAGGCGAAGACGGCCCCCCGGGTTGGGGCGGTCTTCGCCTCCTCGCCATGTCCGCGGCCTATCGTGTAGGGCGTGACCAGCCCCGATGTCTCGCCCACGACGACCCGCACCACGCCGCCCGTCCAGGTGATCGCCCACCGCGGTTCCTCGTTCGCCCTGCCCGAGCACACCCTCGCCGCCTACCGCCGGGCGCTCGACGAGGGGGCGGACGCCCTGGAGTGCGACGTGCGGGTGACCGCCGACGGGCACCTGGTCTGCGTGCACGACCGGCGGATCGGGCGGGTCTCGGACGGCCGGGGCACGGTCTCCGCGATGACGCTGGCGGAGCTGGAGGCGCACGACTTCGGCGCCTGGAAGACCGGCCGGCCGAGCGAGGACCCGGAGCTGCGCGGGGTGCTGCGGCTGGAGAGCCTGCTGGAACTGGTCGTGGACCGCGGGCGGCCGGTGGACCTCGCGATCGAGACCAAGCACCCGGTGCGGTTCCGCGGCCGGGTGGAGTCCGAGCTGCTGCGGATGCTGGACCGGTTCGGGATCGGCGGCGCGCACGGCGGCGTGGCCGGCACCGGTGCGGAACGCGGTGGCGCGCACGGCGTGAACGCCCGGATCATGAGCTTCTCCTCCGTCGCGCTGGCCCGGGTGGCGGCGGCCGCGCCGCAGTACCCGCGGGTGTTCCTGTTCGAGCGCGGTCTGGTGCTGCGCGGGCGGCTTCGCCCGGGCGCGCCGCTGCCGGGCGGGGCGCGGATCGCCGGGCCGGGGATCGAGCTGGTGCGGGCCAGGCCGGGGCTGGTGACCAGGCTGCGCGAGCTGGGCCACCAGGTGCACGTGTGGACCGTCGACGAGCCGGCCGACGTCGAGCTCTGCCTGGAGCTCGGAGTGTCGGCGATCATCACCAACCGCCCGGCGGAGGTGCTGGCCCAGCTCGGCCGCTGACCCCGGCCGCCCCGGCGCGCGGGGCCGGGACGTGGTGAACCGTTCAACCACCGTCGGCCGTTGATCGTCTTGGTAGGGACTCAAACCTTTCGGCGACGATTTCTGCCGCAATTCATACAGTTTCACGACGGAGGGTGAGCACCGAATCACCTGTCGCGCACCGACGGTGGACGGGCCTGAAATGTCCGCGCGGGATCGCCGCGCGGTCGTTTCCGACGTATTGCCAAGGGGCATCCATCCCTCGGCATACGCTGAAGGAGGTCCGGGGGTGGCGTTGATGGTGGCGCGTGAAGTGCCGACTTCATCGACCATGGCAGTGCCGCACGGCCCAGCGAGTGTCGGGGTCGCGCGGCGCCGACTGCGTCGAGATCTGGGAGACCGCGAGATACCGGAACCGGTCATTGATGATGCCGTTCTGATCCTTTCCGAACTTTTGAGCAACGCCTGTCGTTACGCCCGGCCACTCGGGCCGATGCCCGCGCTCGGCCGGGGCGCCCGCGCCGGGGCCGTCCAGCCGCTGCTGGTCGGCGGCCCGGCGCAGACCGGCCGGACGGGCGGGCCGCCCGCCGCACCGGGCGACGGCGGCGAGGACACCGGCGGTGTCCTGGTCCGCTGGCAGATGCACGCCGACGGCGTGCTCACCCTGGAGGTCACCGACGGCGGGGCGCAGACCCGGCCGTCGCCGTCCAGCCCCTCGCTGACCTCGCACGGCGGCCGCGGGCTGAGCATCGTGGACCAGCTGGCGAGCGACTGGGGCGTGCGCGACGCCCCCGGCGAGGTGACCGTCTGGGCGGCCCTGCCGGCCCGGGCCCGGCACGCCCGGCGCACCGGCGGCGGGCACCACGACGGCGGGCGCCACGACGGCGGGCATCCCGGCCACGGCGGTGGACACCACGGCCACGACGGCGGGCACGCCGGCGGCTGAGCGGCCGCGCGGCGCGGCGCCCCGGCAGCGGGCCCGGCGGGCCCGTCCGCGCCCCGGCGCACGCCCACGCGCCCGGGGAACGTCAGTAGGCTGACGGGAGCACCACACCACCGTTCCCGGGAGAGCCGCACCATGGGCAAGAAGGCCGCCAAGAAGGCGCCGCAGCGCAGCCAGTCCACCCCCGCCGCCACGGGCGAGATCCCCGTGGTCGGGGCCCGTGAGAACTGCCCCTGCGGCTCGGGCCGCCGCTACAAGGCCTGCCACGGCCGCGAGGCCTCGCACGCCGTCCAGGAGCTGGTGCACCGCCCGTTCGAGGGCCTGCCGGGCGAGGCGGACTGGGTCGCGCTGCGCGAGCTGGTGCCCGCCGCCACCGTGCCGCTGACGCTGGCCGCCGGGGTGGCCGGGACCGCCGAGGGCGAGGTGCCGTCGGTCACCCTGGCCACCGTGCTGCCGCTGGCCTGGCCCGCGCTGCGCCGCCAGGACGGCTCGATCCTGCTCGGCCTGCAGACCCAGTCGTCCTCCGGCGACCTGAGCCGCGACCTCGCGGACGCCCTGGAGCTGGCCCTGGCCACCGCCCCGGGCACCCCGGTGCCGGCCCGCCGGACCGTGCCGGGCGGCCGCCGTCTGCAGGACCTGCTGGACGGCACCGCCGCCTTCGAGCCGGCCGTGCACACCGGCTTCGAGTTCTGGCTGGAGGACGCCGAGACCGCCACCGGCGAGGTGGCCGCCTCGCTGGAGCGCGCCAACGCCTCCGCGATCCCCACCGAGAAGCTCGCCGGCGTCGACGCCGCCTACTGGTGCGGCACCCCGGACAAGAACCACCTGCGCTGGGTGATGACGGTGCCGGAGGAGAAGCTGCTGGACGCGCTGGCCCGGCTGACCGCCGCCGAGGAGTCCTCGCTCGGCCCGGACACCCGCCTGGTGGGCTCGTTCCGGGCGCACGGCCTGACCGTTCCGGTCTGGGACCTGCCGCTCGCGATGACCGCGGCCGACTGCGAGAAGCCGGCCGCGGAGTTCGCCGAGCGGCTCGCCACGACGCTCGCCGACCCGGCCCCGCTCACCGCCGACGAGCGACGGGCCCGCGCCAACCTGGTGAACCGTCAGGTCACCCTGAACTAAAGGCGGGACGCAACGCCGGGGCGCGCCCGGCGGATCGGCGTGATACGCGTCACATTGGCGCCCGCGACCCGCAATTTCCGGGCTGCGAGGGCGTCTTGGAAATTGGCGCGGGCGCGGATCCTTGTTACTGTCTAAAGAGTCCGGTCGCTGGTGCATCCCCCGTCGCCAGCGGCCGGATCTTTTGTTTTCCGAACGCCCCACGCCGGGGCCGGTCGGCCGTGCCCGATCAGTACGCGGACGACGGATCGTCAGTACGCCGAGCGGCCGCTGTCCAGCTGGACCGCCGCCGCCACCAGCTCTCCCAGCAGTGGCTCGACCTGCGGCAGCCAGACACCGCCGTCGGCCCCCTGGCGGGGCGGCAGCACCCAGCGCACCCGGTCGCCGTCCCCGCCGCCGGGCGGCAGCGGCAGGAAGCCGCCGCTCCCGTGGTAGCGCAACGATCCGGGCACCCAGGGGAGTTGGACGAGCACCTCGCCGAGCGCGTCGAGCGACCAGGGGGCGACCAGCATCGCGTACCGGTCGGGCATCGCCAGGACCGGTCCGAGCCGCAGCCGCAGGGCGGCCAGGTAGGCGAGCGCGCGGGCGCCGGCCGCCGCGGGGAGGCTGACCGCGCACACCGTGCGGCCGGTCGCGGTCAGCACCGGGGCGTCCGGGCAGCGCCGCTCCCACCACCAGCGCACCATCCGGGCGTCGGTGGTGGCCGCGAGCAGCGGCGGGTCGTGCGGGTGGGCGCCCGGCACCGGGCAGTCCGGATCGCCGCAGGAGCAGTGTCCGCCGGCGAGCAGGACGGTTCCGGGGACGACGGGCCAGCGGTGGCCGGTGGCCGCCGTCAGGGCGCCGGCCAGCCGGGCCGCCCTGGCCGCCCGGGCCGCCGGCCGGCTCCTCGGGTCGTCGCGCAGTGGGTTGTCGCGCATTGGCACCCGTTCCTTTCCGTGACCGCTCGGTGGCTCCGCCCCGCGGCCGCCGGACCGGCCGCCGCCGCGCGTCCGGGGACGCCGGACCGGCCCGCGAAGCCGGACGGAGGGATCCGGCCGGGAGCCGGGTCGGAACGGACCGGGGGCCGGGCCGGAGCCGGGCGGCGGGCGGGGCGGCGGTACGGACGGCGGTGCGGACAACGGCGCGGGCCTGGAGCACGCGGTGGAGCACGATGTGAAAGGACTGCGGAATAGAACAGCCCTTGGAACGAGAATCCCGTATGCGACCGGATGGACGCCGCCCGGCCGCGGTTGGTTCCACCGTACGAGTGAGTCGCTTCCGGCCGACCCGGCCGGCCGGCGCCATGGGCATACGATCCGGACGGCCGCCGGAGCCGTCCCCCCGGTTCTGCCCGCTCACCGGCTGCTCCATGCCCGGCGGGCGGAGGCGCCCCGTCCCGCCGGACCGCGGTGCACTCGACCGGCGCGCGCGGAACGGAACGCGCCCCCTGACCGGGCCCGCGACGGCGCGACGGCGGCCACCAGCCTTGTCATTGCTCTGGACATGCCCCGAATGGCCTGTGTAGAAGTGGTGGCATTGCTGTCGATCAATGACGAGTAGTAGCGAATCGAGGCGAAACGCGCCCTTTTGGCCGTGCTCGCTCCAAACGGCCGTACCTGGGGGTTCCGCATGATCCGCGTGACACGCACCACCGCGTCAGGAGTGGCGGCATGACCGAGTCCCACCCACCGTCGACGTCCTCCGAGCCCGCCGAGCCCGGCGGTGCCAGCGGGCTCTCCGTGCTGGACCCGCCCGGCTTCCACGATCCGGCCGCGCCCGCCGCGCGGCCGGACGGACAGCCGGACGGGGAGCCCGGCGGAGAGCCGGACGCGGAGCCGTCCGGACGGCCGGACGCCCGGACGCCCGGCGAGCTGCCGGGTGCCGGCGAGGGCGCGGACCGTGCCGCGTCCGCCCCCGGCGCGCCCGACGGCGCGCGTCCCGACGCCTCCGCCACCGGAGTGCAGGACCGTTTGGCCGGACGCCTGTCCGATTTCACCAGCCTGCACGAGCACACCGAACGGCTCGCCCGCGCCCGCGGCCTGTCCGCCACCCTGGACACCGTGCTCGCCTCCGGCGCCGCGCTGCTCGGCGCCGACCGCGCCCTGCTGGTCACCGCGCTCCCCGGCGGCGGCCCCAGCCAGCCGGTCGGCCTCGGCATGGACCGCGCCAGCCTCGGCTCGCTGGAGACCGTTCCGCCCGACCAGAGCCTGCTCGCCCGGCTGCTGCGCACGCACGACCGGCCCGCCGAGCTCGCCTCGCACGACCTCGCCGGCGACCCGGCGATCGGCGCCCGGCTGCGCGAACTCGCCGGCCACCTCGGCATCGGCGGCTGCTACGGGCTGCCGCTCGCCACCGAGGAGGACGGCCCGCTGGCCGCCGTGCTCTGGTTCTACGACCGGCCCGCCGGCCCGACCGGCCGCCAGCGCGAGCTGGCCCGCCGCTACTGCGCGGTGGCCGCCCCGCTGCTGGCCAAGCAGCTCGACGCGGAGAAGGTCCGGCGCACCACCGAGGCACTGCGCCGCGGTCTGCTGCCCGACCGCCTCCCCCGGCCCGCCGGCCTGCGGCTGGCCGCCCGGCTGGTCGCGGCCGGCCTGGACCGCTCCTGCGGCAGCGACTGGTACGACGCCATCCCGCTGCCGGACGGCACCGTCGGCCTCACCGTCGGCTCCGTCTCCGGCGACGGGCCGGGCGCCGGACCGGGCTCCGCCCCCGGCGCGGCCGCCGCGATGGGCCGGGTGCGGGCCGCGCTGCGGGCGTACGCGGTGCTGGAGGGCGAGGACCCGGTGTCCGTCCTGGGCGACCTCGAACTGCTGCTGAAGACCACCGAGCCGTCCCGCACCGCCACCGCCGTCTACGCCTGGGTGGAGCCGGAGGGCCGCCGGATCACGCTGGCCGGGGCAGGCCACTGCCCGCCGGTGCTGGTCACCCGCTACGGCGCCGAGTTCGTGGAAACCTCGCTCTCCGCGCCGCTCGGCGTGCTCTCCTGCTGGGAGGCGCCCGGGGTCGAGTTCACCGCCGAGCGCGGCGACACGCTCGTGCTCTACACCGAGGGGCTCGCCCGCCGCTTCGGCCCGACCCTGCACGCCGGGCAGGCCAACCTGCGCCGGGCCGCCGCCGACGCCCCGCGCGACGTGCGGACCGACCCCGACCGGCTCTGCGCCCACCTGGTGGCGGCCGCGGCCGAGCAGGACACCACCGGCACCTGGGACGGTCCGGACACCGACGACCTGATGCTGCTCGCCGCGCGCTTCGAGTAGCGGGGCCCGTTCGGGCCTTCGCCCGGCCCGCCCGGCCGCTCCGAACGGGCCGGGCGAAGGCCCGAACGGGTGAGCGGCCGGGCGTCCGTACCATGGACGCACGGCCGCCCACCTGTGTCGCGATCCGACGCGCCCCGGGCGGCACCACGCGCAAGGAGGCGACGTACGTGACCGAGGACCGCACCCCCGCGGTGGCCGAGAACCCCGAGGCCGTCGGCGGCGACGAGGAGCCGCAGCAGTTCAAGGGCCGCAAGAACGGCCTCTACTCCGAGGTCTCCGACGAACTGGCCGCCTCGATGAAGTCCGGCTGGGCGGACACCGAGCTGCACGGTCTGACCCCGGTCCCGCAGGCCCCGTACGCCGCCGAGCGCCGCGCCAAGCTGTCCGCCGCCTTCCCCGGCGAGCGCCTGGTCGTCCCGGCGGGCACCCTCAAGGTCCGGTCCAACGACTGCGACTACGCCTTCCGCGCGGCCAGCGAGTACGTGCACCTCACCGGCGACCAGACCGAGGACGCCGTGCTGGTCGCCGAGCCCGCGGGCCCCACCGGCCACACCTTCGACCTCTACCTGCTGCCCCGCTCCGACCGCGGGAACGGCGAGTTCTGGCTGGACGGCCACGGCGAGCTGTGGGTCGGCCGCCGGCACAGCCTCACCGAGCAGGAGCAGCTGCTCGGCCTGCCGGTGCGCGACGTCCGCAAGGCCGCCGACGAGCTGGCCGCCCGGGCCGCGGACGGCGTGCCGACCCGCATCGTGCGCGGCTACGACGCCGGTCTGGAGGCCGCGCTCGACGGTGTGCTGGACGCCGGCCGGGACGCCGGGCTCAAGGAGTTCCTGAGCGGCCTGCGGCTGGTCAAGGACGCGTGGGAGATCGGCGAACTGCGCGCCGCCTGCGAGGCCACCGTCAAGGGCTTCACCGACTGCGTGCGCGAGCTCGGCCAGGCCGTCGCCACCTCCGAGCGCTGGATCGAGGGCACCTTCTGGCGCCGCGCCCGGGTCGAGGGCAACGACGTCGGCTACGGCTCCATCTGCGCCGCCGGCGCGCACGCCACCACCCTGCACTGGGTGCGCAACGACGGCGAGGTCCGCCCCGGCGAGCTGCTGCTGCTGGACGCCGGCGTGGAGACCAGCACCCTCTACACCGCCGACGTCACCCGCACCCTGCCGATCAACGGCCGCTTCGACGCGCTCCAGCGGAAGATCTACGACGCGGTCCACGACGCCCAGGAGGCCGGCATCGCGGCCGTGAAGCCCGGTGCCCGGTTCCGCGACTTCCACGACGCCTCGCAGCGGGTGCTCGCCGAGCGGCTGCTCGCCTGGGGCCTGCTGGACGCCTCGGTGTACGACGTCGAGAAGGTCCTGGAGCTGGGCCTGCAGCGCCGCTGGACCCTGCACGGCACCGGCCACATGCTCGGCCTGGACGTCCACGACTGCGCCCACTCGCGCACCGAGGAGCACGTCGACGCGCTGCTGGTGCCCGGCATGGTGCTCACCGTCGAGCCGGGCCTGTACTTCCAGCAGGACGACCTGACCGTCCCGGAGGAGTACCGCGGCATCGGCGTCCGGATCGAGGACGACATCCTGGTCACCGCCGACGGCAACGAGAACCTCTCGGCCGGCCTGCCGCGCCGCGCCGAGGACGTCGAGGCGTGGATGGCCTCGCTGGCCTGATCCGACGGGCGGCGCTGCCGGGCCCGCGCCCGGCGGGCCGTCGTACGGGCGGCGCGGCAGCCGCCCGGGCCGCCGGCGGTCCGGCCCCCGAGCAGTGGGGGCCGGACCGCCGGCGGCGTTCTCGGGGGCGGCGGTGCGGCGGCCGCCCTCTCAGCCGTCCTCCCGGCCGTCCCCCCGGCCGTCCCCCCGGCCGTCCTCACCGGCCGGCCGTCGCCAGGGACGGGTGGACGACGACCGGTGCGGCCTCCCGGCCGTCCCCCTTCGCCCCCACGACCACGGCGAAGCTCCCGGGGTCGGGCGACCAGCCCTCCGGCACGCTGAGCCAGAACGAGAAGGTCGTCGACTCGTGCGGCCGGACCAGCCGCTCCAGCAGGGAGGTGTCGACCACCCTCAGCCCCGACTGGTTGCGGGTGACCGGCAGGCTGCGCCGCCCCTCGGTGCCGTACCCGGCCTGGACCGTGATCTGGCTCCCCGCCTCCGTCCCGCTCAGCAGGACGGTCGGGAGGACCGAGGCCAGCGGCGCCGCACCGGGGTTGCGGACGGTCATCGTGAACGTGGCGCGCTGCGGGTCCGCCCCGCCGTCGTCCTTGGCGAGGGCGACCGTGAACTCGGGTGCCATCCGGGCGGCGGCGGGGGCCTCGGACAGCCGCAGGGCGGTCAGCACCGACGCCTCCACGGTGCGCTGCGGGGTGGCCGGCGTCAGGGCCAGGGCCTCGATCAGCAGGGTCCCCTCCGCACTGTCGATCGAGGGGTCCAGCCGGTAGCGCAGCGTCCGGGAGGCCCCGGGGGCCAGGGCGAACGCCGCTTCGTCGCCCGATGCCAGGTAGTTGCCCGACGCCTCGGTCAGCGGCACGTCGGTCCAGGAGCCGCCGTCGTCCTCGCGCTGCAGGCGGCCGCGCAGCGACCGGCCCTCGCCGCCCTCCGCGGCGAGCGAGCGGACCGCCACCACGGGGGCCACCTTCCCGTACGCCTGCTCGGTGGTGTTGTGCCAGGTCACCGCGAAGGTCACCGGGCCGGCGCCCACCGTCGCCTCCTTCTTCTCCAGGCCGTCGAAGCTCAGCACGATGCCCTGGGACGGGCGCGCCACCCCGCCGCCGGCCGCGGTCGGATCGCCCGCCCCGGCCGTTCCGGCCGCCGGGCCGCCCGGCTGCGGGGAGGCCGCGCCGGTCACCGGCCGGCCCCTCCCCGCCCCGGCGCCGCCGGGGGAGCCGGTGGTGCCGGGCGCACCGGCGGCGTCCGGTTCGAAGGCGCTGCCCGGGTCCTGCGGCACGCCCGGGGCCGGCGCCCCGGCCGGGCGGCCGAGCGGGTCGGCGGACTGTTCGGCCGGGGCCAGCGGATCCGGGCCCGGGCTCGGGTCGGCGCTGGAGCTCATCGTGGCCGCCGGTGTGTCGTCGCCCTTGTCGGCCAGGGTGTCCCCGGGGACGGAGAGCAGGCCGATGACCGTCGCCGCCGCCAGCCCCATCAGCGGCAGGCCCACCAGGTAGGCGGGCCGGCGCCGCGTCCGGGGGCCGGACGGCGGATCGGCGGGACGCAGGTCCTGGGTGGTGATCCGGGCGACGCGGGCCGCCATGGCCTCGCGGAGCAGGCGCTCCACCGGGGACTCGCCGCTCGGGCCCGGACCGCCGCCGTGCTCCCCGTCGGCCGCGGGGCGCCGCTCGTCGTTCATCGGGCGTCCTCCAGCTTCTTCTCCAGGGCGTCCAGGGCCCGGCTGGCGGTGGACTTCACGGTGCCGCGGGACACGGCGAGGATCTCCGCGATCTCCGACTCCGACAGGTCGGACCAGTAGCGCAGCACCAGCACCTCGCGCTGGCGCGGGGTCAGCTCCTGGAGGGCCACCAGCACCCGGCGGTGCTCGTCGTGGAGGACGGCGTGGTCCTCCGCCGACGGCGCGTCCGCCTCGTGGGGCGGCACGTACTCCCGGGCCGTGCGGCGGCGGCGCAGCACCGACCGGGCGCCGTTGACCACGGCGGTGCGCAGATAGGCCAGCGCGTTGTCCAGGTCGTCCAGTTGCTCGCCGTGCCGCTGGTAGAGCTTGGCGAAGGCCTCCTGCACGACGTCCTCCGCCTGGTCCTGGTGGTCGACCAGCAGCACCGCGAGGCGGACCAGGCTGAGCCGGTGGGTGAGGTAGAGGTCGGTCAGCGTCGGGCGCCCCTCCTGCGTCCGGCCGCCGCCGGGCAGCAGCCGGAACCCGGCGCGGCGCCGCCCGGCCGACTGCGCGGCGACCGGGATGTCCAGCACCTCGCCCCCGCCCTGCGGCGCCTCCCGGGCGCCGAACAGCAGCGTCACCAGGCCGCGCAGGGCCGCTGCCCACCCCCGGTCGCCCCGGGCGGCCGGCTCGATGGCCATGGACATCCGTCTTCGCTCTCCCCCCGACGGCGTTCCGGTTCCACGCCGGTGCGTCAGGACATCGTCTTCGGGTGGCCGGACCGGCCGGAGTGGACGGGCCGGCCCGGTTCGATCGGTTCGCCCCGCTACCGGGCGAGCAGCGGAACGGCCGCCGACCGCTCGGGCAGGGCCTGGCCGTCGACGCCGGCGCCCGCGGCCATCCAGATGCTCCGGTCGGGCATCCACCCCGCCGGCACGTTGAGCCGGAACCGGTAGAGCACGTTCTCGCCCGGCCCGAGCACCCGGGTGAGCCCGGTGGTGTCCAGCCGGACCCGGCCCTGCGCGTCGAGGGCCCCTTCGAGGCGGCGCCACTCGCCGCCCGCCAGCACCTCGGCGGTCAGGTCCGCGGGCGTCAGGTCGTGGGTGGCGTTCACGGAGCCCAGGTCGGACACCGCCAGGGCGGGGGTGACGGTGTGCTGGGCGTAGCCGTCCAGGTTGGCCAGCTCCACCTGCACCTCGGAGGGCTGCCGGCCCCTGGACCCGTCGGTGGGCCTGGTCGTCGAGAGCTGGACCGGCTGGTCCACCTTCACGTTCACCCGGGCCTGCGCGCCGCCGGCCCGGACCGCCTTGGCGCTGCGGCCGATCCATCCCTCGGCCTGGACCGGCAGCCGGCCCGACGGGCTGCCGACGGACAGGGTCAGCCGGTAGCGGACCGTCCGGCTCTCCCCGGGGTCGAGCGCGAACGCGCCCGGCTGGGGGCCGCTGCCCACGCCCTGCTGGTTCAGCTTCACCTCGCGCCATTCATCGAGGTCCTTGCGGTCCAGCATCCCCTTGGACGTCCTGCCGGGGCCGGCCAGGCCGGCCGGGTAGTCGTACGGGAGCACCCGCACCACCGGGACGACCTCGTCGTAGCGCTGCCGGGTGGTGTTGGTCCAGGTGACCTCGAAGTCGAGGTAGCTGCCGCCGGCCTGGATCTCCCAGGCGCCGGCGAGCGGACGCAGCGAGACGTCGACGGCCTCGGTGACCGCGCCGGGCATCTCCTCGGGCCAGGTCGGGGAGTTGCCGGGCACGGGGCCGGGGCCCGCCGTCGGCACCGGTGCCGCGGCCTGGACGGCCATGGCGACCGGTGCGAACTGCGGTGCGCCCGCCTCGGCCACCGGAGCGGTCAGCGCCGACCGCATCCACGCCGCCCCGTCCGGTGCCGCGCCGGTGGACGCCGCCCCGGCCGCCCGGACCCGGCGGAACTCCGCGCCCTCCTCGGCGGGAAGCAGCGCGTAGCCGGCCGCACCGGCGACGACGGCCGCCAGCGGAACGGTCCCGACGAGACTCCGGACAGTGGACGGGCGCATGGTGGGTTCCCCGTGGTAGTCGGACTCGGCCTGTGCGGCGAGGCCCGGCACCGGCTCGGTCGGACCCGCGCCGGATCGGCCCTCACCCTTTCAGACGCCCGAGTCCGGCCGGGGTTGTGGCGTGTTCGAAGAAAATTTCGCACTGGCCGGAACGATCCCATTCATCGGCCTCCTCCCGTCCGGCCCGGCCCGGACAGGGCGGGACGGACAGGGCGGGACGGACAGGGCGGGACGGACGGGACGGACGGGACGGCCGTCGCTACGCCTGCCCGCCGGCGCGGCGGTCCGCGTTGGCGAGCATGGCGTCGTGCAGCCACTGGGCGAGGCCCGGGGCGAGGTCCTCGTAGACCTTCGTGAAGCGCGGGTCGGCGAGGTACATCCCGGCGATGCCGCGGTGGATCTCGAAGGTGCAGTCGTAGAAGTTCCGGCAGATGTGCTGCCGGTGCTCCTCGGCGAGGTCCGTGGCCGGGCCGCCGTCGGCGGGCTCGCCGGCGGTGAAGGCCTCGGCCAGGCGGGCGTTGAGCCCGTCCGTCTCGGCCTTGATCCGCTCCCAGTCGGCCTTGTCGTAGCCCCCGGTGCGGCGCTGGGACTCCGCCCAGGCGGCGGTGTCGCCCCAGCGCTGCTCGGCCTCGGTCTCCCACTCCTCGCGGTAGTGCTCGCCGAAGAGCTCGAACTTCTCCTCCGGGGTCAGCTGAATGCCCATCTTCTCTGCCTCCATGGCGTGTTCGACGGCCGCGGCGAGTTGCTGGAGATGCGCGATGCGGTCGGTCAGCAACCGGTGCTGGCGCCGCAGGTGCTCGCTCGGACTCACCGAGTCATCGTCCAGAACGGCCGCGACCTGTTCCAGGGAGAACCCGAGTTCGCGGTAGAACAGGATCCGCTGCAACCGCCCGAGATCGGCCTCGTCGTACCGGCGGTAGCCGGCCGGCGTGCGGCCCCGGGGGGACAGCAGGCCGATCTCGTCGTAGTGGTGCAGGGTGCGGACGGTCACCTTGGCGATCTTCGCCACCGCGCCGACCGGGTACCCGTCTCCGGTGTTCATCCGGGATCTCCCTCCGTGCTGACCACGACCCTCCGTCCTCCCGTTGCGTGAGGGTCAAGTCCGCCCGCCCCGCGTCCGCGTCAGACCGCGGCCGGCTCGCGGCCGGGCGGCCGTCCCTCGGCGGGCTGCCCGGCCCCCGGTCCGGCGCCGGACCGGGGGCCGCCGCGGCGTCCGCGCCGCCGCTGGGCGGGCCAGAGCAGCACGTACCCCGCCGAGACCACCACGAAGGCGAGCCGGACGAAGCCGCGCGCCGCGTCGGACGGCAGGAACAGCGTGCCGCCGTAGAGGGCGGCCAGCGCGATCCAGCTCCACCACGGCACCAGCCGCCGCTGCCCGACGGTGTCCCAGAGCAGGGTGCCGAGCAGGATCGACGCGGAGTAGTACGTGTAGACGCTGGGGTCGAGCAGGATCCGGGCGTCCGCCCCCAGCAGGACGACGGCCGGCCAGCGGCCGCGCCACACCGCCAGGCAGCCCAGGGACAGCCCGAGGGCGAACTGCGCCGGGCGGTCCCACCACGGCGTCGCCGGATCGGTCACGCCGAACCAGCGCAGCGCCGAGGCGGGCTGGTTGGGGATGGTGAACCTGGCGGCCGCCATGGTGTCCAGGTCCCCCAGGTAGAACGGCAGCCAGGCGACGGCCACCAGTGCGGTGAACCAGAGCAGCGTCCGCGGCCACCGGGCCCGGGGCAGCGCGAGGATCAGCGGCGCGAACGCCAGCGCCCACGGCTTGGCGTCCACCGCCAGCGCCAGGTACACCCCGACCGCGGTGGCCCGGCCCCGGCTGAGCTCGTGCGCGGCGAGGGTGGTGAAGAACAGCGCCAGCACGTCGTCCAGGTGCGCGAAGCGCACGGACACCTCGACCCACATCGGGATGAACGCCAGGCCGGCGATCAGCAGCCGCTGCTGCAGCCGGCGGTGGTTGGTGCCGGTGCCCAGGTAGTGGCGGGCGGCGGTGCGGCCGACCAGGACCAGCATCGCCAGGCCCAGTCCGGACATCGCCGCCTCGGCCAGCAGCGCGCCGGTGTGCGGCGGGAACGGGCTGAAGAGCCGCGCCACCGCCAGGCTGACCGGGCCGATCTGCAGCTCGGGGTGGTGGGCGTAGAGCGCGAGGCCGCCGTCCGGCCGGTCGCTGAAGAGCAGTTCCTCGCCCTGGCGCAGGTAGTGCCAGGAGAAGCCGCCGCTCGGCTCGACCAGCAGGAACCAGAGGACCGTCCAGCCGAGCAGCAGCACGTGGTGCCTGCGGACCGGCAGACCCGCGATCCGGCCGGCGCCGGCCCCGTAGTCCGACCCGGCCCGCCCCGCGCGCCGCGGCCGTTCCGTCCTCGCCGAGCGCTCCGCGCCCCGTCCCCGCACCCCGGTACCTCGCCTGCCCCGTTCCGGCCCCGTTTCGGCCCCCTGACCGGCCATCCTAGGCACGTCCGGGCGGCCGGACGGAACCGCCCGTGCCCCCGGCGGACCGGGGACACGGGCGGGTGCTGCGCGGTGCGCCGCGGGGCCGGCCGTACGGGCTAGCCGTGCTGCGCGGCGCGGCGGCGGCGGAGCACCACCAGGGTGCCGACACCGGCCGCGAGGACGGCGCCGCCGGCGATCGCGATGCCGGTGGTGTCGTCACCGCCACCGGTGGTGGCCAGCGCCTTGTCGGCGTCGGCGCGCGCCTGGACGACGGCCTCCGGGGTGATCGGCAGCGGCGCGATGGCCGGGACCTTCACCGGGAAGTCGATCGGCTGGCGGGGGCCGGTCTCGTCGTCGCCCGAGGTGTCGCCGGGCGTCGGCGCCGAGGTCCCCGGGGCGGTGGAGGCGCTCGGCGAGGTGCTCGCGCCGGAGGTCGGCGTGGCGCTCGGCGAGGTGCTCGACGTGGCGGAGGGCGACGCGCTGCCCGACGGCGTCGTGGTCGCGCTCGGCGTGCCGGACGGCGTGCCGGTCTCCGACGGCGTCGTGGTGGCCGACGGCGTGGTCGTGGCCGACGGCGTGGTGGTGGCCGACGGGCTGGTGCTGGTGCTCGGCGTGGCCGTGGCGCTCGGGCTGCCGGTCGGCGACGCGGTGGCGGACGGCGAGGTGGTCGCCGACGGCGTCGTGGTCGCCGACGGCGAGGTGGTGGCCGACGGCGAGGTGGTGGGCTTGCCGGTCGGGCTCGCGCTCGGGGTGGTCGGCTTCGTGGTCGTCGGCGTGGCGGTGGGGCTCGGCTTGCCGCCCCCGGCCACGATCCTGAACCGCTCGCCGCAGTCCTGCTCGCCCGCGAACTCGCCCGGGCCGACCGGCTTGTTGGCCTCCACCTTGGAGGCGAAGACCACCGGGACCACACCGGCCTTGCCGAGCGGCGCGTTCTTGGCCGCCGAGACCCGGACGGTGACCGTGAGGCTGCTGCCCCGGTTCAGGGCGAGCAGCGAGTTCTTGTAGTCCGGCACCGAGTTGTCGATGAGCTTGGCCAGCAGGAACAGCACACCGTCGTCGTCGGTGTCGCCGCCGCCCGGCGCGGGCGTGGCCGGCAGCCAGGTCCGCGTCCTGTCCAGCGACTCGGGCAGCTGGTACTCGACCTTGAGGTGCTGCGCGTGCAGGCTGCCCGCCTCGTTCTTGAACTTGAGCAGCGGGTAGTAGACGAAGTCGTGCTTGGTGTTGTTGTCGACGGTGAAGTTGAACATCTTGGTGTCGCCACCGGCGACGAAGGTCCGCGGCACCCCGTCCAGGGACAGGTCGAGCGCGCGGGCGCTCGCCTTGTCGGCCTGCGGGGCGGCGGCGGGGGACGATCCGGCGGTGGCTGCGGCCACCGCGCCCTGGGCTCCGGCCAGGACCATCGAGGCGGCGAGCGCGGCGGCGCCGGCCAGGGCGAGACTGCGAGGTATGGAGATGGACAAGGGAGACCTCACGAGAGTGTCCGGGCGCGGCCCGGGGGCGCGGAAGGACCAGGCGGCCGTCCGAGCCGCGATCCCCCCGCGAAGCTGAAAGTCCGTCGGAGACTACCGAAGCCCCCGACCGCACCGGAAGGCGGGTACCGGTTTCCTTCGCCGGCCGGGCCACTGCGTCCGATTGGCCCAACTCTGACCTGGGACAGGGGTTTTGCACCCGTCTGGCAGGTTGCGAGGGGGTGGCCGGGACGCGGCCGCGCACCGGCGGGGAAGGCCGCCCCGCCGGGCGTCGGCCCCTGCGCCCGCCACTACTCCGGGAGCCCGGCCCGCCGCCGGGCGACGGCCGCGACGGCGGCCCAGTCCTTCTCGCCGTCCCCGTGCGCCAGCGCGTCCAGGAACGCGTCCCGCAGCACGCTGCCGAACGGCAGCGGCACGCGCGCCGCCGCGCCCGCGGAGAGCGCGAGATCGACGTCCTTGAGCCCGAGCGGCAGCTTGAACCCGGCGGGCTCGTAACGGCGTTCGGCCACCATCGAGCCGTAGCCGGAGTAGACCGGCCCCGGGAAGAGCGTCCCGCCGAGCATCTCGATCAGGTCGGTCGGCCGGACGCCGTTGGCCTCGGCCAGGCTGCACGCCTCGGCCATCGACTCGATCGCGCAGGCCAGCAGGAAGTTGGTGCTGATCTTGGCGGTGTTGGCCTGGCCCGGGCGCTCGCCGAAGTGCCAGACGCGCCGGCCCATCGCGGCGAACAGCGGCTCGACCGCCGCCAGCGACTCCGCGCTCCCGGCGGCCAGGATGTTGAGCTCCCCCGCCTCCGCCACCGGCGGGCGGCCGAGCACCGGCGCGGCGACGTACCCGATGCCGTACTCGGCGTGCAGGGCCTCGGCGCGCTCGGCCAGGGCGACCGAGACGGTGGCCATGTTGACGTGCACGCCGGCCGCGGCGCCCTCCAGCAGGGCCGGGTCGAGCAGCAGGCGCTCCACGGCGGCGTCGTTGGCGAGCATCGAGACGACCGCGTCGGCCGCGAAGACGTCGGCCAGCCCGTCGGCGGCCAGGGCGCCCCGGGCGACCATGGCGGCCACCGGTCCGGGCGAGCGGTTCCAGACCCGGACGGTGTGCCCGGCCTTCACCAGGTTGGCGGCCATGCCCTGGCCCATCGTGCCCAGTCCGACGAAGCCGACCGTCATCCCGCTCATCGCGCACTCCCGCTGTCGCCCGGCGGCCGGAAAGGTCGTCCGGCCACGATCAACCGACTGTACGTCAGTTTTCCGACCGTCGGCCGGTCGGGGCGCGCCCTCCGGTGCCGTCCGGGGCCGGTCAGGCCGCCGCGGCGTGCCGCGCGTCCGCCGAGCCGCCCTCCAGGTGGGCGAGGACCCGGTGGCGCAGCAGCTGGTACTGGGCCTGGAGCCGGCCCGGGCGCTGCGGGCGGGCGACCGGGCGGCCGGGACCGACCCGCTCGTCCGGGCCGAAGCGCGAGCGGGTCATGTCGATCTCGGCGCCGTCGGCGGACCGGTTCCACCAGTGCAGGTCCGTCCGGACCGCGCCGGTGAACACCTCGCCCATCATCAGCTCGCCGCCGAGCAGGTCGTGCACCACCAGGGCGGTCGCCCGGCACTGGCCGTGGGCGGGATTGTCGGGACGCCAGTGGGCCTGGTCCTCGGGCGCGCAGGTGTCGACACCCCAGGAGGAGCGGATCGCACGTTCGATGTCGTTGAGGGTCCACGCCGTCATAGCGGGAAGCCTGCCACGCGGCACCGACAGCGGCAGCGGCTTTTCGGCCGGCGACCCCGTGTTCTGCGGCGACCCGCGCGACCTTCACCCGTACGGGGAGCCTCCCGGCGTGATGGAGCGCGCCGGGGCGGTCGGGGGTCCGCCCCGGCGCGCGGGGCCGGCCGCGCGCTCGGCGGCGGCCGGTGCTCCTCGGGGGCGCTCCTCGACGAGCGCTCCTCGGTGGGCGCTACTTCGTGAGCGCCTCGACGCCCGCCTGCGCGAACTGCTCGTCCTGGTCGCCGCTGGGCGCGCCCGCGACGCCGATGGCCGCCACCGGCGCGCCCTTGGACTGCACCGGGGCGCCGCCGGCCAGGAACAGGGTGTTCGGGATGTCCTTGAGGTTCGGGGCCTGCGCGAGGCGCTTGGCGAGCTCCGAGGTGGGCGCGTTCCAGGAGACCGCCGTGAACGCCTTGCGCACCGCCGACTCCGGCGACTGCGGGCCGGCGCCGTCGCCCTTGAGCAGCACCCGGGTGACGCCGTCGCGGTCGACAACCGCCACCGAGACGCGCTGGCCGGCCTTGGCGGCCGCGTCCAGGGTGGCCTGGGCGGCCTTGGTGGCGGCCTCGATGGTCAGCCCGGTGGTCTGGGCGAGGTTCTTGTTCTGGGCGTCGGTCTTGACCGCGGCGGCGACGGCCGGGGTGTCGGTGGCCTCGGCGCTGGCCGAGACGGCACCGACGGTGGCGGCGGCCAGTGCGGCGGCGGCGACGGTACCGGTCAGCACCTTGGCGCGAACGGAGGTCTTCTTCATGGTCCGGCTCCTCGTCGGATGGCGGTGGTGGGGACGGATCCGATCCTCCGTTCCGGGCCCGGCCCGCCACATCGGCGGTCCGGACACCGCGCCCGGGCATGATGGACGACGGACCCGTCAGCCGATCGGTTGATGCGGCCCCGCACCGGACGGGTCACCATCGAAGGATCGCCGCAGCCGGGACGGTGCGGACGGACCGGACGGACCGGACGACCGGACGACCGGACGGCCCGAACGACCGAACGGAACGGACAGAGCGAGGAGCGGCCCGTGCACCACCCCGGCCCCTCCCCCGTCGGGCCCGCTGCCCCCGCCGCCCCGGCCTCCCCCGACCCGGACGCCGGCCGGCTCGCCGTGCTGCTCGACTCCGCCTTCCTCCTGCTGCTCGCCACCTCGCTCAGCCGCTTCCTCACCCACCACCCCGGCAACCCGCGCATCCCCTGGGTGCTCGGCCTGAGCATCGCCCTGGCCGTCGTCCAGCCGGTCGGCTCCTGGCTCGCCCACCGCCGTCCGCCCGCCCCCGGGCAGCGCCGCCACCCCTGGCCGCTGGCCGTGGTGACGGTGCTCTGGGTCGTCCTGGTGCTGATCGCCCCGAGCTTCTCCTGGTGCGCCGTCCCGCTGGTCTACACGGCCCTGCGGACGCTGCCCACGCCGGCGGCGATCCCGCTGGTCGCGGCGCTCACCCTGCTGGTGGTCGTCGGCGAGATCCGGCTGCCGGGACCGCTGGACGCCAACCTCGTCCTGCTGCCGCCCGCCGTCGCCGCGCTGGCCACCGGCGTCTTCCTGTACATGGAGCGCCAGGCCGAACGGCAGCGCGCGCTGATCACCGACCTGGTCCGCACCCGGCGCGAACTCGCCGCCACCGAGCGGCGGGAGGGGACGCTCGCCGAGCGCGAACGGCTGGCGATGGAGATCCACGACACCCTCGCCCAGGGCCTGTCCAGCCAGCAGATGCTGCTCCAGGCCGCCGACCGCACCTGGGACGGCGATCCGGCGACCGCCCGGGGCCACGTCCGCACCGCCGCCGAGGTGGCCGCCCGGAACCTCGCCGAGGCCCGCCGCTTCGTCCACGACCTCGCGCCCGCCGAACTCGCCGACGGCCGCACCCTGGACCAGGCGCTGCGCTCGCTCGCCGAACGGGAGTCCGCCGAGAGCGGGCTGCCGGTCCGCTTCCACCTGGACGGCGCGCCGGTGCCGCTGCCGGCGGCCGCGCAGTCCGCGCTGCTGCGGATCGCCCAGGGGGCGCTGGCCAACGTCCGCGAGCACGCCGGGGCCTCGGCGGCCGCGCTGACCCTGTCGTTCCTCGGCGACCAGGCCGTGCTGGACATCGCCGACGACGGCCGCGGCTTCACCCCCGCGGCCCCGTCCTCGTCCGCCCCCTCGGGGCGCGGCCACGGTCTGCCGGCCATGCGCGCCCGGCTGCGCCAGCTCGGTGGCACCCTGACCGTGGAGAGCGCCCCCGGCGAGGGCACCGTGGTCTCCGCGGCCGTCCCCCTCGCCCCCGACCGCCGCTGACCCCCAGAGTCTGGAGCCCGCCCGATGAACCCCGCCCCCGTCCCGTCCCCGGTCCGGCTGCTGGTCTGCGACGACCACGCCGTGGTCCGGGCCGGACTGCTCGCCCTGCTGGCCAGCGCCGGCGACATCGAGGTGGTCGGCGAGGCGAGCAGCGGCGAGGAGGCCGTCGACCTGGCGGCCCGGCTGGCCCCGCAGGTGGTGCTGATGGACCTCCAGCTCGGCGACGGCATCGACGGCGTGGAGGCCACCCGCCGGATCACCGCGGCCCCGGACGCCCCGCACGTCCTGGTCCTGACCACGTACGACACCGACGCCGACATCACCCGGGCGATCGGCGCGGGCGCGACCGGGTACCTGCTGAAGGCCGAGCGGCCGGAGGAGCTGTTCGCCGCGGTGCACTCGGCCGCACAGGGGCGGACGGTGCTCTCGCCGCCGGTCGCCTCCCGGGTGATGGCGCAGATGCGGGCCCCGGCGCCGCAGCTCACCGAGCGCGAGACGGACATCCTCGCGCAGCTCGCCCAGGGGCTGGGCAACCGGGAGATCGCCCGCGCGCTGTTCATCAGCGAGGCGACGGTCAAGACCCACCTGGGCCGGATCTACGACAAGTTGGGCGTGGACACCCGGGCCGGCGCGGTGGCCGTCGCCAAGGAGCGCCGGCTGCTCCGCTGAAGGGGAAGGCCGCCCGCCCCGCCGGTACCGGCATTCCGTTCAGGTTGTTCCATTCCGAACGAACGTCTTCCCGGGGTCCGCCGCCCCGGGCCGGGCACCCGAACCACCGCCGCCACCAGCCCGTTCCCCGGATCTCCCGGCCGCCCCTTGCCATCCGCACCCCCGTCCCCGAAGGTGGGTCTTTCCGGCCGCCGAGCATTGACAAACCAACCACACGGTTTGTTACCGTGATGATCAACGACGCCCCACGTCAAAGGGGGCTTGCCGGGCCTGTGCGGATGCTCTCGCCGGAGAGCTGTGCCAGGGGGGACGGCGGGAGTCCGGGGCGATCGGGGGGAGCGGCGGAGAGCCGCGCGTCGACGCGGCGCGGAGCGAGTCCGGGGGGACTCGCTCCGCGCCTCCCTGTTTTCCGCCCCCGGTTCCCCTTCCTCGCCCTCCTCGCCCTCCCCGCCCCGAGGACCTCCCTTGCCCGGCGGATCGGGCCGGTCCACACTGATCACCGGACGAGGGGGACGCCATGGCGGAGGAGACGGCGGCGGCCGCGGCGGACGGGCCGGAGGCGCTCGGCGCGCGGCTCCAGGCGTTCCGCGGCCGGGCCGGGCTCAGCCAGGAGACGGCCGCGACCAGGGCCGGGATCAGCACCCGGGCACTGCGCGACATCGAGCACGGCCGGGTCCGCCGGCCCCGGGCGGGCACCCTGCGGCACCTGGCCGAGGCACTGGAGCTGACCGGCGCCGAACTGACGGACCTGCTGGCCGCCGCCCGCACCGGACCGGCACGCGGCGCCGGAGGACCGCGGCTGCTGATCCTCGGCCCGCTCGTCCTCCAGCACGGCCGGACACCCGTCCCCGTCACCAGCCCGATGCTGCGCCGCCTGCTCGGGCTGCTGGCGCTCAAGCACCCCGCGCCCGCCACCCACCGGGAGATCACCGACGTCCTCTGGCCGGCCGGGCCGCCCGGCTCCCACCAGAGCCTCGTCCACGGCTACGTCAGCCAGGTCCGCCGACTGCTGGACCCCGGCGGCCCGCGGACCGCCCCGCCGCCGGCCGTCGTCCGCACCCCCACCGGCTACCTGCTGGAGGCGGCCCGGGACCTCACCGACCTCGGCCGCTTCGACGACCTGCTGGACCGGACGCGGGTCCGGCACCCCGCGCCGCCGGACCCGCAGACCGCGTACGAGACGCTCACCCGGGCCCTGCGGTCCTGGCGCGGCCCGGTGCTCGCGGACGCGGACCCCCTGCTGCGCCGGCACCCGGCCGCGGTGGCCGCCGACGAACGGCGGGTCAGGGCGGCGCTGTCGCACGCCGACACGGCGCTGCTGCTGCGCCGCTCCGCGGAGGCCGTCCCGGTGCTGTCGGAGCTGGTCGACGCCGAGCCGCTGCACGAGGGCCTGCACGCCCGGCTGATCCTCGCGCTGGCGAGCTGCGGGGAGCAGGCCGCCGCACTCGCCGTCTTCGGCCGGCTGCGCGAGCGGCTCGACGAGGAGCTGGGCATCGCCCCCGGCCCGGAGGTCCAGGACGCCCAGCTGCGGGTGCTGCGCCGGCAACTGCCGCTCGCCCCGCTCCCGGCCCCGCCCGCGCCCCCCGCTGCGCCCGAGCCCCCGGCCCCGGCCCCGCCGTCCTTCCCGCTCCCGGCCCAACTGCCCGCCGCCACCGGCTGCTACGTCGGACGGCGGCGGCAGCTGGAGGAGCTGGACGCCCTCGTCGCCCCCGAGCCGGCCCGCCGCCGGCACGTGGTGGCGGTGGTCGGCGCGCCCGGCGTCGGCAAGACCGCCCTCGCCACGCACTGGGCGCACGCGCGGCGCGAACACTTCGCGGACGGCCAGCTGTTCGTCGACCTGCGCGGCCACTCCCGGCTCCCGGCGCTGCGCCCGGGCGACGTCCTGGACCGCTTCCTCCGGGCCCTGGGCACCCCGCCCGACCGGCTGCCCGCCGACCGGGACGAGGCCGCCGCGCTGTACCGCACCCTGCTCGCCGGCCGGCGGATGCTGATCGTGCTGGACAACGCCCGCGACGCCGAGCAGGTCAGGCCGCTCATCCCGGGCGCCCCGGGCTGCGCCGTGCTGATCACCAGCCGCAGCCGGCTCGCCGGGCTGGTCGCCGGCGACGGCGCCCGCCAGCTCGGCCTGGACGTGCTCGGTCCGGAGGAGTCCCGCCGGCTGCTGGGCGACGTCGTCGGCGAGTGCCGGGTCGCGGCCGAGGAGGAGGCGGCCCGCGCCCTCGTCCGGCTCTGCGGCGGACTGCCGCTGGCCATCCGGATCGCCGGCGCCAACCTGGTCTCCCGCGGCACCGGGATCGCCGGCTACTGCGCCGAGTTGGCGGGCGGCGACGTGCTCGGCCGGCTGCACGTCGAGGGTGACCGGCGCTCCACGGTGCGGGCCGCCTTCGACCTCTCCTACCGCGCGCTCCCGCCCGCCGCCCGGCGGATGTTCCGGCTGCTCGGCCTGATGCCCGGCCCCGATCTCACCGCGGACGGCGCCGCCGCGCTGGCCGGCGCGGACCCGGCCGCGGCGGCCGGGCTGCTGGCGGTCCTGGCCGACGCCCACCTGGTGCAGGAACGGTCGGCCGGCCGGTTCGGACTGCACGACCTGCTGCGCTCCCACGCCCGTGAGCTGGCCGGCGGAACGGAGGCGCACGCCGCCCGCGAGCGGCTCTTCGCCTGGTACCTGCACCGCACGGACGCGGCGGCCCTGCTGCTCTTCCCCGCCGCCCCGGCCGGACCGGCGCCGGCCGGGCCGCCGCCCTTCCCGGACCACGGCCGGGCCGCGGAGTGGCTGGAGCGCGAACGGGAGAACCTGGCCGGCGCCGTCCGGGAGGCGTCCGACGCCGGTTTCGCCACCGTGGCCCGGCGGCTGGCCGAGAGCCTGCACAGCTACCTGTCCACCGGGATGTACACCGGCGACTGCTTCGAGGTCGCCACCGCCGCCCGGCTGCGGCGCACCCGGCCCGGCCGCCGGGAGGGCTCCGACGAGGACATCGCCACCCTCGGCCTGGTCTGCTGGAAGCTCGGCCGGCTGCACGAGGCCGCCGCGCACTTCTCGCAGGTGGCCCGGCACTTCCGCGAGCACGACGCGGCCCGCGCCGAGGCGGTCTCGCACACCAACCTCGGCGTCGTCCACCGGGCGCTGGGACGCCCCGGGGACGCGATCCGGGTGCTCGGCGGGACCCTCCCGGTCCATCTGCGCAGCGGCAACCGGTACAGCGAGACGGTCGCCCTGAACGGCCTCTCCGGCGCGTACACCGACCTGGGCGACCACACCACCGGCCTGCTGCTGGCCCGCACCGCGCTCGCCGCCGCGCGCACCCTGCGCAACCGGGCGCTGGAGGCCAACGCCTTCCTGGCCCTGGGCGCCGCGCAGGAGCGCGCCCACGAGCCGGCCGACGCGGCCGACAGCTACCGGCAGGCGCTGCGCCTCGCCGAGCTGGTGAACGACCGGTTCCCGCAGGCCGCCGCCCTGGTCGGACTCGCGACCGCCCAGGCGCGCCTCGACCCGGGGGCCGCCCTGGACACCGCGGAGCAGGCCGTCGCGCTCACCCGGGAGGCCCGGTTCCGGATGCTCGAAGGCTGCGCGCTCGACGCGCTGGCCGACGTCCGGGTCCGCCGGGGCGAGTCGCGGCCCGCCCTGGAGAGCGGACGCGCCGCCCTCGCCGTGCACCGCGAGACCGGGCACCGGCCCGGGGAGGCGCGCAGCCACCTCGCGCTCGGCCACGCCCAGGCGGCCCTCGGCGCGCGCGGCCGGGCGTTCGGCCACTGGCGCGAGGCGCTGCGGCTGCACCGGGCGATGGGCGGCGCCGCCCGGCCCCGCTGAGGCGCGGGCGCCCGGCCGCCTGCCCGCGCCCGGCAGAAGGGCCCGCCCGGCAGTTTCCCCGGTTCTGCCGGTCCCCCGGCCGGGCCGCCGGGCGTCGCCGCAGAACCACAGGTCAGCGCGGGTGCACCCGGAAGGAAGCCGGCCCCCGGAGCGTCTCCGCGCCTCCGGTCCGGCTGCGGGAGCCCGACCGGTCCCCCTCCCTACGGTGGTCGGCGTGGAAGACCTCCTGACTCACCGCCCCCCGGAAGCTCCGCTCCCCGACATCTGGTCCCGCAACTTCCGCCGCTACTTCACCGCCCGCAGCGCGGGCCTGCTCAGCTGGGCGATGCTCCCCGTCGCCGTCTCGGCCGGCCTGCTCAGCGGCGGGTACGGCGTGGACACCGCGGGCTACGCGATGGCCTTCCTGGTGGGCCCGTTCGCCGCCCTGGTGCTGTTCGGCGGGGTGCTGTCCGACCGGTTCACCGCCCGCCGGATGATGATCGGCGCCGACCTCGCCAACCTCGTCGCCCACATCCTGCTCGCCCTGCTGTTCCTGCACGGCATCGACCACCTCTGGCAGCTGTACGCGCTGCTGGTGGTGGCCGGCACCGCCAACGCGATGTTCCAGCCGGGCGCCGCCTCGACCATCCCGCTGGTCTCCCGCGACGTCCAGGGCGCCAACGGCGTGCTGCGCACCTCCGAGGCGCTCACCGGCCTCGGCGGCCCGGCCCTGGCCGGCGTCCTGGTCGGACTCGGGGACACCGCCTGGGTGATGGTGATCTCCGCCGTCGCCTACGGGACCAGCGCCGCCTGCCTGTTCACCCTCCGGCTCGGCCCGGTGCCCGCCCCGCCGCGCGGCGGCGGCCTCTGGCACGACCTGGCGGTCGGCTGGCGGGAGTTCCGCTCCCGCAGCTGGCTCTGGGGCGTGATCGTGATCTGGATGGTCTTCGCCGTGCTCTCCTGGGGCCCGCAACTGTCGGTCGCCGCCGGCGTCGTCGTCCCCGAACACGGCGCCACCGCCTTCGGCCTGCTCAACGGCGCCCTGGGCGCGGGCACCGTGGCCGGCGGCCTGCTGGCGATCCGCTGGAAACCCGCCCGCCCGCTCGCCGCCGGCGCCGTGGCGATGCTGGCCTACCCCCTCTACCCGCTCGGCATCGTCCTCGGCTGGCCGCTCTGGCTGCTCGCCGCCGCCCAGATCGCGGTCGGCACCGGCACCGGCATCTGGAGCGTCATGTGGGCCACCAGCGTCCAGACCCAGGTCCCGGGCGAGGTCCTCAACCGCGTCCACGCCTACGAGGTGGCCGGCTCCGTCGGCATGTACCCCCTCGGCAGCGCCCTCGCCGGCCCCGCCACCCACGCCTTCGGCACCGACCACGTCCTCCTCCTCGGCGCCGCCGTCGCCCTCCTCACCGCCACCGCCCTCCTCGCCACCCGCCCCATCCGCACCCTCCCCCGCATCCCCTGACCCCACCCCCGGACAACACAAAAGCCGCAGGTCCTATGACCTGCGGCTCTTGCCTGCCGGAGCGGGCGACGAGAATCGAACTCGCGCTCTAAGCTCGGGAATCTTTGGGCCTTCGAGGTGTTCATACGAACCATCATCGAACACTCGAGCATGAGGCAGAAGGTAGCTGGCAATGCGGTCTGCGGTGTTGGTCCGAACAATCAGACGATCAGGCTGCGGCGCCACCCAGCTGAAGTAGCAGATCAACTGCCGGAACGTTCGACCGATCATGCGATCCCACGGGTGATCTTCGTCCGAGCTGAAGAAACATTCGAACAGGAGCGCCTGAAATTGATGCTGTCCGCCACCTGAGGCGTCCAGGGAGATTTTTCCTTCAGTGCAGCAGTGGCGGAGCACCTGCTTCGGAAGATTCAGGAACCTACGGCGAGCCTCAAAGGCAGCCCTGTCGTGAGTGTGCGGCATTGCCATCTCATCCGCGGCTACAACCCGGATTGCGGCCGCATTTGAGAGCAGTGCAGCGCAAGGCGAATTAAGTCATTGAAACTGGAGGTTAGGCATCTCACCTTTGGGGCTTTCACACACACTCGTCCGGGCAATCGGCTCGCCACTGGCCCACCTCCGGGCCATTGGACGGACACTAGCACGCCCAGGCCCTCGCAATCGCACGTTACCCAGTACATCGCCATTTCGGCACTGCGGCGGAGGTGGTGGCCCCCGGTTCGCGAAGTACGAGGTGTGCCACGGAGTCGTATTACGGCCTACGAGCGGGTCGCCCCGTGCTCCAAGTAGACCGTCTCGGGCTTCGCCCTGGCGGCACAAGCGGCGTGGAGGCGGCGGGCGAGGCGCGGGATGAGGAGTGCGTTGAGCTGGTCGGTGGCGTGGAAGGCGTACTCGCCGATCTCCACCTGGTCGATGGCGATGCGGTCGAGTTCGTCGGCCGGGAGGACGCCCCCGTCGAAGACGAAGAGGAGCTTGTCGCCCTCGGTGGGGTGGGGCGCCCAGTCGGCGACGAGCAGGCGGCCGATCGGCGGGGTGATGCCGAGTTCCTCCTTGACCTCCCGGGCAGCGCCCTCGCTCGGGGTCTCGCCGGCGTGGAGGTAGCCGCCGGGGATCTCCCAGCCGGGCTTGTAGGTCGGCTTCACGAGGAGGACGCGGTCGTCCTCGTCGAAGAAGAGCACGCCCGCGGCGGTGCGGGGCTGGGCTACGACCTCTTGGGGCTGGGAGTCGCTCATGGTGACGACTGTAGCCGTCTGCAGCGATCATGCGACGATGCTGAGCCGCTGGGCGACGCCGGCGAGCAAGTGGCTGGGCTTGCCTCGCTGTTGGCGGACCCAGGCGGTCACCAGGTGCCGGGGGATGAAGTGGTAGCGGACCTGCTCGGGGGCCAGTTCCTCGGCGTCCAGGACGAGGGCGAGAGCCTCGTCCGTGCGGTTCTGTGCGCTGTAGGCGCGGGCGACTTCGAGCGTGTGCCGGACGCGGCGTTCGAGCGGAAGGGTCGAGGAGTCCACGCGGGGGCCTTGGTCGGCGGCGATCTGGACGTCGCCGAGCTCTATCGCGGTCGAGATCCGGTGGATGGCCACGTTGGTGGGGCCGAAGGCCGTCCACATGTGGTTGGCGTCATGGCCGACGCGCTGCGCGACCCGGTCCGCTTCGGCGAGGAACTCGCGGACGGTGCTGCGGTCCTCGGTCCTCGCTGCGGCCATCGACCCGACGAGGAAGAGGGTGCCGTAGATCGAGAGGTAGGTCGGGGACGCGTCGTCGAGGCCGGCTTCCAGGTAGGCGGCGGAGTTCACGACCAGGTCGCGCGCTGCGGTGAGGCGCCCGTTGGTGAGCAGGCAGTGGGCGACCGAGCGGAAGAGTGAGCCAGCGACGACGATCTTGCCTGACTCCTGGGCGGACGTGAGGCCGCGGTCGGCTGCGATCCAAGCGAGGTCGGCTTCGCCTATCTTCGTCAGGACCATGGCGGCGCCCTGGTAGGCCATGGCGAGCAGTGCCTTGGCCTGGTGCTGCTGGTCGCCCTCGTACATGCGAACCGCGCGCTGGGCCTGGGCGAGGATGTCGGGGACGAGTCTGGTCGCCCTGGAGTACCTGGCGTCCTGGTAGGCGGACCAGGCGGAGCCGACCTCGGCGCGCAGGATGTCGAGGTCGGGCGGCTGTTCGACGTCGTCGGCGGCCAGGAGGGGCGACATGTGCTTGTAGTCCATGAGCGCTTCGTGGAGCTTCGCGACCACCCCGCTCTGGGTGTCGGTGGCCCCGTCGAGGAGCGACGGTTCCGCCAGGAGGTCGCCGAGCTGAACGTCGAGTGCGTCCGCCAGTGACTTGATGACCGAGAGGCGGTCGAGCTCGATCCGGCCATTCTCGACCTTGCTCAGCCAGTCGGCCGTTCGCCCGACCAGGCCGGCCAGGACGTCCTGCGGCATGCCACGCCGGCGGCGGTACCAACCGACGCGCTCGCCGATGGTCAGCGTCTCCGTCATCGCTCGCATGCTCCCAGCCTCGGGGAAGCTCGACTCCTTACCCCGGAAGGATTTTCCGGGTTCCTCTTCATCGATCTTCCTAGAGTTCTGACGTGTCATCACGCAGATTTGCCTGCAAGGCCATTGTGCGATGCGGAGAGGTGATCTTCATGGCACGTCAGGACCTGCGAGTCGGCGCGACCGCAGCAGAGAGGCAGGCGTCCGCCAACCGCCTTCGCCTGGTGGCTCCTCGGGACTGCGATGTGGACGCAGCCCTGCTGCCTCGCACCATCGGTTTCGCGGCACCCACCGCCACGGTGACCGGCTGTGTGTCGGTGCAGATGAGCTCGTCAGCGGGATCAGGCTCTGACCTGCCTCGCCGGCGACAGCCGGCCGCAGTTCAGCGCGTCTGAACGTCTGCCGCTCGCTCCGTCTCCCCGGCCGACCGGCTCTGGGTACTCCTCACCGACGCCTGGAAGGGCCACCACGATGCCCATGCGTACTCCGATCACCACGCTCCAGCTCCCTGCCCATGCCGCCACTCGACTCGCGATGGCGGCTGGGCAGATCACGGCGAATCCGTACACGGAGACTGATGCCTTCGCCGTACAGGCCGACGCCGCCGCCCAACTGCTCGACGACGGCCTCGCCTCCGTGCTGGACCGGTTCGCCAAGGGGCAGATCCAGTCGGCGCTGTTCCTCCGCGGTGTCCCTGTCCCGCAGAGCCTGCCGCGCACTCCGGCAGCGAGCTTCCACCTGCTCCTGGCCCCTCAGCGGACGAGGGCGGAGGCGGTGCTCGCCACTGTGGGGGCCAGGCTCGGCGAGATCTTCGCCTACCGCGAATGGGACGGTGGGCAGTTGGTGCAGAACCGCTACCCGATCGCGGCCCACCACGGTGTCCAGACCGCCTCCGACGCCAGCGACCTCGTTCTCCACACCGAGGCCTGCTTCACCGCGTACCCGCCCGACTTCCTCGCCCTGCTCGGCCTGCGTTGCGACCCGGCGGGCGAGGCGCGCACCGTGGTCGCCGATATCCCCCGCGCACTGGCGCTCCTCACGCCGGCCCAGCGCAAGATCCTCCGGGATCCGCTTTACGTGTTCCCGACCGACCGCGGTCCGCACACCCACGGTGGGCGGCGCACCACTGCACCAGTTCCGGTCCTCCATGACAGCGGACAAGGCCCGGTCCTGGAGTACTCGACCCTGCTGTCCGCCATCAGCTCCGCCGGCGTGTCCACCCTCACAGCGTTGGAGGAAGCCCTGAACCGGTGCGCGCTCACGGTCGAACTCGGAACCGGCGACCTGCTGCTGATCGACAACCGCCGCACTGTCCACGGCCGCACCACATTCCATCCGACCTACGACGGCAGTGACCGCTGGATCCAGCGGGTGCTGATGCTGCGCCAGCTGCCTCCCAGCGGCCGGATCGTGCCCGACACCCGCCTCGCCCACTACCCGACCGAGTACCTCAAGGCCCTCGCGCTGCCCGTCTGATCGACACCGAAGCACCGATCTGAAGGACGAGCCGTATGTGGAACGGACAGACCGTGGTCGACACCGACGGCCACATCATGGAACCGCTCTGGGACTGGGGACAGTACCTCGACCCCGCCTTCCGCGGTGAGCGGTTGCGTGTCCTGCGGGACGCCTCCGACGGCGACAAGCTGCTCATCGAGGGGCGCCCGTCGGCACTCATCCGGCGTCTCGGGGGGATTCCCGCGCCGACCGACGGGGAGATCCGAGACTGGAACACCCTGCCACGCCAGGGGGAGTTCGCCTCCTACCGCGAGTCGTGCACCTTCGCCTCCTGGGACGGCGCGGCGCGGCTGGCCTGGCTCGACGCGGCCGGGATCGATGCCACCCTGCTCTTCCCGTCGCTCGGGCTGATCTGGCCCAGGGAGACCGACCCCACGAGCCCGTGGGCGGTGGCGCACTTCGACGCCTACAACCGCTGGATCACCGAGATGGCCAGCGTCGACCGGACGCGGTTGCACCCGGTCGCACAGCTTCCGCTCACCGACGACGCCGCACAGCGGCTGCGACACCTCGCAGCCGCCGGGTTCGCACACGCGATGATCCCCGGCGGCTTCGGCGCGGACCTGTCGCGCGGCGAGGCGGTCTTCACGGCCGCGGAGGGGTGTGAGGTGACGCTCCACCTCCACAAGGTCGCCATCCCGCACTTCCTGCCCATCACCGCGAGCTCCACCAGTCTTCGCGCACGGGAGATGAACGCGCTCTACAACCACATCAATGAGACGCTTCCCGGGCAGCTCCACCTCGCCGCACTCATCAGCTCTGGAGTCCTGGACCGCTACCCGCGCCTGCGCTTCGCCTTCCACGAGTGCAACGCGGGCTGGCTCCCGGCCTGGCTCGACCGTGCGGACGACTCCTGGGAGACGCTCCGCGGGAACCACGTCCCCCAGTTGCCGGCTCTCCCGCCGCGCGAGTACCTGACAGACCGAGACAGCCTGTTCTTCTCGGTCGGTCTGGGCGAGGACCTCACCAGCATGCCCGACTGGCTGATGTCCCGTCTGACGCTGGCCACCGACTACCCGCACCCCGGAACGCCCAAGGATCCCGCCGCTGCCTGGGTCGAGGTCCTGCCGAGCCTGTCCGCAGCGGCTGCCTCCGGACTGCTCGGCGCCAACGCGGCCCGCATGTCCCCCAGCCTCGGGATCCGGAAGGAGAACAGCCGTGCCCTCGCGAAGTGACCGCGCCGCCCGGTTCAACCTCGCCCTCGCCGGCCTCGACAAGGTCTGCATCGAGGAGGTCTTCCGCCTCGGCGTGCTCCGTGACGGGATCCAGCTCACCACCACCGACATCAGACTCCCGATCCTCGGTCAGGTCATCCCCCGCATCGAGATCCAGATCAGCGGCCCGGGCTACCTCAGGAAGGTGACCGTTCGGGTCAACCAGGATTCGCCGTTCATCTTCGACGGCGGCCAGCTCAGCGCACTCATCAACAACCAGCCGTACGCGGTCGCGTGCTCCCAGTTCGTCGACGACGGCCGCGCGCCCACCGGGATGTACAACTTCGGTCTCCTGCGCGAGAACGCCATGCGCTCCTTCGTGTTCGACTACCACACATACTGCGTGCACTCGTGTGACTTCTGCTTCAAGGAGTCCGAGTGGGAGGTCCTCGCCGTCCAGGGCGGCGCTTCTGGCAGCTACAGCGCGAACTTCGAGACTTGCCTGGCGTACATCGACGATCACGCCGCGGACTTCCGCACCAAGTACGACATCGTCTGGCTGTGCACCGGCAGCATCGCCGGTGAGAAGCTCGAACTGGACCGCCACTGCCGCATCGCCGCTGCCCTGCGCCAGGCAGGCTTCGCCGAAGGCATCTACGTCTCACAGGTCATCCCGCCGGGCCTGCGCAAGGCACCCGAGCGCCGCCGCGCCTACCTCGAAGCCCTGCACGAGGCCGGCGTCAGCCGTTTCAACAGCGGGGTGGAGATCGTCGGCCGCGAATACCGGCAGCGGTACATCCACGGCTACAAGGTCACGCTCACCTTCCAGGACTACACCGACATCTTCGCGGAGGCCGTGGATGTCTTCGGCCGCCACGAGGTCGGCAGCTGCCTGCTCGCCGGCATCGAACCCGCTGAGGACACCCTGCGCGGCCTGGAGACGATCGCGGGCCTCGGCGTCGTCCCCTCCCCGACGGTGCTCACACCCTTCGTCGTCAAGCAGCAGGCGATTCCGTTCCACTACGACCTCGACGGCCTGATCGACGTCCACGTCGCCTTCAACCAGATCATCGAACGCTACCAACTCCCTGTCTTCTCAGGCGTCTTCAGCCTGGCCTGATCACGCATGGAGTAATCGCAGCGCCCGGGGGGACCTGATCCGCTATGGTGAGCAGGTCCCCCCGGGCGGCCGTTTACCGCCCGACGCCTTGGCGCGACCAACGCGCCCGCAACCAGGGAGTTGCCAACCATGACGCGCACCCTCGTCGCAGACCTCCGTACACACCTCGACGAGACGGTCACCGTCTACGGCTGGGTGAACACGCTCCGACTCCAGCGGCGCATCCAGTTCGTGCTGGTCAGGGACCACACCGGCCTTGTACAGGTGACCCACCTGCGCGGCGGAGAGAACGACCCCATCGAGGACGCGTTCGAGCATGTGACAGTCGAGTCCGCCGTGAAGATCACCGGCAAGGTCGTCGACAACGCGCAGGTCAAGCTCGCCGGCCTGGAGATCATCCCGGAGCGCGTCGAGATCGTCTCGCCCGCTGAGCCCAAGCTGCCCATCGACGAGAACACCGGGCTCGACCAGCGCCTGGACTGGCGCTTCCTCGACATCCGACGCCCGTCCCAGCACCTGGTCTTCGACGTCCAGACGACCGTCGAACAGGCCATGCGCGAGGTCGCTGCCGAGGAGGGCTTCACCGAGCTGCACACCCCCAAGCTCATGGGCACCGCCTCCGAGTCCGGCGCCGAGGTCTTCGAGGTCGGTTACTTCGACCGCACCGCCTACCTCGCCCAATCCCCGCAGTTCTACAAGCAGATGGCCATCGCCGGCGGAATCGACAAGGTCTTCGAGATCGGCCCCGTATTCCGCGCGGAACCGTCCTTCACTTCCCGGCACGCCACGGAGTTCACCGGCGTCGACGTCGAGATCGCCTGGATCGATCGCGTGGAGGATGTCATGGCTTTCGAGGAGCGGATGCTGCACCGCGTCCTCGCCGCCGTGGCGGAACGGCACGGCGAGGCGATCGCCGAACACTTCGGCGCTCAGGTCACCGTCCCGCAGTTGCCCTTTCCCCGCATCACCATGGCTGACGCCCTGGCCAAACTTCGCGCTACCGGATGGGACCTGGAAGGGCTCAAGGACGACCTCGACCCCGAGGGCGAACGAACGCTGTGCGCTCTGATCGCCGAAGAGACCGGCCACGAGTTCGTCTTCGTCACCCGCTTCCCCGCCTCGGTACGGCCCTTCTACCACCTGCGGCCCGAGGACGACCCGACTGTCACCGAGTCCTTCGACCTCCTGTGGAAGGGCGTGGAGATCACCACCGGCGCACAGCGCGAACACCGCTACGACCGCCTGGTCGAACAGGCTCGTGCGAAGGGCATGGACACCGGACCGCTCTCCGGCTACCTCAACTGCTTCCGCTACGGCACCCCGCCGCACGGCGGTCTCGGTCTCGGTCTCGGTCGGCTGCTGATGCTCATCCTCGGCCTGCCCTCGATCCGCGAGGTCACCTTCCTCTTCCGAGGCCCGCACCGCCTCGAACCTTAGGAACAGACTGCCGCCGGGCACCGCCGTGTGAGCGAGCCTGAGCAGTGACGGTCGACCCATCCGGCACCCGGCTGGCAGTCGGATCGGGCACGGGCGAGATCCATGTGAGGGACCTCCGCAGCGAGCAGTTCGCCGCCCGGAACCGGCATCAGCCGCCGGGCGTAGGAGGCTCCTGCGCCCGGCGGCTGATGCCTGGTCAGCGTCTCGGCCCGGATGTTCGGAGAGCTCGGCCCGGATGTTCGGAGAGGCGGCGATGTTGATGCCGCCGTGGCGTCGGTGGGCACGAAGGCGTCTGTTCGGCCAGTGCTAGGTGTACTGACCTGTGAGGTTGGGGACGCGGCTGGCGGGTGGCTTGCCTGCGAGTGCGGTGTGTCCGCGGTGGTGATTGGAGGTGTGGAGCCAGGCAGGGTAGGCGGACCTTGATGATCCGCCGCTCGGTGCGGGCCGGCAGTCTGCGCGGGCTGCGGTGCGGACGCGAGGGGCGGTCGGCCCAGCGCTTCGCGGTGGTCGGCGAGTCCTGGAAGCGCTCGGCGGCCCGCCGCAGCCGCCAACCGTCCTCGACCACGCAGCGGGCCGGACGCAGGCGTCCGGTCTCGGTCAGCGGTGCGTTACGGTGTGGCATGAGGGCCTCTCTGGGTGCCGGTGCAGATGTTGCAATCCACACCGAGCCAGAAGGCCCTCACTCATTTCAAGATCACCACTCCGTGAACCCCGTCACCGACCTCCATGGTCAGTACAACCGTCGCACCCGGGAGAGTGGCCGGCGACCAATATCGGATTCGACGCCTCACTGGCGGCCTTCTGGCACGGCGAGCCCGAATTGGTCCAGACAATACGAAAGCCGCAGGTCAGATGACCTGCGGCTTTCACAATGGAGCGGGCGACGAGAATCGAACTCGCGCTCTAAGCTTGGGAAGCTCATGTTCTACCATTAAACTACGCCCGCCTGATGAGCCGTCAGAGACCGCTCGATCTGCCCCTCACTGTACCCCATCCGTGACGGTGGATGCACAGGTGGGGCGGGGGTGTGGTGGAGGGGCGGGGGGTGGGGGCGGGGGCGTACTGTGTGGGCCGCGTGAGAGTGCTCCGGCGGGTGGGGGCGGGGCGGCGAGCCTTGGTGTGAGATGTCCGGTACATCCCCTAATGTGACGCTGGTCCCGGGGGCTCCGCCGTTCGGGGCGATGAGTACGGGTGAGTACTGGGGTAAGGATGGGAAGGGGATCGATGGAGCAGCGCGCCGTCGTTCGTTGTGCCGAGGGGCACCTGTTCAGCACCACCACGTTCCCGATGCAGAACCTCGGACCCGGCCGGCTGGGGCCCGGCCGGCTGATCAGGTGTCCGCAGTGCGGACGGCTGCGGAGTTCGGTGCTGGCCGATGTGCGGGAGCTGTCCGAGCCGCAACTGGCCCGGGCGCTGCGGCTGGAGGCCGCGGAGTTCCTCGCCTGACGGGGTCGGGCGGGGGCTGACGGGGGAGAGAAGTGGCAGGTGCGGCCCCGGACGATTCGTCCGGGGCCGCGTCGTGCACGTAACCTCGAAGCGTGCTGCTCTCTGACAAGGACATCCGGACCGAGATCGACAACGGCCGGGTGGTGATCGATCCGTTCGACCCCGCGATGATCCAGCCGTCGAGCATCGACGTGCGGCTGGACCGCTTCTTCCGGGTCTTCGAGAACCACCGCTACCCCCACATCGACCCCTCCGAGGAGCAGCCGGACCTGACCCGGCTGGTCGAGCCGGAGGGCGACGAGGCGTTCATCCTGCACCCGGGCGAGTTCGTGCTGGCGTCGACCTACGAGGTCATCACGCTGCCGGAGGACGTCGCCTCGCGGCTGGAGGGGAAGTCCAGCCTGGGCCGGCTCGGGCTGCTGACGCACTCCACGGCGGGCTTCATCGACCCGGGCTTCAGCGGGCACGTCACGCTGGAGCTGTCGAACGTCGCGACGCTGCCGATCAAGCTCTACCCGGGGATGAAGATCGGGCAGCTCTGCCTGTTCCGGCTCTCCTCGCCGTCGGAGCACCCGTACGGCTCGGAGCGGTACGGCTCGCGGTACCAGGGGCAGCGCGGTCCGACGCCGTCCCGGTCCTACCTGAACTTCCACCGCACCGAGGTCTGAGCGGCGCGCGGAGGACGAGGAGCACACGGCGCGGGCGGTCACCCCTGGGGAAGGGGTGACCGCCCGCCGGTGCGTCAGGCCCGCTCGGGCCGGGTGACGGCGACCAGCTCGCTGCCGTCCTCGGAGAGCCGAAGCTCGGTGCGGAGCCCGGCCAGCTCGCCCAGGTGGTGCAGGTGGGTGCCGCCGCAGAAGATCTGCGCCGCGCCCTCGGGCAGCTCGCAGTGCCACTGGCGGCGGGCGGTCAGCTCGGGGCCGGGGACGTCGATGCGCACCGGGGCGTCGGCGGCGACCCAGGCGGCCAGCCGGCGGTTGACGGCCTCGGTGAGCTCGGGGAGGGCGTCGGCGAGCGCCGGGAGGTCCTCGGTGGCCTCGGCGGTGAAGCCCTTCTTGCGCAGCGACTTGCCGAGCCGGTAGGTGTCGGTGCTCGCCTCGGTGTCCATCACCGAGCTCGCCATGGCGAGGCTGTCGAAGTCCGGGTGGCCGAAGGCGTCGGCGCGGCCCGGGTCCTTGCGCCAGCGCGGCGCGAGCGCCTCGTTGAGGGCGAGGGCGAGCAGGTGGCAGCCGCTGTGCGAGGCGCTGAGCGCGGCGCGGCGCCCGGCGTCGACGGTGAGGACGGCGGTCCGGCCGGTGAGGTCGCCCGGGTCGGCCGCGAGGACGTGCAGGACCAGCCAGGACCACTCCTCGTCGCCGCGCCGGACCGGGATGCCGGCGCCGACGAGCGGCGCGCCGCCGTCCGGGCCCACCGCGCCGGTGAGGCAGTCGACGACGGCCAGCTCGACGCCGTCCACGGTGAGGGTGCCGAGGTCGGCGGGCTGGTCGGGCCAGGTGTGGTCGAGCGGGTGGAACGGGGTCGCCCCGGTGACCACGGCGAAGCGGCCGTCGTCCAGCGGGTGCACCGCGAGCACCGTCGACTCGCCGGTCACCGCCCCGGCCGGGAAGCTGACGTGGGTGGTGGGGAGGGTCATGCCTGGCTCCGTGCGGGTGAGGGTGGTCGGACGTGGTCGGGAAAACGCGACGGGCCCCGCGAGGCGAGGCCCGTCGTCCATTGTCGCCGAGCGTCCCGGGACCGCCGGGAGGCCCCCCGGTCAGCCCAGGGTCGGCAGCTTGATCAGCACCAGCAGGGCCAGCAGCTGCAGCGCGGCCGCGCCGGCCGCCTTGCCCCACGGCAGGTCGTGCACCCGGCGGACCATGAGGGCCAGCAGGTAGCCGCAGAGCAGCCAGGTGGCCCAGCCGACGGCCTGGACGAGCAGGTTGTCGGCCGGCAGGACGAGCGCCAGCAGCAGCCGGGGCGCGTCGGTGACCCAGCCGATCAGCACGGCCAGGCCGACCGTGGACTGCCACGGGCCGTCGCCGCCGAACTGCCGGGCCAGGCCGTAGGTGACGGCGCCGAGCATGGCGCCGGCCAGGGTGAAGCCGATCGCGGCGGCGAGCATCGCGGTGAGCGCGACCGTGAAGGCCGAGTTGACCACGTCGTCGCGGGTCAGGCCGATGCCGAGCACGGCCAGGGCGCCGTACAGCAGGGAGACCGTGACGGCGGGGAGCCAGACCTGGTGGTCGCGGGTGCGGTCGAAGATCGCGGTGGGGGTGCGGAACAGTCCGGTCAGCAGCTCGCGCCAGGTCGGCCGGGGGCCGGTGACCTGCGGCGCGGACTGGCCGCCGGCCCGGTAGACGGCGACGTTGTCCTGGCCGTAGCCGTCCGCGTACGCGGAGGACGGCGGCTCCTGGCCGTGGCCGTGGCCGTAGGAGGATGGCTCGCCCGCGTACGGGTCGGCGCCGACCGGGAAGGCCCGGGTGTGGCCCGGGTGGTCGGCCGCGTACGGGTCCTGGTGCGGGGCGTGCGGGTCCTGGTGCGGGGCGTGCGGGCCCTGCGGGGCGTGCGGGCCCTGGGGACCCTGCTGGTACGGGGCCCGCGGGCCGTACGGGTCGTACCCGCCGTACGGGTCCTGGTGCGACCCCTGCTGCGGGCCGGTGAAGTACTCCGGCCCGTCCGTCGGCCCGTACCCCCCGGGCGCCGCCTGCTGCTGCGGGGGCGCCGACCACCCGCCACGGGGATCGGCGCCCTGACCGCTGTCGTATCGATTGCCAGCCACGTTCCGAAGGTACCCGCCCGGCGGGCAGCACGGCGGGCCGGCGACCGCTTTGCAGCGAGCCTGTGACGCCGGTGACGCGGATGACGCCGACGCGCAGGCCCTACAGGGGTATGAAGGCGAACCCTAACCCCGCACGCCGACCTTCGGCCCGTGCACCGCCGCCGCCGCGCTGGTGCCGGCCGGGCACCCGCCCGGCCCGGCCGAGGTGCGCACGGCGCCGACCGGCAGCAGCGTGCCGCAGGCGATCCGCACCCCGTTCGGCAGCTCGTTGTCGGACTCGACGATCGCCCCGTCGCCGATCACCGCGCCGTCCAGCGCGGTCCGGTCGCCGATGACCGCGAAGGCGCCCACGATCGAGTCCTTGACCAGGGTGTCCGGCCCGATGACGGCGCCGGGCAGGATCACGCTGCCCTCGACGATCGCGCCGGCCTCGACCACCGCGCCCTCGGAGACCACGGTGCCGCCGCTGAGCACCGCGCCGTGCCGCACGGTCGAGCCGGGCAGCGGCAGGGCGTCACCGGTCGGGCCGGGGACGGCCGGCGAGTCGACCTTGCCGAGCACCAGGTCGGCCGAGCCGCGCACGAAGGCGGCCGGGGTGCCGAGGTCGAGCCAGTACGAGGTGTCGACGACGCCGCGCAGCAGCGCGCCGGTGGCCAGCAGCTCCGGGAAGGTCTCGCGCTCGACGGAGACCTCGCGGCCGGCCGGGATGCGGTCGATCACCGAGCGGGTGAAGACGTAGCAGCCGGCGTTGATCTGGTCGGTGACGATCTGCTCCGGCGTCTCCGGCTTCTCCAGGAACTCCAGCACCCGCCCGTCGGCGTCGGTGGGGACGAGCCCGAAGGCGCGCGGGTCCTCGACCCGGGTGAGGTGCAGGGTGACGTCGGCCCCGGCGGCCACGTGGCCGTCGCGCAGGGCGGCGATGTCGACGCCGGAGAGGATGTCGCCGTTGAACACCAGGACCGGCTCGTCGGGGCCGCAGGTGAGCCCGGTGGCCGCGTTGCGGATGGCGCCGCCGGTGCCGAGCGGCTCGCGCTCGGTCAGGTAGACCAGCTCGATGCCGTAGGGCGTGCCGTCCTGGAAGTGGTCCTCGAAGACCTCGGCGAGGTAGGAGGTGGCGAGCACCACGCGGGTGACCCCGGCCGCCGCCGCGCGGGCCAGCTGGTGCGCGATGAACGGGACGCCTGCCACGGGCAGCATGGGCTTGGGGGTGTGGGTGGTCAGCGGACGCAGTCGCGTGCCCTTACCACCGACCAGCATGATCGCCTCGGTCATGGTCTGCGCTGTTCCCCTTGTGGTCTCTGCGGCCCGGCCCGGCGGGCCGATACCTCCGTCGGTCTGCTGTACGCCGTTCCGGGGGCCGGAACGGATCGACCGGCGCGCGGCCGGTCCGGCGCCTACTGTATTTCCTCCCGACGGCCGGACCCCCCGCCGCCCCGGCGCCCGACCTGCGCTCCACCGCCCGCGCGACGGCCCCGCGGAGCCGAAAAGCCCGGCCCGGGCGGGCGCCGGCGGCACCTCGCCCGGGCCGGGCGGTTGTAGCAGAACTGTCGAACTACCGGGCTCCCCCGGGGCGTCGGCGGCCGGTCGGTCAGGCGTCGACGGTCTGCGGCTCCTCGGCCCCGGCCGGCGGGACCGCCTTGACCGAGTCGAGCAGCAGCTGGGCGACGTCGACGACCTTCAGGTGCTCCTTCGCCGCGCCCTCGTTCTTCTTGCCGTTGACCGAGTCGGAGAGCATGACCAGGCAGAACGGGCAGGCGGTGGAGACGATGTCCGGGTCGAGGGACAGCGCCTCGTCGACGCGCTCGGTGTTGATCCGCTTGCCGATGCGCTCCTCCATCCACATCCGCGCGCCGCCGGCGCCGCAGCAGAAGCCGCGCTCCTTGTGGCGGTGCATCTCCTGCTGGCGCAGCCCCGGGACCTTGTCCATGATCTCGCGCGGCGGGCTGTAGACCTTGTTGTGGCGGCCCAGGTAGCAGGGGTCGTGGTAGGTGATGAGGCCCTCGACCGGGTTGACCGGCACGAGCTTGCCCTCGTCGATGAGGTGCTGCAGCAGCTGGGTGTGGTGGATGACCTCGAAGTGGCCGCCCAGCTGCGGGTACTCGTTGGCGATGGTGTTGAAGCAGTGCGGGCAGGTCGCCACGATCCGCTTGACCGGGGCGTCCTCCAGTGCCGCGTTCAGGGTCTCGACGTTCTGCGCGCCGAGCATCTGGAAGAGGAACTCGTTGCCCAGGCGGCGGGCGGAGTCACCGGTGCAGGACTCCTCCTTGCCGAGGATCGCGAACCGCACCCCGGCGGTGTGCAGCAGTTCGGCGAAGGCCTTGGTGGTCTTCTTCGCGCGGTCCTCCAGGGCGCCGGCGCAGCCCACCCAGTAGAGGTACTCGACCTCGGCGGGGTCGATGTCCTCGCCGATCACCGGCACCTCGATGCCGGTCTCCTTCTTGAGCTCCTTGACCCAGTCGAGGCGGGCCTTGGTGGCCATGCCCCAGGGGTTGCCCTTGTTCTCCAGGTTCTTGAGCATGGTGCCGGCCTCGGTGGGGAACGAGGACTCGATCATCACCTGGTAGCGGCGCATGTCGACGATGTGGTCGATGTGCTCGATGTCGACGGGGCACTGCTCGACGCAGGCGCCGCAGGTGGTGCAGGACCACAGCACGTCGGGGTCGATGACGCCGTTCTCCTCGGCGGTGCCGACCAGCGGGCGCCCGGCCTCGGCCAGGGCGGCCGCGGGGACGTCCCGCAGCTGCTCGGCGGTGGCCTTCTCGGTGCCCTCCATGTCCTTGCCGCCGCCGGCGAGCAGGTAGGGGGCCTTGCCGAAGGCGTGCTCGCGCAGGCTCATGATCAGCAGCTTCGGGGAGAGCGGCTTGCCGGTGTTCCAGGCCGGGCACTGGGACTGGCAGCGGCCGCACTCGGTGCAGGTGGAGAAGTCGAGGATGCCCTTCCAGGAGAAGTGCTCGACCTGGGAGACGCCGAAGACGGCGTCCTCGGCCGGGTCCTCGAAGTCGATCGGCTCACCGCCGCTGGTCATCGGGCGCAGTTCGCCGAGCGCGGTGGAGCCGTCCTCCTCGCGCTTGAAGTAGATGTTGAAGAAGCCCAGGAAGCGGTGCCAGGCGACGCCCATCGAGGGGTTGACGCCGATGGTGATCGCCCACGCGAAGGAGATGCAGATCTTCAGCATCGCGAAGAGGTAGACCAGGTTCTCCAGGGTGCCGTGGGACAGCCCGCGGAAGGCCGCCACCAGCGGGTAGGAGATCAGGTACGTGGCCTCGTAGGAGCCGACGCCCTCCAGCGCGCCCTCCAGGCCGCGCAGGATCATGATGCACAGGCCGATGCCGAGGATCGTGTACTCGACGTAGAAGGCCTGCCAGGCGATCGAGCCGGCGAAGCGGGACTTGCGGCCCGCCCGGCCGGGCAGGCTCAGCAGGCGGATCACGATCAGCGTCGCGATGCCCAGCGTGGTGAGGGTGCCGACCAGTTCGGTGAACAGCTCGTACGGCAGCCAGCCGCCGAGCACCGGCAGCACGAACTCGGCGTCGAACAGCTGGAAGAAGGCGGTCAGCAGGGTCAGGCCCAGGGTGAAGAAGCCGACCGCGACGAACCAGTGGGCGATGCCGACGATCCCCCAGCGGTTCATCCGGGTGTGGCCGACGAACTCCACGGCCACGGTCTTCGCCCGCCGCGCGGGCTGCCCGAAGCGGGTGGCGTCCGGCTGGCCGGTCCGCACCACCCGGTAGATGTACAGCGCCGCACGAGCGGCGAGCGCGGTGCCGACCACGAATGTGACCAGCGAGATGACGATCGCTGCTAGCTGCATCGGCTCTCCGTCTCCTGCGGCTTGCGTGTTACGGGTGTGCAGTTTCTCCAAGGGGAGTGTACTCGTCGGTAACTTCCAGGGCCGACGGCCCGGACATTACCGTTCGCCAACACTTCTCCTGAAGATGCTCAAGGTATGGCGGCAGTCACGCGCGTGCACGTCCGGCACGGCCCGGCCACCGCCGCTCCGGAGAACGGCTCAGCAAAGTTGAGCGACTCCGACTCATCCCTGTTGACGCCCTCCGCATCCTCGGGCATCCTTGAGCCCGTAAAGCTCAACTCTTCCCTGGAGGTATCTACGATGGCACGCGCGGTCGGCATCGACCTCGGCACGACGAACTCGGTCGTCAGCGTTCTGGAGGGTGGCGAGCCCACCGTCATCACGAACGCCGAGGGCGCGCGGACCACGCCGTCCGTCGTCGCCTTCGCGAAGAACGGCGAGGTGCTCGTCGGCGAGGTGGCCAAGCGCCAGGCGGTCACCAACGTCGACCGCACCATCCGCTCGGTCAAGCGCCACATGGGCACCAGCTGGAAGATCGGGCTGGACGGCAAGGACTTCAACCCCCAGCAGATCAGCGCCTTCGTGCTGCAGAAGCTGAAGCGCGACGCCGAGGCCTACCTGGGCGAGCAGGTCACCGACGCCGTCATCACCGTCCCGGCGTACTTCTCCGACTCCGAGCGCCAGGCCACCAAGGAGGCCGGTGAGATCGCGGGCCTCAACGTCCTGCGCATCGTCAACGAGCCGACCGCGGCCGCCCTGGCCTACGGCCTGGACAAGGACGACCAGACCATCCTGGTCTTCGACCTCGGCGGCGGCACCTTCGACGTCTCCCTGCTGGAGATCGGCGACGGGGTCGTCGAGGTGAAGGCCACCAACGGTGACAACCACCTCGGCGGCGACGACTGGGACCAGAAGATCGTCGACCACCTGGTCAAGGTCTTCCAGGCCGGCCACGGCGTCGACCTGTCCAAGGACAAGATGGCCCTGCAGCGTCTGCGCGAGGCCGCCGAGAAGGCCAAGATCGAGCTGTCCTCGTCCTCCGAGACCTCGATCAATCTGCCCTACATCACGGCCTCCGCCGAGGGCCCGCTGCACCTGGACGAGAAGCTCACCCGCGCCCAGTTCCAGCAGCTCACCTCGGACCTGCTGGAGCGCTGCAAGATCCCGTTCCACAACGTGATCAAGGACGCCGGCATCGCGCTGTCCGAGATCGACCACGTGGTCCTCGTCGGCGGCTCCACCCGCATGCCGGCCGTCGCCGAGCTCGTCCGCGAGCTGACCGGCGGCAAGGACGCCAACAAGGGCGTCAACCCGGACGAGGTCGTCGCCATCGGCGCCGCGCTCCAGGCCGGTGTCCTCAAGGGCGAGGTCAAGGACGTCCTGCTGCTCGACGTCACCCCGCTGTCCCTCGGCATCGAGACCAAGGGCGGCATCATGACCAAGCTGATCGAGCGCAACACCACGATCCCGACCAAGCGCTCGGAGATCTTCACCACGGCCGAGGACAACCAGCCGTCCGTGCAGATCCAGGTCTACCAGGGCGAGCGCGAGATCGCCGCCTACAACAAGAAGCTCGGCATGTTCGAGCTGACCGGCCTGCCGCCGGCCCCCCGCGGCCTGCCCCAGATCGAGGTCACCTTCGACATCGACGCCAACGGCATCATGCACGTCGGCGCCAAGGACCTCGGCACCGGCAAGGAGCAGAAGATGACCGTCACCGGCGGCTCCGCGCTGCCGAAGGACGACATCGAGCGCATGATGCGCGAGGCCGAGCAGTACGCGGAGGAGGACCACAAGCGCCGCGAGGCCGTGGAGACCCGCAACCAGGCCGAGCAGCTCGTCTACTCCACCGAGAAGTTCATCGCCGACAACGCCGACAAGCTGCCGGCCGATGTCAAGACCGAGGTCGAGACCGCCATCGGCGAGCTGAAGGAAGCCCTGAAGGGCGAGGACATCGCGAAGATCCGCGAGGCCTCGGAGAAGGTCTCCACCACCGCCCAGAAGCTCGGCCAGGCGCTGTACGCCAACGCCGACGCCGCCGGTGCGGCCGGTGCGGGCGCGGCCGGTGACGCCGGCGAGGCCGGTGCCAAGGACGACGACGTCGTCGACGCCGAGATCGTGGACGACGAGAAGCCCAAGGGCGGTGCGGCATGACGGAGAAGCCGCAGGGTGCCGAGCCCGGCGACGACTCCGCCGCCGAGGAGGCCGTGATCAAGGCGGCCGAGGAGGCCGCCGCGGCCGGGGCCGAGGGCTCCGGCGCGGAGGAGGTCGCCGCGGCCAAGCGCGAGGCGGCCGAGCGCACCGCCGACCTCCAGCGCCTGCAGGCCGAGTACCAGAACTACCGCAAGCGGGTCGAGCGCGACCGGCTGACGGTCCGCGAGATCGCCGTCTCCAACATCCTGGAGTCGCTGATCCCGGTGCTGGACGACATCGGCCGCGCCCGCGACCACGGCGAGGTGACGGGCGGCTTCAAGTCCGTCGCGGAGTCGCTGGAGACGGTCGTCGCCAAGCTGGGCCTGCAGCAGTTCGGCAAGGAGGGCGAGCCCTTCGACCCGACCATGCACGAGGCGCTGATGCACAGCTACTCCTCGGACGTCACCGAGGACACCTGCGTCCAGATCCTCCAGCCCGGCTACCGGATCGGCGAGCGGATCATCCGCCCGGCGATGGTCGCGGTCGCGGAGCCCCAGCCGGGCACCCAGACCACGTCCGGTCCGGACGCCGACACCGCCAAGGGCGGGGAGAAGAAGGACCAGGCCGACGGTGGCTCGGACAGCTGACCACCGGTGACGGCTGACAACCCTTGCGCTGCGGAGTCGTACGCCGGCCAGTACGGCGGCCGGCTCCGCAGCGCGCTGTCGGCGTGTCCGGGCACGCAGGAGCGTGCCCGGACCGTTGACAGCACTGTGACGATGGACCTCGGGAGGTGGCGCCGGCCATGAGCGGCAAGGACTACGTGGAGAAGGACTACTACAAGGTCCTCGGCGTGCCCAAGGACGCCAGCGCCACGGAGATCAAGAAGACCTACCGCAAGCTGGCGCGCGAGTTCCACCCCGACGCCAACAAGGGCGACACCAAGGCCGAGGAGCGGTTCAAGGACATCTCCGAGGCGTACGACGTCCTCTCCGACGAGAAGCGCCGCAAGGAGTACGACGAGGCCCGCAGCCTCTTCGCCAACGGCGGCTTCCGGCCGGGCGGACCCGGCGGCACCGGCAGCTACAGCTTCGACTTCGGCGACCTCTTCAGCGGCAGCCAGGGCGGCGGCGGCGCCGGCGGCGGGCTGGGCGACGTCTTCGGCGGCCTGTTCAACCGCGGCGGCCGGCAGGCCCAGCCGCGGCGCGGCGCCGACGTCGAGACCGAGGTGACGCTCTCCTTCGAGGAGGCCGTCGACGGTGCCACCGTCCCGCTGCGGATGACCAGCCAGGCCCCCTGCCGGCTCTGCAACGGCACCGGCGCCAAGTCCGGCACCACCCCGCGGGTCTGTCCGACCTGCGTGGGCTCCGGCACGGTCAGCCGCGGTCAGGGCGCCTTCGCGCTCTCCGAGCCCTGCCGGGACTGCCGGGGCCGCGGCATGATCGTCGACGACCCCTGCCCCGACTGCCACGGCAGCGGCCGCGCCAGCTCCGCCCGCACCATGCAGGTCCGGATCCCGGCCGGCGTCCAGGACGCCCAGCGGATCCGCCTCAAGGGCAAGGGTGCCCAGGGCGAGCGCGGCGGCCAGCCCGGCGACCTGTACGTCACCGTCCACGTCGACCCGCACGCCGTGTTCGGGCGCAAGGGCGACAACCTGACGGTGACCGTCCCGGTGACCTTCCCCGAGGCGGCCCTCGGCGGCACCATCGAGGTGCCGACCCTGAACGGCCCGTCGGTGAAGCTCAAGCTGCCCCCGGGCAGCGCCAACGGCCTGACCCTGCGGGCCCGCGGCAAGGGCGCCACCCGCAAGGACGGCACCCGCGGCGACCTGCTGGTCACCATGGAGGTCGTGGTGCCCCAGGCCGTCACCGGCGACGCCCTGACCGCTCTGGAGCAGTACCGCGAGGCGACCGCCTCCGACGACCCGCGAGCCGCCCTCTTCCGAGCGGCGAAGGGAGCGTGACGACCAGATGACCCCCGACGACCCCATCGGCCCCGGCCTCGGCGACGGTCTTCCCGGTGGCGGCGGCGCCCGCCGCACCACCCGCCGGACCGCCCCGCAGCCCCAGTACGTGCTCACCGAGGAGACCCCGGTCTACGTGATCTCGGTGGCCGCCGAGCTCTCCGGCCTGCACCCGCAGACCCTCCGCCAGTACGACCGGCTCGGCCTGGTCAGCCCCGACCGCACCGCCGGACGCGGCCGCCGCTACTCCGCGCGCGACATCCAGCAGCTGCGCGAGGTCCAGCGGCTCTCCCAGGACGAGGGCATCAACCTGGCCGGCATCAAGCGGATCATCGAGCTGGAGAACCAGGTCGCCGCCCTGCAGTCCCGGATCGCCGAACTGGCCGACTCCCTGGAGGGCGCGGCCACCGCGCTCCAGCAGCGCGAGGCCACCATCCACGCCTCCTACCGGCGCGACCTCGTCCCCTACCAGCCCCCGACCCCGCACTCCAGCGCGCTCGTCGTCTGGCGCCCCAAGCGCTGACCGCCGTCGCGCGCTCGCGCACCACCGCCGGTACCCGCCGTACAGCGGGTACCGGCAGTATCGTTCCAGTGCGAAGGTTCAGGAAGCGGGGAACCGGCTCGAACACCACGCAGCAGTCGGCACGGGGGCACGCGGCGCCTAGGATGCCCAGGGCGGACCAGGTCCGCGCAGTCCACCCGGTCCAGCCAACGGCGAGGAGCCGCAGATGAGTGCCGGACACAGGTCTGGAGCCACCCACGAGGGTGTGCTGTCTCCGGAGGCCCGCAGCCTGTACCAGAAGGCCCTGCGGCACGACGGGCCGCTGACGGACGACCAGGGCTGTCCGCTGTCGCCCGAATCCGACCACGAACCGCTCCAGGAGTTGCTGCGGCTCGGTCTCCTCAATCCGGAAGTGGGCCCGCCGGGAACCTTCGCGGTGAAAGACCCCCGGCAGCTCGCCGAATCGGCCTCGAACAATCTCCAGATGGAGGCCGCCGATCTGCTCCGCCGGTCGATTTCGCTGCACGCGACGCTGCAGGAACTCGGCCTCGAATACCAGGCGCACACCACCGGACCGGAACCCGGCGGATCAATTGAGTACGTCCAGGGCCGCGGCACCATAAACCAGCTCCTGGAAACGCTGCTGGAGAACGCCTCGCGCGAGATGCTGACCGCGCAGCCCGGCGGCGGGCGGGCGGCCGACGCATTGCGGATCGCCATCGACCGGGACATGAGATTCGTGCAGCGCGGCGGCACCATCCGGACCATTTACCAACCGGGTGCGCGCTATTCCAATCCGACGGTCGACTACGTACGGGAGATCACCCAGGCCGGCTGCCAGGTGAGGACCCTCGACGAGGCGTTCGCCAAGCTCATCGTGCTCGACCGCAAGGTGGCCGTGGTCACCGTCGGGGGCGAGGAGAATCGCGACCGCGCGGCCTTCATCCGGGACGAGGCGGTGATCAGCTACATCGTGCACGTGTTCAGCAGCCAGTGGGAGCGGGCCATTCCCTTCTCCGGCTCGCACGAGATCCCCCGCCAGGTGGTTTCGAGCATGCGTCAGCAAATCATCCGGATGATGCTCCAGGGGGCCGGCCACAGAACGATCGCGCGCCGGCTCGGACTGAGCGAGCGCACGCTGGCCCGGCACATCGCCGAACTCCGCGAGGAACACGAGGTCGAGACGCTCTTCCAGCTCGGCTGGAAACTCGCCCGGCAACAAGAAGGACCGATGCTGCCCGATGCATCGGTCCTTCCCCTTGACTGGCAAAAGTCCTACCAGTGACTGTCCATGTCGAGCATGGCAACCTGCTGGCGGTCGGCCCCCCAATGGGAGTCATCAGCGGTGGCCGAGCCCACTCCAATGAGCATTGCGATGCCCAGGAGGAATGCAGAGACAGCAATACGGCGCGCCTTCAGCACAACATCACTCCTTTCACGACAACTTACTGCGAGCATCGACTCATCGGGCGACGGTCGCACTAATGCGACCATATGATGACCCATGGAGGGCCGACATGTCACGCCCCAGTACACCCGCAGAGCGTTGCGAGGGCTGGCAGGAGCACGTCGACGACGTCTACTCTCACCCCGAACAAGCTCGCCTGATGTGAGCACAACCAACGTACGCGCCGGTCAGGCCCGGCGGTGTGTCATCTGACTGCCTGGCAGTCAGATGCCAGCACGACTCTGTGGACGCCAAGACCCGTCTCATTGGACGATCAACCCGCCCGTCGCAATAACAAACGTTGATTGTTCAGGCAGGACGGAACAGCACCTCCGAGCAGCGGTGCCATGTCTGCTCGCCTGACCACCACTTCCCCGGAGTCGTCATGAGCGAGCCCTATCTGCGCGACCTCCCCGCACAGGCCCATGAGGGCCGGCGCGCACGCGTGTTCCTGGCCGCGCCGCTGATGCGGTTGACCGGGCCGGCGGACAGTGTGGTGACCCTCGCCAGCCGGACGCGGCTGACGACGCTTCGCACCACCCTCCTCCGCAGCGGCGCCGCCGTGTACAGCGCCCACCACAGTGACGCCTGGACCGTCGCCGGGCGCGCCCCCGAGCCCCGGGTGCCGTCGGACTTCCGCGCGCTGCAGTCCGCGGACCTCGTCTTCGCCTACGTCGGCGCGCCGCTGTCGGCCGGCGTCAGCCTGGAGCTGGGCTGGGCGTCGGCGCTGCGCAAGCCGATCGTCCTGCTCGTCGACGAGGCCATCACCCACAACCCGCTGATCGCCACCATCGAGCAGGTCGCCCCCGTCCTGCCGCTGGTCTTCGACGACACCTGGTCCCAGGAGGCCCTCCACCACACCGTGGAGACCGCCCTCGACTGGGCCGGCATGGCGCTCTCGCTGCGCGAGGGCTTCTGGACCGCCCCCGGCGAGCAGTTCACCGTCCCCCGGCAGCAGCCCCCCGCCGTCGGCCCGGCCGGCTACTGGCCCACCGGCGCGGCCACCGGCTGACCGCCGCTCAGTCATCGCGGCAGCCCCGCATCCGCCATCCGAGCTGGAACAGCGTCCGGGCGCCGTGGCGCTCGCGCAGGCGGGAGATGTGGGCGGCCACGGAGCGTTCGCTCAGGCCGATCCGGGCGGCGATGGCCCGCTGGGTGAAGCCGCGGGAGAGGAGGCGCCCGATCCGGACGGCCACCGGGTGCGGAACGGCGGCCGACCAGTCGGTGACGGTGGCGCGGCACCAGTCGCGCTCGAAGGTGGCGACCAGCGCGTCCACCGTGGCCCGGTCGGTGATGAACGCGGCGGCGCTGTGGTCGGCCCGCGCGGAGACCACCGCCGTGGTCCGGTCGACGATGATCATCCGGTCGAAGGGCTCGTCCAGCAGGCGGATCTGCGAGCCGTGCGGGACGACCGCGTTCGCGTACTCGATCACCTCGGGCTGACGGCGCACCACGGGCTGGTAGATGGTCCGGATCCGCCGCCCGGTCATCAGCAGCGGGACGTCCTGGGTGACCGACAGTTCGAGGGTGGCCCGCCGGCGGGTCCCCGGCTGGGCCGTCAGCAGCTCCTCCCGGCACTCCGCGACCAGCAGGGCGAGCCGGTGCCGGATGGCCTCCGGGCCCTCGACGCAGGGCGACAGCGGGGCCGGCTGGCGGGTGGCGTCGAAGGTGGCGCTCAGCGGCGCCAGGGTGCCGGGCAGCTGCTCGGCGCGCACCAGCAGCCTGGTCGCCTCGGTGCGCAGCTCGGCGGCCCGGCGGTCCCCGGCCGTGCGCGGGCTGACGGCGGTGTACCCGCCCGCGGTGCGTTCGAGCAGACCGCGGGCGACCAGACCGGCCAGCGCGACCGGGTCGGCGGCGGACGACGCGGTGAGCCGGCCGCCGTTGGCCAGCGCGGTCAGGTAGAGGCCGTGCTCCGCGGCGGTGGGCTCATCCGTCATCACGGCCGCCGCGCATCAGCCAGCCGAGCTGGAAGAGGGTCTGGGCGCCGTAGCGGTCGCGCAGCCGGGAGATGTGGGCGGCCACCGTGCGCTCGCTCAGGCCGAGGCGGGTGGCGACGGCGCGCTGGGTCAGGCCGCGGGCGAGCAGCCGGCCGACCCGGTCGGGCGCGTTGTGGGCGGGCCCCTGGCTGAGCACGGCGGACCAGTCGGTGGCGTCGGCCCGGGACCAGTCGCGCTCGAAGGCGTTGACGATGAAGGCGATCGCGGCCGGGTCGCTGATGAAGGCGGCGGTGCTGTGGTCGTCGCTGGCGGAGATCACCGCGACCGAGCGGTCGAAGATCATCAGCCGCTGGAACGGCTCGTCCAGGATCCGGATCAGCGAGCCGCGCCGGGTGACCTCCTCGGCGTAGGCGAGGGCGGCCGGTTCGGAGATCGCGACGGGCTGGTAGAGGGTGCGCAGCGAGCAGCCGCGCTGGAGGAGCTTGACGTCCTGCTGGATGGCGATCTTGAGCGCGTCGGGCGGGCGGTGGCCGGGCTGGGCGGTGAGGACCTCGGTGCGGCAGTCGGAGACCAGCTGGGAGATCCGGTGCCGGATGTGGATGTGGCCCTCGATGTAGACGGCGCCGCCGGAGCGCTCGGGCGGGCGGGGCATCGCGTCGTAGGCGCGGGTGAGGGCGTCCAGGGCGCCGGGCAGGTTCTCGGCGCGCACCAGCAGGCGGGTGGCCTCGCTGCGCAGTTCCGCGCCGAGGCGGTCGCTGACCGAACGGGGGCTGACGGCGGTGTAGCAGGCGTCCATCGGATTGGTCATCAGCAGGCCGATGGAGACCAGCTGGCGGACGGCGTCCTGGTCCGGGTCGGGGACGTCGGCGATCCGGATCCGGCCGCCGTCGGCGAGGATCGCGAGGTAGAGCCGGCGGGCGGCTTCGTCGGGGTCGCCGGCGGACGCGGCGGCGCCCGGCCCGGAGCGGCCCGGCCCGGAGCCGTCCGGGCCGTCCGCCGGGTCCGCCGTCGCCTCGAACGTCACGTCGAACGCTCCCTGCCGGATGCTCTGGGGTGTCGGTGCTCCGCGCGCCGCGCGGTCGCCGGTGATGATCAAGGTACTGGGAGCCGGCGGTCCCCCGGGCCCCGGGTGCCGTCGCACGCGGGCCCGGGGGCCGCCGGTGTACGCCGCGGTCCAGCGCTTCCGGCGAGGCGGAGCAGCAACGCCTCGCCGACTCCGGTCCCGGGGGCCATCACCACACATGGCGTCCCGGCCGGCGCTCTCCCCCCCGATATGCAGGCACGTGCGGACGTACCGGTCGCATCCAGTATGAAGAGCAAGTCGCCGTCCTCGGGCTGCGGTTGCCCGGACGACCTGGCGTGGCTCCACCCTCACAGGCGTGACGGCCGGTGAACAAGTGCCACCCTGCTTCATGTTCTCGCAATTGCAGGAACCTGCACGGGCGGTTCGGCGCGGGCTCCCGCGGCCCGTTTGCGCCTTCCGCCAACCCGCAGGTCAGCCGGGTGGGGCGGGGATTTTCCGACCGTCCGGCCGGTCGGTGGCGGAGCAGCGTGTTCCGGAACCCGGCGCGTCCGGGCACCGCCGGACGCGTTCAGCGGGCCAGCAGCCGGCCGCCGGCCAGGGCGGCGGCGGTGCCGCCCGCCGCGAGCGCCCAGCCGGCCAGCAGCAGGGCGAACAGGGCGGCGGCGAGCCCGGTGAAGCCGGCGAACCCGGTGTGCCGGGCGAGCGCGGACGCCCCGGTGACGCAGGTGCCGACCGGGAAGGTGAAGGCCCACCAGGTCATCGCGAACCCCATCCCGGCCCGCCGGGCGCGCAGGTTGGCCGCGACGGCGAGCAGCAGCCAGAGCATCGCGACGCCCAGCACCGCCACCCCGAACAGCTCGGCGAGGGCGACCGCCACGGGCGCCAGGCCGGGGAACACCGGGCCCGCGGCGTCGGCCAGCTGGTGGACGGCGGTGGTGGACTGGCCGAGCGGGCCGAGCACCAGGAAGAGCGTCGGGGTGAGCGCCAGGGCGGGCAGCTTGCTGTGCACCAGGCCGGTGAGCACCACCGGCAGCAGCGCCAGGGTGGCCAGCAGGCCAATCCCGAACAGCGTCGCGCACCCGTACAGCAGGGTCTGCCGGGCCGCGCCGGCCGGCAGGTGCGGGACGAGCGCCGGGCCGGTGGCGGAGGCGACCAGCGGGGCGACCACGGGCAGCAGCCAGGTCGGGTTGGCGGTGAGCGGGGAGACGGCGTGCCGGGTGATCATCAGGTACGGGATGCCGGCCGCGACGGCGAGCGCGTACAGCGTGCCGGCCGTCCAGAGCACGAGGTCGAGCGCCACGGCCGGGCCGGTGCCGATCACCCGGGAGCCGACGGTCAGGGTGCCGAGGCCCACCGAGAGCAGCGCCATCGGCGGGCAGCCGTAGAAGACGGCGGTGGCCGGGTCGTCCAGCAGGTGGGCGCGGGCGGCCGAGCGGTGCCGGGTGAGGTGGACGGCCCGGGCGGCGCCGATCACCAGCAGGCCGGCCAGCCCGAGCGCCCACATCAGCTCGGCGAAGCCGGTCAGCCCGGGCCACCGGACCGGCAGGACGGCCGCGCCGTTGGCCGTGATGGCGGTCCCCATGACCACCGCGTACCAGTTCGGGCCGAGCTGGGCGAGGTCGAAGCGGCGGACGCGGACGGATGCGCGGGGACCGGGGGCGGGGGCGGGGGCGGGGCTGAGCAGGGTGGCCATGGCACCCACCGTCGCCCGGCCCGGGCGGCGGCGGTAGCGCCGCCCGCTCTATGAGGGCATAGCCTGAGTCTATGGCCCTCTCTCCGCGCGTCCCCGAACTCGGTGCGCTGGAGCTGCTGCTCGCGGTGGCCCGGCTCGGCAGCGTCGGCCGGGCGGCCGCCGAACTCGGGGTGAGCCAGCCGACCGCCAGCGCCCGGATCAAGGGCATGGAGCGGCAGATCGGCGTCCCGCTGCTGGAGCGCTCCCCGCGCGGCTCCCGGCCCACCGAGGCGGGCCGGCTGGTGGTCGAGTGGGCGCGGCAGGTCGTGGAGGCGGCGCAGGCGCTGGACGCCGGGATCGACGCGCTGCGCGAGCGCCGGGACGCCCGGCTGACCGTGGTGGCCAGTCTGACCGTCGCCGAGTACCTGATGCCGGGCTGGCTGCTGGCCCTGCACGCGGCCAGCCCGGGCACGGCGGTGACGCTGCGCACCGCCAATTCGGCGGACGTGGCGGGCCACGTGCTGGCCGGGGACGCGGACCTCGGCTTCGTCGAGGGGCCGTTGCCCCCGGCCGGGCTGGCGGGCGCGGTGGTGGCGGCCGACCGGCTAGTGGTCGTGGTGGCGCCGGACCATCCGTGGGCACGGCGCCGCGCGCCGCTGTCCGGCCGGGAGCTGGCACAGACCCCGCTGGTGCTGCGCGAACCGGGTTCGGGCACCCGGGAGGTGCTGGAGATGGCACTGGCGCCGTACGGGGGCACCGCGCCGCCGCGGCTGGAGCTGGCCTCCTCGACGGCGCTGAAGGCGGCCGCGATGACCGGGGCCGGGCCGGTCTGCCTGAGCGAGCTGGCGGTGGTGGAGGAGCTGGCGACCCGGCGGCTGGTGGCGGTGCGGCTGGTGGCGGAGCTGGACCTGCGGCGGCCGCTGCGGGCGGTCTGGCCGGCCGGGCAGCGGCCGACCGGCCCGGCCCGGGAGCTGCTGGCGCTGACCCGGCGGACGGCCGGCACCCACCAGGCGCGGATGGCGCAGGCCCGGACCCTGCCGCCGCGGACGGCCCGCGAGCCCGCCGCCTCGCCCGAGCGCCCCGCGCTGCGGGTCCGCCCCGACCGTTCATCCAAAAGTTGAGCGGAATAGACTCAACTTAGTGCATGCTGTACACGGCAGACATCACGCACGACGAGGGAGGACCCCCCAGCAGTGGACGCCAGCAAGTTCACCACCAAGACGCAGGACGCCCTGTCCGCCGCGATCCGGCAGGCCGGGGCCGTCGGCAACCCGGACGTCAAGCCGGTGCACATCCTGACCGCCCTGCTGGATCAGCCCGAGGGCATCGCCAGACCGCTGCTGGAGGCGGTCGGCGCGGACGTGTCCCGGATCGACGCCGAGGCCCGCCGCCAGGCCGCCGCGCTGCCCAGCGCCTCCGGCGCCACCGTCGCCGCGCCGCAGCTGGCCCGCGACACCCTGGCGGTGCTGACCGAGGCCGGCAAGCGCGCCGACGACCTCGACGACCAGTACGTCTCCACCGAGCACCTGCTCGTCGGCCTGGCCGCCGAGGGCGGGGCGGTCGCCGAGCTGCTGGTACAGCAGGGCGCCACCCCGAAGGCGCTGCTCGCCGCGTTCAAGGACGTCCGGGGCAGCGCCCGGGTCACCTCCCCGGACCCGGAGGGCACCTACAAGGCGCTGGAGAAGTACGGCACCGACCTCACCCAGGCGGCCCGCGACGGCAAGCTCGACCCGGTGATCGGCCGGGACCAGGAGATCCGCCGGGTGGTCCAGGTGCTCTCCCGCCGGACCAAGAACAACCCGGTGCTGATCGGCGAGCCCGGCGTCGGCAAGACCGCCGTGGTCGAGGGCCTGGCCCAGCGGATCGTGGCCGGCGACGTCCCGGAGTCGCTGCGCGGCAAGCGCCTGGTCTCCCTGGACCTCGGCGCGATGGTCGCCGGCGCCAAGTACCGCGGCGAGTTCGAGGAGCGGCTGAAGGCCGTCCTCAACGACATCAAGCAGAGCGACGGCCAGGTCGTCACCTTCATCGACGAGCTGCACACCATGGTCGGCGCGGGCGCCGGCGGCGACTCCGCGATGGACGCCGGCAACATGCTCAAGCCGATGCTGGCCCGCGGCGAGCTGCGGATGGTCGGCGCCACCACCCTGGACGAGTACCGCGAGCGGATCGAGAAGGACCCGGCCCTGGAGCGCCGCTTCCAGCAGGTGCTGGTCGGCGAGCCCAGCGTCGAGGACTCCATCGCCATCCTGCGCGGTCTCAAGGGCCGCTACGAGGCGCACCACAAGGTGCAGATCGCGGACGCCGCCCTGGTCGCCGCGGCCACCCTCTCCCACCGGTACATCACCTCCCGCTTCCTGCCCGACAAGGCGATCGACCTGGTCGACGAGGCGGCCTCCCGGCTGCGGATGGAGATCGACTCCTCCCCGGTCGAGATCGACGAACTCCAGCGCTCCGTCGACCGGTTGCGGATGGAGGAGCTGGCCCTGGAGAAGGAGTCGGACCCGGCCTCGGTCGACCGGCTGGCCAAGCTGCGCCGCGATCTCGCCGACAAGAACGAGCAGTTGAGCGTGCTCACGGCCCGCTGGGAGCAGGAGAAGAAGAGCCTGAACCGGGTCGGCGAGCTCAAGGGGCGGCTGGACGACCTGCACGGCGCGCTCGAACGCGCCCAGCGGGACGGCGACTTCGAGCGCGCGTCCAAGCTGATGTACGCCGAGGTCCCGGCGGCCGAGAAGGAACTCGCCGAGGCCCAGGAACGCGCCGCCGGCGAGGACACCTCCGCCTCGATGGTCAAGGAGGAGGTGGGCCCGGACGACGTGGCCGACGTGGTGGCGTCCTGGACGGGCATCCCGGCCGGCCGGCTGATGGAGGGCGAGAGCGCCAAACTCCTGCGCATGGAGGAGGAGCTGGGCCGGCGCCTGATCGGCCAGGCGGAGGCCGTGCAGGCCGTCTCGGACGCGGTGCGGCGCACCCGCTCCGGCATCGCCGACCCGGACCGCCCGACCGGCTCGTTCCTGTTCCTCGGCCCGACCGGCGTCGGCAAGACCGAACTCGCCAAGGCCCTGGCCGACTTCCTCTTCGACGACGAGCGGGCGATGGTCCGCATCGACATGAGCGAGTACGGCGAGAAGCACTCGGTCTCCCGCCTGGTCGGCGCGCCGCCCGGGTACGTCGGCTACGAGGAGGGCGGCCAGCTCACCGAGGCGGTCCGCCGCCGCCCGTACAGCGTGGTGCTGCTGGACGAGGTGGAGAAGGCCCACCCCGAGGTCTTCGACGTCCTGCTCCAGGTGCTCGACGACGGCCGGCTCACCGACGGCCAGGGCCGCACGGTGGACTTCCGCAACGCGATCCTGATCCTCACCTCCAACCTCGGCAGCCAGTTCCTGGTGGACCCGGCCACCCCGGAGGAGCGGAAGAAGGACCTCGTGCTGGAGTCGGTGCGGGCCGCCTTCAAGCCGGAGTTCCTCAACCGGCTCGACGACGTCGTGGTCTTCGACCCGCTGGGCACCGCCGAGCTGAGCCGGATCGTCGACCTCCAGGTGGCCCGGCTGGGCGACCGGCTGCGCGACCGCCGGCTCAGCCTGCACGTCTCCGAGGCGGCCCGGGACTGGCTGGCGCTCACCGGCTACGACCCGGCGTACGGCGCCCGGCCGCTGCGCCGGCTGGTGCAGTCCGCGATCGGCGACCAGCTGGCCCGGGCGATCCTGGCGGGCCAGGTGCACGACGGCGACACCGTGCTGGTCGAGCGGGACGAGGACGGCGACCGGCTCACCGTCCGTGCCCGCGGGCCGCTGGAGAAGTAGCCGCCCGTCACCACCGGACGATCATGGTCCGGCCCCGGCCGACCCCGGGGCCGGACCATGATCCGGCCATGCCCGGCCCGGTGGCGGCCACCCCTGTGAGGCGGGCCCCGGATGAGGCAGGATGGACTCGGAAGGGCGGCCTCTCATTGCCGACCACCACGTGCACTGAGGAAGAGGACCCCATGAGCATCGACCCGTCGTCCATCCCGTCGTTCGGCATGCCCCAGGGTGGCCAGCCCGGAGGCCAGGGCGGGCGTCCGGCCGGCCCGCCGCCGATCATCGTCCCGGACCAGAACCTGGTGGGCCAGCTTCTCGACCAGATGCAGCTCAAGCACGGCGTCGACGAGGAGGGCGACCTCACCGCCCCCTGGGAGGGCTTCCGCGTCTACTACATGTTCCGCGGCGAGCAGAAGGAGCTCTTCGCCGTCCGGGCGTTCTACGACCGCCCGTACCCGCTGGAGAAGAAGGGCGAGATCCTCGACCTGATCGACGAGTGGAACCGCGAGACCCTCTGGCCCAAGGTCTACACCCACACCCACGAGGACGGCGTGGTCCGCCTGATCGGCGAGGCCCAGATGATCGTCGGCACCGGCGTCAACCTGGACTACTTCGTCACCACCACCGCCAACTGGACCCAGGCCGCCGTGGGCTTCGAGCAGTGGATCGTCGAGCGCCTCGGCCTTCAGGACGAGATCGAGGGCGAGGACGGCAAGGGCAAGCCGTCCGAGGGCACCGACGAGAGCTGATCACCGGTCGCGGCCGATCACCGGTCGCCGACCGCCGACCGCGGACCGCCCGGGGGCTCCGGCTTCCCGCTCCGGCTTCCCGTACGGCCCGCCACCGGCACCCGGTGGCGGGCCGTCGTCGTCCCCGCGGCCGCCCCGGCCGTCACCGGCGGCGGCGGTGCCGCCTGAGGTGCCGCAGGAGCAGCAGGCACAGGGCGGCGAGGACGAGCGCCGAGAACCCGACGACCACCGGGCCCGGGAGGTCCCCCGCACCGGCCGACGCGGTCACCGATCCGGCGCCGCCGGGAGTCCTCGGGAAGGTGACGGTGGCGCGCGTGGTGTGCTCGGCCGGCCCGCTCCCGAGCGTGAGCTCCACGGTCCACGGGCCGTCCGGCAGCCCCGGGTCCAGCGGGACGGTCACCTCCCCGGCGTCGCCCGGGGCCAGGGTGGTGCCCGCCTTGACCGGGAACGGCCCGGCGCGCAGTCCGCCCGGCCCGTCGAGGAGCGAGAGCGCCCCGCCGACGTCCAGCGCGCGGCCGCCCGTGTTGTGGACCCGGGCGTGCACCTCCGCCCGCCCGTCCCGGGCCCTGGCCGGCCACAGCCGCCCGATCGTGAAGTCCGTCGGCGGCTCGCCGCCGGGACCGACGTCGAGGTACATCCGGACCCCGACCCGCCCCACGACCGCCAGCTGGTGCGCGCGGTCCGCGGCGGCCCCGGTCTGGGCCCAGATGACGCCGTAGCGCTCCCCGGCGGAGGCGTTCGCGGGCACCCGGACGGTGGCGCGCACCGGCGCCGTCGCGGAGGGCGCCAGGTCGAGCTCCGTCGTGTCGAGCGACGTCCAGCCGGTCAGCTCGTTGGGGGTGCGCTCGGGAGCGAAGGCGAACTCCCCGTTCGCGACGGCGGCCGCCCCGGCGTAGAGGGTGACGTGCATCGGCGCCGACGACTCGTTGCTGACCTCCACCCGCCGCTCGATGACCGCGCCCGGGGCGAGGTGGTCGACGACGTAGGCCTGCGCCCGGGGATCGTCCCGGCGGTCCTCCGGGGCGTCGAGCAGCCTGATGCCGATGGTCCTCCCCGCGGCGTCCGGCCCCGGGGAGGGCGTCCCCGGCACTCCGTCCGCCGCCGCCGGCAGCACCCCGAGCGCCTGGACGACGGCCAGCACCAGCAGCAGGGCCCAGGAGCGGCGCACGCCCCCGGGCCGCTCGGCGGGCTCGGGCATCTCAGGCAACGGAGTGGGTCAGCGTTCCGGTGTAGATCCCGCCCACGGCGCTGGCGGGCAGGTCGACGGCGACCGTCGGGTTCCAGGTCGCGGTGTTGTCGCCGACGCCGGAGGTCCCGGTGACCACCGTCTGGGCGGAGTTGCTCAGCGTCACGCTGGTCGGGGTGACGGTGATGGTGCCGGTCGTCGTCACCGTCCCGGGCGTGTAGGTGGCCCGGGAGGCGGGCACCGTCGACGGGCCGTTGGTGAAGTCGGTGACCGAGGCCGTCACCGTCCAGGAGGCCGACAGCAGGGCGCGCGCGTCGACCACGTTCACCGGGCCGATCGGCGCGCTGACCGTGGTTCCGGGCGCGCCCGAACCGAGGGCGGCGCTGACCGGCACCGTCATCGTCAGTGCGCCGGAGGTGACGATGAAGGTGAGCGTGGTGCTGGGGTCGTACGCGGCGACGGCCAGGCCCGGCTGGACCATGACGAGGGCGGCGGACGCGGCGGCGACGGCAAGGGTTCGTAAACGCATGATGACTCCCGAAAGCCCCCGAGAGCGGACATTCCGATTGACGTAATGTCAGAGAAACCGGTGCGGCCGGCTCCCGCAAGGCGAAGCCCTCCGCACTGCGCCGGAGGAATGACCGCACCTCGGAGCTTGTCCGCGCCCCACGGCCGACGGAGGATTGGGCCGACCGCAATCTGTGAGGAGCCGTGATGGGTGCGAGGCCGCTGTTGAACCGCCGGCTGGCGGGCATGGGAACGACGATCTTCGCCGAGATGTCCGCCCTGGCCACGGCCACCGGCTCGATCAACCTCGGCCAGGGCTTCCCGGACACCGACGGCCCCGAGCAGGTCCGCGAGGCCGCCGTCCGGGCCCTGCGCGAGGGCCGGGGCAACCAGTACCCGCCCGGCCCCGGCATCCCCGAGCTGCGCACCGCGATCGCCGCGCACCAGCGGCGCCGCTACGGCCTCGGCCTCGACCCGGACACCGAGGTGCTGGTCACCGCCGGCGCCACCGAGGCCATCGCCGCCTCGCTGCTCGCCCTGCTGGAGCCCGGCGACGAGGTCATCGCCCTCGAACCCTTCTACGACTCCTACGCCGCCTGCATCGCCATGGCCGGCGCCGTCCGCGTCCCGCTCACCCTGCGGGCCCCGTCCTTCCGCCCGGACCTCGACGAGCTGCGCTCGCTGATCACCCCGCGCACCCGGCTGCTGCTGATCAACACCCCGCACAACCCCACCGGCCTCGTCCTGACCCCCGACGAGCTCACCGCCATCGCCGCACTCGCCGTCGAGCACGACCTGCTGGTGGTCACCGACGAGGTCTACGAGCACCTCGTCTTCGACGGCGCCCACCACCCGATCGCCGCCCTGCCCGGCATGCGCGAGCGCACCGTCACCATCTCCTCGGCCGGCAAGACCTTCTCCTTCACCGGCTGGAAGGTCGGCTGGGTGACCGCCGCCCCCGAACTGGTCGCCGCCGTCCGCACCGCCAAGCAGTACCTCACCTACGTCAGCGCCGGCCCCTTCCAGTACGCCGTCGCCGAGGCCCTGGACCTGCCCGACGCGTACTTCGACGACTTCCGCGCGGACCTGCGGCACAAGCGCGACCTGCTCGCCGACGGCCTCACCGCCGCCGGCTTCCGGGTCTTCCAGCCGCAGGGCACCTACTTCATCACCACCGACATCACCCCCCTCGGCGAGAAGGACGGCATCGCCTTCTGCCGCTCCCTCCCGGAACGCTGCGGCGTCGTCGCCATCCCCAACGCCGTCTTCTACGACGACCCCGAGGCCGGCCGGCCACTGGTGCGGTTCACCTTCTGCAAGCGGACCGCCGTCCTGGAGGAGGCCGTCGAACGGCTGTCCCGGCTCTGAGCCCCACCGGACGGATCGGCGGTTCGGCGCCGATTTTCCTCAACTCGTAGGATTCAGGGTCATTTTTCATGAGATCCCGGATGCCATCACCCGACTGGCGGATCGGCTTGGCGCGGCGACGCACCGTGTGCCAAGCTCACCGCCGGCTGCTCAGTCGTAGGTTTCCGGATCATTGCCAGAACGATCCCCCCGCACCGGCGGGGATGCCATGCACGGGAACAATTAAGCTGCTTTGATTATAGGATTTTTGGCATTACGCCAAACCCTCATCGCCGGCCAAGTCCTCCTGGTAGCTTCGGGATTCCTCCGATGCCGCACCACTACGGACGGAACTCGAAAGGCATGCTCGCCGACTCCTCCCCATCCGCCGCCTCCGAAGCAGGCCGGGGGCTGCACTGGGACCCCCGCCATGAGGGCTGTGTGCACGTGGTGCTGGCGGACGGCCGGTCGAGGACGGCAGGCCTGCTGGACCTCCTCCGGGCGGCGGAGGAGGCCGTCAGTGTCGTCGCGGGGACGCCAGGAGAGCAAGTCGCACTGATCGAGCTCCTGTTGGCGGTCTGCTACGCGTCGAGGACGTACCCGAGGACACCGGAGGAATGGCTGGAGTGGGTGGACCGGCGCCACCCGCTCGACGAGGCCGCCACGTGGCTGGCCGAGGAGCCGAACGACAGATGGGACCTGTTCCACCCCACCCAGCCGCTCGGACAGAACGCGCTGCTCGCACCGTACCTGGACCGGCTCGGGACCGGTCCCGCCCAGTTGGTGATCGAGCATGCGGGCGACTACAACCAGTTCTTCGATCACCACCACCTCGAACACCCGACTCCGCTCCCCGCCGCCGAGGCGTTCCGCGCTCTGCTCACCCAGCACGCCTACGGGCTGCCCGGCAGGGCGCGGATCTCCGGCAAGGAGACCTTGGGACCGGCGATCACCCACCTCTCGGCGGGGCGTCTGGGCGGGCGGATCCGGGTGATCGCGCTCGGCGGCTCCGTGGCCGAGACGCTGCGGCTGAACCTGGCCCCGCTGGCCGGGGACGACCCGGGCGTCTTCAACTACTCCTGGACCACCGGGCCGGTCGAGCGCCGCGCCTTCGACCGCCGGCCGCCCGGGAGGGCCGTGACCGGACCGGCGGACCTGCCGGGAGGTGTTCGAGCAGGTGGCCTTCCTGTTCGCGCTCTACCACCGCGGTCGCTCGCAGCCCAGTTACGGTTTCGGCAGCCTCGGCAGTGCCGCGCGGCGGATCGGCACCGGTGCACTGCGCGGGCCGGACGACCCCGGTGCCGAGCGGTTGATGGACCGGATCGTCGCCGGTCGGCGGATCCCGTGGCGCCACCTCCAGCACACGATCGCCCGGCTGCGGTCCTGTGACGAACCGCCACCTTCCTGGAGCGGGCTGGCCCACGACCTCGGCCGCTGGCACGACCGCCGGGCGCGGGTCGCCCACGGGTGGGCGGTGGACTTCTACGAGCCTCCGCGGAAGGGGCGACTCGGCACCACCGAGCCCGGGCCGTTCCAGCACGACAGCACCAACAGCACCGACAGCACCGATGAACCACCCCACCGGAAGGCTGGGCCGCAAGTCCTGTCCGCCGACCGGCCCGCTGGCCGGCGGTCTGGAGACCGGGAGCCTGGAGAAGGCCTTCGCCGGCAGACAGCTGCTGCCCGGTCCGGACGACACCGTCGCGCAGCGCGGGCCGTGGGCCTGGCTGGAGGCACCGGCCGACGAGCCGGGCGCGCGCCGGGTCGACGACCAGCCGGTCGGCTTCCATCCGGACCGCCGGGAGTACGGCCACCGCTGGGAGGTCCGCCGGCGGATCACGATCGACCCGAACGCCACCGAATGGGAAGACATCTGGTGAAGCCCGGCACGACGCCCACGGCACGGTTCGTCACCACCCATGCCGTCCTCACCCTGGACGCCCGTCACCCGTACGCCGCGAAGTCCCTGGTGGACGCCCAGGACATGCACCGCACCGTGATGAGCGGCTTCCGCGGCTGGGTCGAGGACGGCAGTCCCGACGCCCGGGCCCAGCTCGGGGTGCTGTCCACCTGGTCGGTCGACCTGCGGGCGGGCACGCTGGTGCTGGTGGTGCAGTCCCGGGTGGCGGGCGACTGGCAGCACCTGCCGCCCCGGGCGCTCGCGGCACCGGTGCGCACGCTCACGGTCGACCGGACCCTGCGCACGGGTGACGTCCTGGAGTTCCGGACCGTGGTCAATCCGACCAGGAGCAGACCGGGCGGCGCTCCGTCCGCGGACCGGGCCCGGGGCACCCGGATCGCCCACACCAGCCCGGAGCACGTCAAGCGGTGGTTCGTCCGGCGGTTGCAGCCCCCGGGAGCGCCGGCCACCGAGGAGACCGGGCTGACCCGGATCGGGGCCAGTGCGGATCCGGCGAGGCTGGCGATCCGGATGCTGCCCGCGGTGTCCAGCCCCTCCCCGCACAGCCGGTTGCGGATCGTCCGCGCGGAGGTCCGGGGCTCGCTCACGGTGACCGACCCGGAGGTCCTGGTGCGGACGCTGTCCCAGGGCCTCGGACACGGCCGCGCCTACAGCTGCGGATTGGTCCTGACCAGGTGAGTTCCGTCGGCGGGACCTCTCGCGCGGCCTGACGCTCCGTCAATTCCGAAACTCGAACGTAGCGTTGCCGCCTCCGGGGCAACCCGCGCCGCCCGAGTGGCAGGTCGTGGACGGGATGACGGGGGGTCGTGCGCCCGGGGCGGGGGAGACGGGGCGCGCAGGACCTGCGGGCGGCGTGCGAACGGCGCACACGGCGCGCGGGCGGGGGTGAGGGGCGCGCGCGGTGCATAGTCGCACACCGGGTCGATCAGAGCAGGGAAGCAGATGTGCTCGAAACGGTGAATGCTTGACAAAGTTGGGTAAATCACCGACGGACCCGGCGTATTCGTGCTTCTCTGCTGCTGAATCTCCAGCCGGAATCCCTCCTTCCACGGTCGGCCGCGCCCTGGACCGCACAGCCACGAACACCCTCGCCTTTGCCTGGGCCTACTCGCTGCTGCTCGGCGGGCGCGCACGGAGCTGAAACGCGGAGCCGAGCATGCTCACCACTTTGCAGACCTCCTACACGGACACCCGCGCGGGTGACCTGGCCTGGTGCCTCGGCGGCGAACCGCTGCCCGCCCTCGCGGTCCGCGACCTGAGACTCGACGGCCCCGGCCACCCCGGCCCGCCCGGCACCCTCCAGCTGCGCCTGCTGGGCGCCTCCCACCAGGTGGTGATCGCCGCCGGACCGGGCCACTGCCTGGAGACCGTCGCCTGCCTGCCCGGCCGCCGAACGCCGCTGCCCGCCCGGGTGGCCAAACAGGTGGACGGCTGGGAGTACGAGTTCGCCGCCCGGATCGAGGCGCTGCCGCCGCACGACTTCGCGGCCCGCGCCCAGGAGTTGCTGGCCCTGGTCGAGGGGCATCCGCGCGGCCTGGCCGGCGTCTTCCCCGGCGACCCCAGCGCCTTCACCGCGCTGGTCGCCCAGGGCGGCGCGGACCGGCTGCTCTGGCGGACCTGGCACGCCTATCCGCAGGAGGGGCAGCTGGTCTGCACCCGGTCCTCGCTGGTGGTGGCCCGATGAGCGCCGACGACGCCGCCCCGGCCACCGGCGACGCCGACGACGAGCCGCCCATAGCCCGGACCATCGGCTTTCATTCGCACGCAGGAACGATTCGTCAACCTGCCATGTCACGCTGTCCGTCGAATGGGCGCAGCCGTCCGTCCCGCACGTCGCCTAGCGTTTGTTCGTGATCAATCATCCGGCCGGTCCGCCGCCCGCACAGCCGAGCCTCGACCTCGACGACGGCAGCCCGCCCCGGCCCGGGCGGAGCCTGGCCCCGCTGCCCGCCCGCCGCCGTTCCCGACTGCGCGCCCACCCCGAACTGGCCCGGCTGGTCGTCCTGCTGGCCGCGTTCGTCTGCGCGGCCTGCGGACTCGTCTACGAGCTGGAACTCGTGGCCCTCGGCGACTATCTGCTCGGGGACTCGGTCACCCAAACCTCGGTCGTGCTCTCCGTGATGGTGTTCGCGATGGGCCTCGGCTCGCTGCTCGCCAAACGGTTCTCCTGCCGGCCGGCCACCGCCTTCGCCCTGGTCGAGTGCGCCCTCGCGCTCACCGGCGGCCTGTCCGTCCTGGCGGTCTACTCCTGCTGGGCCTGGATCGGCCACCACCAGGCCGTGATGGTCGGGCTGACCTGCCTGATCGGCGTCCTGATCGGCGCCGAGATCCCCCTGCTGATGACCCTCATCCAGCGGATCCGCCGGGAGGACGCCGGACGCGCCGCCGCCGACCTGTTCGCCGCCGACTACGTCGGCGCGCTGATCGGCGGGCTCGCCTTCCCGTTCGTCATCCTGCCCGTGCTGGGCCCCGGCAGCGGCGCGCTGGTCACCGGCGCGGTCAACGCCGTCGCCGGCGCCGCCGTGGTGCTCTGGCTCTTCCGCGAGGAGCCGGCCCCCCGGGTGCGGCTGCTGCTCTGGGGCGGCTGCGGGCTCGTCCTGGCCCTGCTCGCCGCGGCCGCCGCCTGGTCCGGCGCGGTCGAGCGCGCCGCCCGGCAGGCCCTGTACGGCGGGCAGGTCCGCAGCGTCAGCCAGGGCCGCCACCAGGAGATCGTGCTCACCGGCCCCGCCGAGGGCCCGCTGCGGCTCTACCTCGACGGCCGGCTCGCGGTCTGCGGACCGGACGAGTACCGGGGCAGCGAGGGCCTGGTCCACCCCGCGATGGCCGCCGGGCCGGACGCCCGGGTGCTGCTGCTGGGCGGCGGGGACGGCCTCGCCCTGCGGGAGGTGCTGCGCCACCGCGGCGTGCGCTCCGTGCTGGTCGTCGACCACGACCCGGCGCTCCCCCGGCTCGCCCGCACCGACCCCGGCCTCGCCGCGCTCTCCGGCCGCTCGCTGGACGACCCCCGGGTGCGCACCGCGCAGGCCGACCCGCTGGAGTGGCTGCGCACCGTCCGCCCCGCCCCCGGGGAGTCCTTCGACGTCGTCCTGGCCGACCTGCCCGCCCCCTCCGACGGCGGGCCGGTGACCTTCCACTCCCAGGAGTTCTACGGCCTCACCACCCGGCTGCTCGCCCCCGGCGGGCGGCTCGCCGTGCGCGGCGGCGAGGAGCAGCACGGCCGGCACGGTCTGTGGCAGGCGGAGTCGGGGCTGCGGGCCGCCGGGCTGCGGACCGTCCCGTACGCGGTCGCGGGCAGTGCGACGGCCAGCTGCCGGCCGGGGCCGGAGGGCAGCCAGAGCTTCCTGCTCGCCGCGGCCGCCCAGCCGCCGCTCACCCTCGCCCCGGACGCCCCGGCGCCGCGGGCCCTCACTCCGGACACCCTGCGCAGCTCCGCCGCCCGCCTCACCGCCCTGCGCCCGCTCCACCCGCCGGCCGCCCTCACCCTCCTCGGGCCGCACTGACGGTGGCGGGGACGCGGAGACAGGTGGGGGACGGGGCGGGCCCGCGACGGGGTTCGGTCGGTAGGCTCCGTGGCATGGAGCATGAGGTTGTCGTCCCGATGCCGGCCGGGCAGGTCCGGCAGGCCCTGCAGGATCCGGCGCTGCTGGCGCGTTCCGTGCCGGGGCTGAGCACCGAACCCGCCGCCGTCGGCAGTGGCGGGGCGGAGGAGATCGGCGGGCGGTTGAAGCTGCGGATCGGCACCTCCACCATCACGTACAAGGGCGTGCTCTCGCTGATCGAGGGCCGCGAGGGCGTGCTGACCGCGTTCGCCGAGGGCCAGGAGGCGCGCGGCAGCGGCGAGGCGACCGCGACCGTGCGGATCAGCGTCACGGAGGGCGCCGCCGAGGGGACCGCGGTGGTCCGCTTCACCGGCGACCTGAGCGCCACCGGACGGCTCACCGAGTTCGACGACGAGACGCTGACCGCGGCCGGCCGCCGGCTGCTGGACCGCTTCGCCGCCGCCCTGGCCTCCCCGGAGGACACGGCCGGCGCCGAGGGCGAGGACGAGGGCGACGACGAGACCGCCGTCGGGGGCGACGCCGGGACCGGCCAGGACGGCACGGCCGCGGAGGACGCCACCGTGGTGTTCCTGGAGGACCGCCAGGAGGACCGCCAGGACGAGCCCGGCGACGACCTCGACGACGACCTGTCCGACCTCATCGCCTTCTCCGACGCCGACGCCGAGCGCTTCGGCCTGCCGCTCGGGGAGCCGGACGCGGACGCCGACGACGTCGACGAGCCCGCCGCGGCCGCCGGGGCCGGGGAGCCCGCCGCCGGGGCCGAGGAGGAGGTCTCCGCCGAGCTGCCCGCCGAGCCGCCGTTCGGCTACGAGCAGGAGCCGGTGCTCGGCGGTCCGGTGCGCCGCAGCATCGTCGGCCGCTCCGCCGAGGAGGTCGACCACGCCCCGCCGCGCGGCCCGTACGCGCCCGCCCTGCCGGCCCGCAGCGCCCGGGCCCGGGCGGCCTCCCGCTGGGGCGGCGACGCCGGCGGCATCGTGGTGCCCGGCGTCGGCGGCCGCAGCACGGTGCCGTGGATGATCGGCGGCGGGGTGGCCCTGCTGGGCGGCGCGGTGGTGCTGGTCAGGGCACTGCGGCGACGCTAGCCGGCCGTGCAGGCCCTAGACTGGACGCTCATGAGCAACGACCGCGACGCCCTGTTGGCACAGATCAAGGACAAGGCCGTCGTCCACGGCAAGGTCACCCTTTCCTCCGGCAAGGAGGCCGACTACTACGTCGACCTGCGCCGGATCACGCTGGACGGCCAGGCCGCTCCGCTGGTCGGCCGGGTGATGCTGGACGCCACCGCCCACCTGGAGTACGACGCCGTCGGCGGGCTGACCCTGGGCGCCGACCCGGTGGCCGCCGCGATGCTGCACGCCGCCGCCGCGCGCGGCCGTGAGCTGGACGCCTTCGTGGTCCGCAAGGCCGGCAAGGCGCACGGCCTGCAGCGCCGGATCGAGGGCCCGGAGGTCAAGGGCCGCCGGGTGCTGGCCGTCGAGGACACCTCCACCACCGGCGGCTCGGTGCTGACCGCCGTCGAGGCGCTGCGCGAGGCGGGCGCCGAGGTGGTCGGCGTCGCGGTGATCGTCGAGCGCGGCGGCGCCGCCGCGGTCGAGGCCGAGGGCCTGCCGTACGTCACCGCCTACACCCTGGAGGACCTGGGCCTCTGAGCCCGCCCCTCCTCCCCCGCACGGCGAACGGCCGGGGCCCGGTGTGTTTCACGTGAAACACACCGGGCC
>NZ_JBHVTL010000034.1:0-95385 GCF_042884635.1 Kitasatospora sp. NPDC058115
CCCCTATCCCCCCCTTTTGGGGGGTGTGTTTTTTTTTTTAATGACCCTGGGGCCCCCCGGCGGCCCGCCGCCGGGCCCCGCCGCCCGCGCCCCGGGGCCCGCCCGGCGGGCACCCGCCGGAGCGGCGCCACAGCTGTCGACCCGAGGTACCGCTCCGAGGCACGACGGAAGCGCTACCTCGGCCGCCGCTCCGGCACCCGCCGGAGCGGCGCCTCAGTCCGTGGCCCCGGGAGCCGCTCCGGAGGCAGCTCGGACGGGTGGGAGTGCGGCGGTGGCCGCCCTCCGCGCATCCCTCCGCCACCCGCCGAGGTGCTGCGGCCGGGCCTGGCATCGGCCCCGGGCCGCTGTCCGGCACAGCGCCGAAGCCGGTTGCCCGGGCTCGCTCCGGTGGCCGTCCGGTGCGGTGCCGTAGCCGGCGCCCTGGGCGTGTTCTGGTGGGTGCCCGGGGTGGCGTGGCAGCCCCGCCCCGGACCGGTCCCGGGGGGCGTTCGGTGTGGTGTCGTGGTGGTCTCTCCTCGCGTCATCCGGGCACCCGCCGGTGCGGTGCCGCAGTCGTCCCGGCTCCGGTGGCCGTTCGGTGCGGTGCCGTAGTCGGCGGCCTGGGCGTGTTCTGGTGGGTGCCCGGGGTGGCGTGGCAGCCCCGCCCCGGACCGGTCCCGGGGGGCGTTCGGTGTGGTGTCGTGGTGGTCTCTTCTCGCGTCATCCGGGCACCCGCCGGCGCGGTGCCGCAGTCGTCCCCGGCCCCGGTGGCCGCCCAGGGCGGTGCCGTTGGCACCCCGTCCGGCGCGCGCCCGGAGTGGTGCCGCAGGGGCCGGCCCAGGTCCGCCCCGGCCTCAGTGCGGTGGTGTCGGCTGCCACAGGCAGCCGCAGTCCGGGTGCCCCTTGAGCCGCAGGCGGCGGGCCATGCCGTCGACGGCCGACAGCTCGCACCAGCCGTCCACGCTGGGTGGCCGGTCGCCGTCCAGGTAGACCTGGACGTGCAGCGCCGCGAGCCCCGCGACCGCGGTCGCGAGCGCGGTGTCGCAAGCCGGTGTCGGCGCCCGCCCCGGGCCGCCGTCGGCGAGCTGGGTGAGGATCCGCGGCCAGGCGGCGTCCTCGTCCTCCCGGGTGAGGACCAGGCAGTGGCCGCAGGCCGAGACACCCGGCAGGACCAGGGGACCGACCACCCCGAACTCCTCCACCACGCCGACGTACAGGTGCGGGACCCCGGCCCGGAGCAGCTCGCGGGCCTGGGGCGTGCCGCCGGCGAACGCGGCGCTGCCGTCCCGGGGCGCCAGCACCACCAGGTCGGGCAGGCCCGGTCTCGGCGGGCGGCTGCGCCGGCCCGGGCGCCGGGCGGTGGCCCGGTCGACGGCCTCGCGGGCGGCGGTGGACCGGAGCCGGCCCACGTCGGTCGGCGGCAGCCCGGCGGGGGAGCAGTCCGCGGGCGTGACCCGGCCGGAGTCCACCACGGTGACCGCGCCGATGCCGCCCGCCGCGAGGACGGCGGCGACGGCCGCGCCGATCCGCCCCGCGCCGCGGACCTCGACCGCGTGCTCGGGCCGCCGGGCCAGGACGGCGGGGGCGGCGCCCGGGGGCGCGTGGATCAGCGACAGCGAGGCGAGGTCGGGCCCGAGCAGTTCGCGGTGCGGCTGGGGGAAGCGGGCCAGGGCCTCGGCCGAGGCCTCGGCGTCGTCGAGCACCCCGGCCTGCTCCAGCAGGTCGAGCAGGGAGTCGGCGGGTTCGCGCCCGAAGCCGATCCGCTCGCCCTCGGCGAGCAGCGCGGGCCGGTCGCGGGTGCCGTCGACGAGGCCGAGGAAGGCGCGCAGGGCGTCGTCGGCGGCGTGGCCGAGCACCCCCGCGTGCTGGGGGATGGTGCCGAACTGGAGGGTGTCCGAGTCCCGCCAGCTGCGGGAGAGGGCGGGCTTGAGGGCGAGGCGCACGGCGGTCTTCCTTCCGATCGATTCCGGACGGCCGACGGCAGCATGCCCGATCGGGGCGAGGGCGTGCGGCGGGTTGTCCACAGGGACGGGGGCATGATCGGATGATCCGTTCGCACACCCTGTGGATAACTTGGCGTCCGGCCCGGAGTCGGATTCCGGACACCTGCCGTCGGCCTTTCGTTCCCGATCGCTCCACGAAACATTTCGGCCATGGCAGCGGACTTCTGTCAGGGGGAGCGGGTAACGTCGTGTGCCATGGCAGCCGAACGGGACTCCCATCCCTCGGCGTCGCCTCGGCGTGCCCGTGCAGCGTCCGGGTCGCACGTGGCGGCGCCGAGTACGCGCGGGCGTCCGGAGCAGCGTCCCGACCAGGGCCCCGAGCCGCGCGCGGAACCGCAACCCGGAACCGCCCGCGAGCCGTTCGACCGGTCCCGGGTGGAGGTGCGGCGCAGCGCCCGCCGCAGCCGGACGGTGTCCGCCTACCGCGAGGGCGACCGCACGATCGTGCTGATCCCGGCCCGGATGTCGCACGCGGAGGAGCAGCGCTGGGTCGCCCAGATGCTGGAGAAGCTGGCCGCGCAGGAGAGCCGCCGGGTGCTCGGGGACGATGCGCTGGTGGCGCGGGCGCGCGAGCTCTCCACGGCCTACCTGGGCGGTCGTGCCCGGCCGGCCCAGGTCCGCTGGGTGACCAACCAGAACTCGCGGTGGGGGTCGTGCACCCCGAGCGAGCGGACGATCCGGCTCTCGCACCGCCTGCAGGGGATGCCGGAGTACGTGGTCGACTACGTGCTGCTGCACGAGCTGGCGCACCTGCTGGTGCCGGACCACGGCCCGGACTTCTGGGCGCTGCTGGAGGCGTATCCGCGCACGGAGCGGGCGCGCGGCTATCTGGAGGGCGTGGTGTCGGCGGCCCGGCTGCCGCACATCCCGGGGGCCCGGCACGAGGCCCCGTCGGATCCGGACCCGGCGGAGTCCTGCGGCTGAGCGGTGCCCGGGGCGGCGGAGGACGCGGGGCCGGAGGGCCCCGGAACGGACGCCGGAACGGACGAGGAGAGGGGCGCGGACCACACGGCCCGCGCCCCTCTCCTCGTGTACGCGCTCCCGAGTGCCTCAGCCGGTGAGTTCGCGGGCGCGCGCCACCAGGGCGCGCACGGAGTGGTCGGTGAGCTCCGGCAGGCGGTCGTAGTCGAACCAGCGCAGGTCGAGCGACTCCTCGCTGATCAGCGCCTGGGCGCCGGGCGGGGCCACCGCGACGTACTGGACGTCGAGGTGGGTGTTCTCGGGACGGTCCTTGCCGGTGCAGCGGACCTGGTGCCGGTCGAGCTTGACCGGGACGGGCGCGCCGTCGCGGGTGAGGAGGGCGAGGTCGGGGATGCCCGACTCCTCGGTGGCCTCCCGCAGCGCGGCCGAGGCGAGGTCACCGTCACCGGGCTCGCAGTGGCCGCCCATCTGCAGCCACCGGCCGACCTTGGGGTGCAGGGTCAGCAGCACGCGCCCGGCGGCCGGGTCGACCACGGCGGCGCTGGCGGTGATGTGGGCGGGCAGGCAGGAGCGGAACAGGCCCTCGGGCTGCTCGGCGAGGTGCCGCAGATAGTCGAGGCGCAGCTGCTCCTGCTCGGGGTCGGCCGGGCGCCAGCCGTCCAGGGCCCGGACCGCGTCGGCGTGCAGGGCCGCGGCGCGGTCCGTCTCGGTGGCCGTCATGCGGTGGGCTCGCCCTTCCCGTGGTCGTCGTTCCCGGACCCGTCGTTCCCGGGCGCGTCGTTCCCGGACCCGTCGTTCCCCGGCGCGCCGTCGTCCTTCGTCAGGTCCGCCTTGCCCGCGGCGCCCCCGGCGGCCGCCTCGCCGAGCAGCTTGTCGAGGGCGTCGAAGTCGATGCCGCCCTCCAGGTCGCCCCCGGTGCCCCGGTGCACGAACGCGTCGGGGTCGTCGAGGTCGGCGGCGGTGGGGAGCATGTCGGGGTGCTGCCAGAGGTCGTCGCGGCCCTCGGTGCCGCGGGCGTCGGCCAGCAGCGCCCAGAGCCGGGCGGCGTCGCGCAGCCGGCGCGGGCGCAGTTCGAGGCCGACCAGCGTGGCGAAGGTCTGCTCGGCGGGCCCGCCGGCGGCGCGGCGGCGCCGGACGGTCTCGCGCAGCGCGCCGGCCTGCGGCAGGTGGGGCTCGGCGGCGGCGTGCACGACGGCGTCGACCCAGCCCTCGACCAGGGCGAGCGCGGTCTCCAGGCGGGCCAGCGCGGCCTTCTGCTCCGGGGTGTCCTCGGGCTGGAGCAGGCCGCCGGCGAGGGCCTCCTGGAGGGCTTCGGGGTTGCTCGGGTCGAGCTGGCCGACGAGTTCCTCCATGCGGGAGCTGTCGACCTTGATGCCGCGGGCGTAGGCCTCCACGGCGCCGAGCAGGTGGGCGCGCAGCCACGGCACGTGGGCGAAGAGCCGCTGGTGGGCGGCCTCGCGCAGGGCGAGGTAGAGGCGGACCTCGTCGGCGGGCACGCTGAGGCCCTCGCCGAACTCGGCGACGTTCTGCGGCAGCAGCGCCGCCTTCCCGGCCGGGGCGAGCGGCAGGCCGACGTCGGCGGAGCCGACGACCTCGGCGGCGAGCGCGCCGAGCGCCTGGCCGATCTGGGTGCCGAACATGGCGCCGCCCATGGAGCGCATCATGCCCAGCAGCGGGCCGGCCATGGCCTGCATCTCCTCGGGCAGCACACCGCCCATGGCGTTGCCGACGCGCTCGGCGACCGGGTCGACGAGGTCCTTCCAGACCGGGAGGGTGGCCTCGATCCACTCGGCGCGGCTCCACGCGACGGCGGTGCCGGCGCCGGAGGGGAAGGTGGTGACGCCGTCGAGCCACAGGTCGGCGAGGCGGACGGCCTCGGCGACGGCGGAGCGCTCGGCGGCGCCGACGGAGCGGTCCTTGCTCTTGCCCTCGGCGGGCTCGGCGACGACGGTCTGCCGGGCGATGTCCTTGGCGAGGTCCCAGTTGACCGGCCCGCCCTCGAAGGAGAGCATCTGGCCGAGCTGCTGGAAGGCGGCGCCGAGGTCGTTGGGGTTGAGTCCGCCGAACATCGCGGCGAAGGGGTTGTCACCGGCGCCGGGGCCGCCCGCGCCGGGGGTGCCGGGCATGCCGGGCATGCCGGGCAGGCCCATGCCGAACAGGGCGCCGAGCGGGTTGCCGCCGGCGAAGCCGAAGGGGTGCGGGCCGCCGCTCTGGGCGTCGCCGCTCCCTTCCTTCTTCTTCTGGTCGTCGGGCTCGGCCTTGCCGTCCTCGGGCTCCTCGGGCGGAACGCCGAATCCGAAGGGAAGGTCGCTCACGGGGTCCTCGATCCGGTCGGCCGTCATACGGGTGGTGGCGGTGAAGTCTGCGCGCCCGGGGCGGTCGGCGGAGTGGGGGACTCCCGGCCGGTGGGCGGCTCCCGCGCGGCTGGCCCGCGCCGGGTGCACCGCCGGGCCTTCGCCTCGGGCAGGATGGACGTACGTGACACACGTACGTACGCACATAAGCTAACCGTGGAGGATGGCCGGTGAGTTCCCCGCCCTCGGACGTTCGCTCTGGGCTGACCGGAGGAGAGGACGCCCCGGACATCACGGCGTCGCCGCCTCCAGCCTATGCCGGAAGACCGCTGACCGTGGCCGTCACGGGTGCCGCCGGGGTGCTCGGCGAGCGGGTCGCGGCCCGGCTGGTGGCCTCGCCGGGGGTGAAGCGGGTGCTGGCGGTGGACGACCGGCGCGGCGAGGTGCCCGGGGTGCAGTGGCGGGTCCTGGACGTGCGGGACCCGGCGGTCGCGGAGCGGCTGGCCGGGGTGGACGTGGTCGTCCACCTGGCGATGGACCTCGGCATGGAGTCGGACCCGCGGGCGCGCAGCGCCTACAACGTGCGCGGCGCGCAGACGGTGCTGACGGCGTCCGCGGCCGCCGGGGTGCACCGGGTGGTGCTGTGCACGTCGGCGATGGTCTACGGCGCGCTGGCCGACAACGAGGTGCCGCTGGCGGAGGACTCCGAGCTGCGCGCGACCGAGGAGGCCTCGCTGGTCGGGGACCTGCTGGAGATCGAGCGGCTGGCCCGCCGGGCGCCGCGGGCGCACCCGGGGCTGCAGGTGACGGTGCTGCGCCCGGCGGTGGTGGTGGGCCCCGGGGTGGACACGGTGCTGACCCGGCACTTCGAGGCGCCCCGGCTGCTGGTGGTCGCGGGCTCGCGCCCGTGCTGGCAGTTCTGCCACGTGGACGACCTGGCGGCGGCGCTGGAGTACGCGGCGCTGGGCCTGGTCGAGGGCGAGGTGACGGTCGGCTGCGACGGCTGGCTGGAGCAGGAGGACGTGGAGCGGCTGTCGGGGATCCGGCGGATGGAGCTGCCGGCCTCGCTCGCGCTGGGGACGGCGGCCCGGCTGCACCGGCTGGGGCTGACGCCGGCGCCGGCCGGGGACCTCGCCTACACGATGTACCCGTGGGTGGTCTCGGGCAGCCGGCTGCACGAGGCGGGCTGGCGTCCGGTGCACAGCAACGAGGAGGTGCTGGCGGAGCTGCTGGCCCAGGTGGCGGGCAAGCACGCGGTGGCCGGGCGGCGCCTGGGAGGCAAGGAGGCGGCGACCAGCCTGGGCGCGGCGGGGGCGACGGTGGCGCTGGTGGGCACGGCGGCGCTGGTGCGGCGGGCGCGCAAGCGGCGCCGGTTCTGACCGGTTCCGGGCGGCGGCCCCGGGCGGTGGTCCGGGGCGCCCCCGGGATGGGCAATCATGGGGGCATGTCCGAGAACCACGACCCGGTCCGCCTGCTCGCGATCCGCGACACCCCGCTCTCGCTCGACGAGGTGTACGACGCGGTGGGCGACGACGCGGCCGGCGGTACGACGGTCTTCGTCGGGACGGTCCGCGACCACGACGGCGGCCGGCCGGTCTCCGTGCTGGAGTACAGCTGCCACCCGTCGGCGGAGCGCGAGCTGCGCCGGGTCGCCGAGAAGGTCGCCGCGGACTTCCCGGTCCGGGCGCTGGCCGCGGTGCACCGGGTCGGCCGGCTGGAGATCGGCGACCGGGCCGTGATCGTCGCCGTGTCCTGCGCGCACCGCGCCGAGGCGTTCGCCGCGGCCCGCCGGCTGATCGACGACCTCAAGCACGAGGTGCCGGTCTGGAAGCACCAGGTGTTCGCGGACGGCGGCGAGGAGTGGGTCGGCGCGGGGGACTGCTGAGCCCCCGTCGGATCCCCGTGGCGTGCGGACACGCCGGCCGCTCACTCGAACGGGTGTGGGCCGGTGGGCCGGATACTCCCCGGCAGTGAGCCGATCGGCCGTGCCGTAACCCGGACGGCGCCCGCGGCGTTGTCCGCCGGGGTGGTTAATCTGCTCATAGACACGACGAGCTGGGAGTACTGAGATGGGTGCGCTCGCCTGGTTGATCATTCCCTGCGTCGCCGGGGTGCTGGCCGCCGTGTGGGCGGGCTGGGCCCAGCGGGCCCCGAGGGCGACGGGGGACCCGGCCTCGCTGGCCGAGCACCAGCGGTTCATGGCCGCGATGGAACGCACCACCGCCGCGGGCGCCCCGCCCGAGCGCCCGGAACGCTAGGCGCCGGCGGAGCCCGGCCCGCCGGGCGCGCCGTCATCCGCGTCCCGTACTGTCGAGGCATGCCACGCCGCTCTGCGACGATGCTCGCCGCCACCCTGCTGCTCATAGCGCTGCTCTGCGCCTCGGTGCTGATGAAGGTGCCGTACACCGAGATGAGCCCGGGCCCGACGTACAACACGCTCGGGGTGCAGGAGAAGACGGGGACCCCGGTGATCACCGTCACCGGCCACGAGTCGTTCCCGGCGAGCGGGCACCTCAACATGACGACCGTCCAGGTCACCGGCGCCAAGTACGAGCCGAGCCTGGTCAACGCGGTGATCGGCTGGCTGCGCGACGACGTGCTGGTGGTGCCGCACGACAACGTCTACCCGAAGGGCCAGAGCGACGCCGACGCGAAGCGGCAGAACGCCGAGGAGTTCGCGCTCTCCGAGGACCACGCCCGCACCGCCGCACTGAACCAGCTCGGCATCCCGATGGGCAGCGAGCTGATCGTCCAGAGCGTCACCGCCGGCGCCCCGGCCGAGGGCCGGCTGCACGCCGGGGACCAGATCGTGGCGGTCGACGGCACCCCGGTCGCCGACGCGGACGCGGTCGCCAAGGCCGTCACCCGGCACCAGCCCGGTGAGCCGGCGGTCTTCACCGTGGTGCCGCGGGTCAAGGAGGGCTCGGCCGAGCCGGGGGTGCGCACCGACATCAGCGTCCCGACCGTGAAGTCGCCGGACACCGGCGCCGCGATGGTCGGCATCCGCCCGGGCCTGCGGCACACCTACCCGTTCCGGATCGACATCGGGCTGCAGGACGTCGGCGGTCCCAGCGCGGGCCTGATGTTCTCGCTCGGCATCATCGACAAGCTGACCCCGGGCGACCTGACCGGCGGGCGGTTCGTGGCCGGCACGGGAACCATCACCGACGAGGGCGAGGTCGGCCCGATCGGCGGCATAGCGATGAAGCTGATCGCCGCCCGGGACGCCGGCGCCGAGTACTTCCTCGCCCCGGCGTCGAACTGCGCCGAGGCCACCAAGAACACCCCGTCCGGTCTGAACCTGGTCAAGGTGGAGACGCTGGACGGCGCGCTGAAGGCGCTGGAGCAGATCCGCTCCGGGCAGACCTCCGCGCTGCCGTCCTGCACGTCCTCCTAGCGTCCCGGGGGGCGTGCCCGGGCGATCAGGAGAAGGTCGCCAGCAGCGCTTCCGTCAGGCCCGGCACCAGGTCGGGGCCGGTCAGCACCTCGCGGGCGGTGTCCTTCGACCGCAGCCGCAGCGCGATCTCCTTGCTGCCGTCGCGCAGCACGGCGGCGGTGATCCGCACCTCCTCGCGCTTGGGGTGGTTGGCCACCCACTCGGCGAGCTGGGCGTCGCTGGCGTTGCGCGGGCGGGACTGCTCGGCGCCCGGCGGCAGCATGAGGCGCTCGACGACCAGGGCGCAGCCGGCCACCGCGCCGGGCCAGGCGATGGTGCCGAGGAACTTGTCCAGCTCCATGCCGGCGGGCAGCTCGTCCTGCTCGACCGGGGTGAGGCCGGGCTGGTCGTCGGCGAGGCCGAGCTGCTCGGCGATGCGGGGGTCGGCCTTGCGCAGGGCGGAGCTGTCCACCAGGGCGAAGAGGCGGGCCGGGAGGTCCCAGCCGAGGGTGGCGGCGTACTCGTCGATCTCCAGGGCGGCCCGGGTCAGCGGGCTGCCGGCCGGGAGGGTGGAGACGTCGTCGGGGAGGTTGGATCCATCGGACATGCCTCAATCCTCACACGCCGGGCACCCGGTGCGTGGCGCCCGCCGCTCCGGGAAAGGGAAGGGGAGCGGGGCGACGAGGGCCGGGGAGGGTTGTCGTAACCGTCTGCTAACGGTGGGAACTCGGCCAAAGACTGGTTAAGTTGCACTGAAGACCGACCGATCCCACGACGAATACAGCTGAGGTGCCACCGTGGTATTCCAGATGCCGGAACGCTCAGGGCCGGGGTTCCGGCGCAGAGTAGGCCCGCCCTCAAGGCGAGCGCGGGTGCTCCTGCTGACCCTGGGCGTGCTCGCGGTGTTGTTCCTGCTGTTCGTCATGTTCGCCGGGTTCTGGACGGACTGGCTCTGGTTCAGGTCGGTGCACTACTCGTCGGTCTTCACCACCCAACTGTGGACGAAGATCGGCCTGTTCGCGGTGTTCGGACTGCTGATGGCGGTGATCGTCGGCTTCAACGTCTGGCTGGCGCACCGGCTGCGCCCGCCGCTGTCGGCGATGTCGGTGGAGCAGCAGAGCCTGGACCGCTACCGCTCGGGCCTGGCGCCGTTCAAGCGCTGGGCGCTGCTCGGGATCTCGCTGGTGATCGGGCTGGTGGCGGGTGCCGCGGCCTCGGGCCAGTGGCGGACCTGGCTGCTGTGGACGAACGGGACGCCGTTCGGCACCAAGGACCCGCAGTTCGGCAAGGACGTCTCGTTCTACGCCTTCGACCTGCCCTTCTACGAGTTCCTGCTGGGCTTCGCGTTCAGCGCGGTGATCGTCTCGCTGCTGACCTCGGCGCTGGTGCACTACCTGTACGGCGGGCTGCGGCTGCAGGGGCCGGGGCGGCGGGCGAGCACCGGCGCGCAGGGGCACCTGGCGGTGCTGCTGGGCGTGTTCGTGCTGCTGAAGGCGGTGGCGTACTGGCTGGACCGGTACGCGCTGGCGGTGAAGACCGGCTCCTACAAGGGCGTGTCCGGCTGGACCGGTCTGCGGTACGTGGACGCCAACGCGTTCCTGCCGGCGAAGACCATCCTGTTCTTCGTCGCGGTGATCTGCGCCGTGCTGTTCTTCCTGACCCCGGTGCGCCGCACCTGGGCGCCGGCCCTGATCGGCCTGGGCCTGATGGTGCTGTCGGCGGTGCTGATCGGCGGGGTGTACCCGGCGATCGTGCAGCAGTTCCAGGTCAAGCCGAACGAGCAGGCCAAGGAGACGCCGTACATCCAGAAGAACATCGACGCGACGCGCCAGGCGTACGGGATCGCGGACAGCGAGATCACCCCGTACGAGCCGAAGGACACCACCGACGCGGCGGCGCTGGCCCCGGACGCCCAGACGATCTCGGACATCCGGCTGCTCGACCCCAACGTGGTGGGCCCGACCTTCCAGCAGAACCAGGCGCTGCGCACCTACTACGCTTTCCCGAAGTCGCTGGACGTCGACCGCTACGGCGACCAGGACACCGTGCTGGGCGTGCGTGAGCTGGATCTCAACGGCATCCAGCGCAACTGGATCAACGACCACTTCAACTACACCCACGGCTACGGCGTGATCGCGGCCAAGGGCAACCAGGTGGACGCCAGCGGCAACCCGGTCTACACCGAGTCCGCGCTGCCGACCAAGGGATCGTTCGGCGACTACCAGCAGCGGATCTACTACGGCGAGAAGACCAGCACGTACTCGATCGTCGGCGGCGGCTACCAGGACATCGACTACACCGCCGAGAACGGCACCCCGGTGCACTTCAGCTACGACGGCGACAGCGGCGTCGGGCTGGGCAACCCGCTGACCCGGGCCGCGTACGCGGTGAAGTTCGCCGAGCCGCAGATCCTCTACTCCAGCGCGATCAGGGACGGCGCGAAGATCATCTACGACCGCACCCCCAAGGAGCGGGTGGAGAAGGTCGCGCCGTGGCTGTCGATCGACGCCGACCCGTACCCGGTGGTCGAGGACGGCCGGGTGTTCTGGGTGCTGGACGGCTACACCACCTCGGACGGCTACCCGTTCTCCTCCCGGACGACGCTGGGCGACGTCACCAAGGACTCGCTGACCAACCAGCGCGGTGAGCTGCTGACCGCCGCCAACCAGGTCAACTACATCCGCAACTCGGTCAAGGCCACCGTGGACGCCTACACCGGCGAGGTCACGCTCTACCAGTGGGACGAGCAGGACCCGGTGCTGAAGACCTGGATGAAGGCGTTCCCGGACACCGTCCGGGCGAAGGCCGACATCCCGGCCTCGCTGATGCCGCACCTGCGCTACCCGCAGGACATGTTCAAGGTGCAGCGCGACCTGCTCGCCGAGTACCACATGACCGACGCCGGCGGCTTCTTCAACGGCACGGACATCTGGCAGGTGCCGACCGACCCGACCACCAACTCCAACGAGGTGCAGCCGCCGTACTACCTCACGGTCCGGATGCCCGGCGCGCAGTCCGCGTCGTTCTCACTGACCACCAGCTTCGGGCCGTCCGGGCGTGACAACCTGGCCGCCTTCATGTCGGTCAGCGCCGACCCGGGGCCGGACTACGGGAAGATCCGGATCGCCAAGGTGCCGACCGACTCCGGGGCGCTCGGCCCCAAGCAGGTGCAGGCGAAGTTCAACTCGGACCCGCTGGTCGCCAACCAGCTGACCCTGTTGAAGACCGGCACCGACTCCGACATCGAGTACGGCAACCTGCTGACCCTGCCGGTCGGCGGCGGCCTGCTCAACGTCGAGCCGGTGTACCTGATCGGCCGCAGCGCCAAGGTCCCGGTGCTGAAGAAGGTGCTGGCGACCTACGGCAACGAGCACGCGGTCGTCGCGGTCGAGGACAACCTGGAGAAGGCGCTGGCCAAGGTGCTCGGCGGCGCGGTGACCGGTGCGCCGGTCACGCCCCCGGCGCCCGGCACCACGCCGACCACGCCCACCACCCCGACCACGCCCACGACGCCGACCACGCCGACGCCGGGGGCCACGGTCTCGCCGGAGCTGCAGAAGGCGATCGCCGACGTGCTGAAGGCGCAGGGGGACGTGGACGCCGCGCTGAAGGCCGGTGACTTCGTGGCCCTCGGCCAGGCCCAGAAGGCGCAGAGCGAGGCGGCCAGGGAACTGGCCGCGGCGCAGCAGAAGTCGGGCCTCGGCGGGTCGGCCACCCCCTCGGCGAACCCGACGGCCACCCCGTCCTCCGGACCGCCGGCGGCGCCGTCGACGGCTCCGTCGGAGGGGGCCACCGCCCCGGCCCCGCCGAGCAGCGGCCCCTGAGCTGCGGCGATCCCGCGCTGACCGATTTCGGCCCCACCCCGCGCCCGTGCTATGGTTTAACCACCGACGCGGGGTGGAGCAGCTCGGTAGCTCGCTGGGCTCATAACCCAGAGGTCGCAGGTTCAAATCCTGTCCCCGCTACTCAGTAGCACGAAGGCCCGGAGGATTCTTCCTCCGGGCCTTCGGCGTTTGCCCGCACGGCCGGGCGGGCACGCTCCGGTACCATCGAGCGTCGCCAAGGACGACGGCAGCGGGGTTTGTGGAAGCCAAGTGTCGGGAAATCGACAAAGCGCCGAAGCAATTTCGTCGGCTTCGGATCCGCCCCGCCGAATTCGGCCGGGGCAGGTGTACGCGGGTTGCGGGTGATGCGACGATGGGACACATGGGGGACGCTGCCCGGCTGCTGACCGGCCGTCGGGTCCGCGCGCTCCCCGTGGGGTCCCCCCGGCCCCGGGCCGGAGGACGACGCCGCGACACTCGGGGGGAGTGGGAGTCGGCATGAGGCTGATCGGCAGGAACGGGGCAGGGGCGAAGCCGGCGACCACCGAGGCGGACACCGAGGCCTGGGCGGAGAGCCCCGAACGGCAGCCCGGCGCCCTGCCCGCCCAGCGCACCAGCGGCCTGGCCGAGCGCCGTCCGGCCGGCGGCTGGGGCCCGGACTCCCTGGTGCACGTCCCGGCCGGGGGCCTCGCCGCCGCGCCCGGCGCCCGCGGCGCGCCGTCCGACGGCTCCGCCGGCCCCGGCGTCGAGAGCGACACCGGCTTCGACTCGGCCAGCTTCGAGACTGCGCTCGCCGCCCGCGAGCAGGCCGCCCTGGAGGCCCGCCACCGGCGCGCCGCCGACGGCGGCGACCCGGACGCCGCCGCCCGGCTGGGCACCCTGCTGCTGCGCCGCGGCGACCTGGAGGACGCCGAACCGTACCTGCGGGGCGCCGCGGCCGCGGGGCTGCGCGCCGCCGCCAACAACCTGGGCGTGCTGCTGCACCAGCGCGGTCACCGGGCCGAGGCCGCCCAGTGGTGGCGGCAGGCGGCGGTGGCCGGCAGCGCGCCCGCCGCGCACGCCCTCGGCCTGCAACTGCGCGACCAGGGCGAGGAGGAGGCCGCCGAGTACTGGCTGCACTTCGCCGCCGACCACGGCCACCCGCTGGGCGCCTACGCGCTCGGCGACCTCATGGAGCACCGCCGGGACGTGCGCGCCGAGCGCTGGTTCAAGGTGTCCGCGGACGCCGGCCACCGGGAGGCCGCCTACCGGCTGGCCCGGATGCGCGAGGCGGCCGGGGACAAGGAGACCGCCGAGGCCTGGTACCGGATCGCGGCCGCCCGCAGCCACGCCCGCGCCGCGCTGCGCCTGGGCGTGCTGCTGGAGGACCGGGCCGGCGGCGAGCAGGCGCTGCTGGAGGAGGCGGCCCGCTGGTACCGGCAGTCGGCGCAGAACGGCGAGCCGCGGGCCGCGTGCGCGCTGGGCTACCTGCTGCGCGACGGCGGGGACCTCGTCGCGGCCGCCGAGTGGTGGCAGGAGGCCGCCGAAGCGGGCGACGGCAACGCGGCCAACGCGCTGGGGGCGCTGCACGCCTCGCGCGGCCGGGCCGCCGAGGCGGAGCGCTGGTACCGCAGCGCGCTGGAGGCCGGCGACCAGAACGGCGCGTTCAACCTGGGCCTGCTCTGCGCCGGTGCGGGCCGCGACCAGCAGGCCGAGCAGTGGTACCGCAGGGCCGCGTACGCCGGGCACCGGGAGGCGTGCAACGCGCTGGCCGTGGTGCTGCTGCAGCGCGGCGACGAGTCGGGTGCCGAGCCGTGGTTCTCCAAGGCCGCCGAGGCGGGCAGCGTGGACGGCGCGTTCAACCTGGGCGTGCTGCACGCCGGGCGCGGCGAGCACCGGCAGGCGCAGGAGTGGTACGCGCGCGCCGCCGCGGAGGGGCACGGCGAGGCGGCGCTGCAGCTGGCGGTGGTGCAGGAGCAGCGCGGCAACGCGGCGGGCGCGCTGGAGCGCTACCGGCAGGCGGCGGCGGGCGGCTCGGCGGAGGGCGCGTTCCGGCTGGCGTCGGTGCTGGACCGGCGCGGGGACGCCGACGCGGAGGCCGAGCACTGGTACGCGGTGGCGGCGGACGCGGGCCACCGCCGGGCGCAGGTGCGGATGGGGGTGCGGGCGGCCGAGCGGGGGGCGCTGGAGATCGCCGAGAGCTGGTACCGGCGGGCGGCGGAGGCGGGCAGCCGCAGCGCGGCGTTCAACCTGGGGCTGCTGCTGGCCCGGCAGGACAGCGAGGCCGAGGCGATGCTCTGGTACACCCGGGCGGCGGACGCCGGGCACGGGCGGGCGGCGCTGCGGCTGGCGCTGCTGGCGCTGCGCCGGGGCGAGCCGGTGCAGGCGGAGGGCTGGTGCCGGCGGGCCGCGGACTACGGTCCGGCGGAGGTCGCCGAGCGGGCGGGCCGGCTGCTGGGCGCGCTGCACGCGGAGCTGAGCGCGTAGCGGTACCGGCGGCGGTGCGCGCAGCGGGACGAGCAGTCGTGCGCGCAGCGGGACGAGCAGTCGTGCGTGTGGCGGTGCGCGCCGGCGGGTGCGCCGTGCGCGCGGGGGCGGATCAGGGCCGGGCTGCGGAACAGTCCGGGCACAGGCCGCGGTAGGTGATCTCGGCGCCGGAGAGGGTGAAGCCGAACCGTTCGGCGTCCGGTAGCGCGGCCAGCGGGTCGCCCTGGGGGTGGACGTCGCGGATGGCGCCGCAGCCGTAGCAGACCAGGTGCTGGTGCGCGTGGTGGGCGTTGGGGTCGTAGCGCTTGGCGCGGCCGTCGGTGGCGACCTCCAACACCTCGCCCAGGCCGACGAGTTCGCCGAGGGTGTTGTAGACGGTGGCACGGCTGATCTCGGGCAGCCGCTCGACGGCGCGCGCGTGCACCTCGTCGGCGGTCAGGTGGACGTGCTCGCCGTCGAGGACCTCGGCCACGACCCGGCGCTGCGAGGTGAGCCGCCAACCACGTCCGCGAAGTCTCTCCAGCAGGTCACTCATGGACTCAGGGTAAGTGACACTCCGAGTTTGGTTCCAGTGTTGACTTAGACAAAGTCCAAGTTAGGATCGGTTCGTCACGACCGGATCACGCGGAGGCCCTCACATGACTACCCAGGACGAGCTGCGCCCCACCCTCACCACGGAGGCGGGTGCCCCCGTCGCCGACAACCAGAACACCGAGACCGCCGGGGTCGGCGGTCCGGCGCTGATCCAGGACCAGCAGCTGTTCGAGAAGCTCGCGCGCTTCAACCGCGAGCGCATCCCGGAGCGCGTGGTGCACGCCCGCGGCGCCGGCGCCTACGGCACCTTCACGGTGACCGCGGACGTCACCGCCTACACCCGGGCCGCGTTCCTCTCCGAGGTCGGCAAGCAGACCGAGACCTTCCTGCGGTTCTCCACCGTCGCCGGCAACCTCGGCGCGGCGGACGCGGTGCGCGACCCGCGCGGCTTCGCGCTGAAGTTCTACACCGAGCAGGGCAACTACGACCTCGTCGGCAACAACACCCCGGTGTTCTTCATCAAGGACGCCAGCAAGTTCCCGGACTTCATCCACACCCAGAAGCGCGACCCCTACACCGGCTCCCAGGAGGCGGACAACGTCTGGGACTTCTGGGGCCTGTCGCCCGAGTCCACCCACCAGGTGACCTGGCTGTTCGGCGACCGCGGCATCCCGGCGTCGTACCGCCACATGGACGGCTTCGGCTCGCACACCTACCAGTGGCAGAACGAGGCCGGCGAGTACTTCTGGGTGAAGTACCACTTCAAGACCGACCAGGGGATCAGGACCCTCACCCAGGACGAGGCCAACAAGCTCGCCGGTGAGGACCCGGACAGCCACCAGCGCGACCTGCGCGAGTCCATCGAGCGCGGCGAGTTCCCGACCTGGACCGTCAGCGTCCAGATCATGCCGGCCGCGGACGCGGCGAACTACCGCTTCAACCCCTTCGACCTCACCAAGGTCTGGCCGCACGCGGACTACCCGCTGGTCGAGTTCGGCAAGCTGGAGCTCAACCGCAACCCCGACAACGTCTTCGCCGAGGTCGAGCAGTCGGTCTTCTCCCCGGCGCACTTCGTGCCCGGCATCGGCCCGTCCCCGGACAAGATGCTGCAGGGCCGGCTGTTCGCCTACGCGGACGCCCACCGCTACCGCGTCGGCATCAACGCCGACCACCTGCCGGTCAACCGCCCGCACGCCACCGAGGCGCTCACCAACCACCGGGACGGCTCGCTGTACGACGGCCGCCACGGGCGCCGCAAGAACTACGAGCCGAACAGCTTCGGCGGCCCGGTGCAGACCGGCCGCCCGCTGTGGGCCCCGCTTCCGGTCGACGGCGTCACCGGCACCCACGAGGCGCCCTCGCACGCCGAGGACAACGACTTCGTGCAGGCCGGCGACCTCTACCGGCTGATGGGCGAGGACGCGAAGCAGCGGCTGATCGGCAACCTGTCCGGCTTCATCGCCAAGGTCTCGGCCGACCGCGACGACATCGTCGAGCGGGCGGTCGACAACTTCCGCAAGGCGGACGCCGACTTCGGCCGGCGCCTGGAGACCGCGGTGCGGGAGCTGCGCAAGCAGCAGTGACCGCACCGCATCGCGGGGCCCGGTGAGGGGCCCCACGAGCAGCGGGCCCCGAGTGCCGCCGGAGAACCGGCGCTCGGGGCCCGCACCACGTCGTCGCGGCTCCGGCCCGACGCCCGGGACGCGCCCGGACGCCCGGGACGGCGCAGACGCCCGGACGGCTCACACGCTCAGACGGCTCACACGCTCAGACGGCGCAGCGCCTCCTCGTGCAGCAGGCCGTTGGAGGCGACGGCGTCGGCGCCGCCCGGGCCCGGGACGCCGTCCAGGCCGGTGAAGCGCCCGCCGGCCTCCTCGACGATGATGCAGTTGGCCGCCATGTCCCACAGCGACAGCTCCGGCTCGGCGGCGATGTCCACCGCGCCCTCGGCGACCATCATGTACGACCAGAAGTCGCCGTAGGCGCGGGTGCGCCAGCAGGCCCGGGTGAGGTCGAGGAACGGGTCGAGGCGCCCGCGCTCCTCCCAGCCGGTGAGCGAGGAGTAGGAGAAGGAGGCGTCCTCGATCCGCGAGACGCCGGAGACCTGGATCCGGCCGGCCTTGGCGAGGCTGCGGCCGGCGAACGCGCCGAGGTCCTTGGCGGCCCACCAGCGGCGGTTCAGCGCGGGGGCGGAGACGATGCCGACGACGGGGCGCTCCACGCCGTCCGGGCCGTCCTCCAGCAGCGCGATCAGGGTGGCCCAGACCGGGACGCCGCGGATGTAGTTCTTGGTGCCGTCGATCGGGTCGATCACCCAGCGGCGCGGGCCGGTGCCCTGCAGACCGAACTCCTCGCCGAGCACCGCGTCGCGCGGGCGGGCCCGCTGCAGGACGCTGCGCACCAGCTCCTCGGCGGCCTTGTCGGCGTCGCTGACGGGGGTCAGGTCGGGCTTGGTCTCGACCCGCAGGTCGAGGGCCTTGAAGCGCTCCAGGGTGACCGAGTCGGCCGAGTCGGCGAGGACGTGGGCGAGTCGGAGATCGTCGTGGTAGTCGGCCATGGTCGAAACCCTAGCGCGGGGCCGCCCCGGCCGGGGCACACGATCCGGGCGAGCCGGTGGGCCGGCGGGCCCCGTCCCGGAGAGGGACCCTAGTGCGCGGACCCGCTGAGCTGGAGGCCGATGACCCCGGCGATGACCAGGGAGATCGAGACGAGTTTGAGCACCGAGGTGGACTCGTCGAGGAAGAGCATGCCGTAGATCGCGGTGCCGGCGGCGCCGATGCCGGTCCACACCGCGTAGGCGGGGCCCACCGGCAGGGTCTTCAGGGAGAGGGTGAGCAGGCCGAAGCTGCCGAGGGCGAAGACGCAGAAGCTGATGGTGGGCCAGAGCTTGGTGAAGCCCTCGCTGAGCTTGAGGTTGATCGCGAATCCGGTCTCCAGCAGGCCGGCCAGGATCACCAGGGCCCATGCCATCGCGTGCTCTCCCTGTCGGTCGCGGGATCGGTCGGCGGCCGGGCCGTGATCCGGCCCGACTTTCCTATGATCACCACGAGAGGCCGCTCCGACACCTCGAAGGCGCAAACCGGTCCGCAGAGGGCCGTCAGTCGCCCTCGCGGGCCTCCTTGCTGGCCAGCAGACGGCGCAACGAGTAGAGCCGCGCGGGGTCGGCGTGGCCGTCGGCCACCCAGGCGTCCAGCGCGCAGTCCGGCTCGTCGTGGCTGCACGCGCGCGGGCAGTCCTCGGTGCCGGGCTCCAGGTCGGGGAAGGCGTGGATGACCCGCGACGGGTCGATGTGGGACAGGCCGAAGGAGCGGAAGCCGGGCGTGTCGATCACCCAGCCCGCGTTCAGCGCCTTCTTCGAGCCGGGCTTGGCGCCGGGCGGCGGCGGCAGCCGCAGCGCGAGCGCCGAGACGGTGGTGTGCCGGCCGCGGCCGGTGACGGCGTTGACGTGGCCGGTGGTCCGCTGCCGCTCCGGGACGAGCGCGTTGACCAGGGTGGTCTTGCCGACGCCGGAGTGGCCGATGAACACGGTGCGCAGACCGCGCAGGTGCTCGCGGACGGCCTCGGCGCCGGTGGTCTCCAGCTCGTCGCGGCGGGTGACGACGTAGGTGATGCCGAGCGGCGCGTAGGACTCCAGCACCGGCGCGGCCGGGGCGAGGTCGGCCTTGGTGAGGACGAGCAGCGGCTCCAGGCCCGCGTCGTAGGCGGCGACCAGGCAGCGGTCGATCAGCCGGGGCCGCGGCTCCGGGTCGGCCAGCGCGGTGACGATGGCGAGCTGCTCGGCGTTGGCGACGACGATCCGCTCGTAGGGGTCGTCGTCGTCCGCGGTGCGCCGCAGCACCGAGGTGCGTTCCTCGACCCGCACGATCCGGGCCAGCGTGTCGGTGTCCCCCGAGAGGTCGCCGACCAGCGAGACGGTGTCGCCCACCACCACGCCCTTGCGGCCCAGCTCGCGGGCCTTCATGGCGACGACCTCGTGCTCCTGCTTCGTCCCCGGGTCGACCAGGCAGGTCAGCCGGCCGCGGTCGACGGTGAGCACCATCGCCTCGGCGGCGTCCTCGTGCTTGGGCCGGATCCGGGTCCGCGGCCGCGAGCCCCGGCGGGCGGGGCGGTTGCGGATGTCGTCCTCGTCGGCGTCCTTGCCGTAGCGGCGCATGTGCCCAGTCCTCCGCTCAGCCGCCCGCCACCGGTCCGGCGAGCAGCTCGTCCCACATGGCGGGGAAGTCCGGCAGGGTCTTGGCGGTGGTCGCCACGTTCTCCACCTGGACGCCGGGCACGGCGAGGCCGATCACCGCGGCGGCGGTGGCCAGGCGGTGGTCCTCGTAGGTGTGGAAGACGCCGCCGGTCAGCTTGCGCGGGCGGATCCGCAGGCCGTCCGCGGTCTCGCTGACGTCGCCGCCGAGGCCGTTGATCTCCTTGGCGAGCGCCGCCAGCCGGTCGGTCTCGTGCAGCCGCAGGTGGGCGATGCCGTAGAGGTGGGACTCGGAGTCGGCGAGGGCGGCGACCGCGGCGATCACCGGGGTGAGCTCGCCGACGTCGTGCAGGTCGGCCTCGATGCCGTGGATCCGGCCGGTGCCGGTGAAGCGCAGGCCCTCGTCGGTGAACGCGCAGCTGCCGCCCATCCGGGTGTAGAGGTCGCGCAGCTGGTCGCCGGGCTGGGTGGTGTGCTTCGGCCAGTCGCGGACGGTGACCTGGCCACCGGTGACCAGGGCGGCGGCGAAGAACGGCGCGGCGTTGGAGAGATCGGGCTCGACGACCAGGTCGCGGCCGAGCAGGGCACCGGGGGTGACCCGCCAGACGTCCTTCTCGCCGCCGTCCTCGGGGGCGTCGACCTGGACGCCGGCCAGCCGCAGCATGTCGACGGTCATCCGGATGTGCGGCAGCGAGGGGACCGGGCCGCCGACGTGCCGGACCTCGACGCCGTTGTTGTAGCGGGCGCCGGAGAGCAGCAGGGCGGAGACGAACTGGGAGGAGGCGGAGGCGTCGAGCTCGACGGTGCCGCCGTCGAGGGCGCCGGTGCCGTGCACGGTGAGCGGGAAGGTGCCGCGGCCGCCGTCCTCGATCCGGGCGCCGAGGGCGCGCAGGGCGTCGATGACGCCATGCTGGGGGCGCTCGTGGCTGCGCGGGTCGCCGTCGAAGTGGACCGGGCCGTCGGCGAGGACGGCGAGCGGGGGCAGGAAGCGCATGACCGTGCCGGCGTTGCCGACGTCGACCGAGGCGGGGCCGCGCAGCACGGGCGCGGGGATGACCCGCCAGGCCTCGCCGCCGCCGGTGCCGCCGGTGTCGTTGTTGACCTGCTCCTCGATGGTGACGCCGAGGGCGCGCAGGCCGTCGGCCATCAGCTGGGAGTCGCGGCTGCGCAGCGGGCGGCGCACCCAGCCGGGGCCGTCGGCGAGGGCCGCCAGGACCAGGGCCCGGTTGGTGACCGACTTGGAGCCGGGGATGGTGACGGTGGCGTCCACGGGGGTGCTCGCGACGGGGGCGGGCCACAGGGTCTCGGTCATGGGCCCAAGTCTAGGGGCCGTGGTGGGGGCCGCCCGTTCGCCTCCGATGCGGGGGCCGGCGGGGTGCGGCGGCGCGCGGGGGCGGTCAGAGGGGGTGCAGCAGCCAGCTCGCGCCGAGGGCGAGGGCGGCGAGGGCGGCGACGAGGAACAGGGTGGTCCAGGCGAGGCCGGGGATGCCGGTGAGGCGGGCGAGCTGGTCGGCGTCGGAGTCGCGGGCCTCGCCGCGGCGGCGCTGCTGCTGGAGTTCGAGGACCGGGCGGACGGCGCCGAACAGCAGGAACCAGGTGCCGAGGTAGGCGAAGGCGGCCTGGACCTCGGGGGAGCCGAACCAGGAGACCAGGAAGAAGGCGCCGCCGGCGAGCAGCACGACGAAGCAGCCGAAGGCGTTGCGGATCCGCACCAGCAGGGCCAGCAGCAGGGCGACGGCGAGCCACAGCAGCAGGGTGATCCGGTCGGCGGCGAGCAGGGCGGCGCAGCCGAGGCCGAGCAGGGCGGGGGTGGTGTAGCCGGCCGCGGCGGTGAGGACCATGCCGGGGCCGGTGGGGCGGCCGTAGGAGAGGGTGAGGCCGGAGGTGTCGGAGTGCAGCCGGATGCCGGCGAGCCTGCGGTTGGTGGCGAGGGCGGCGAGGCCGTGGCCGCCCTCGTGGGCGATGGTGACGGCGCCCCGGGCGATCCGCCACAGCGGGCGGGCGAGGACGGTGAGCAGCGCGGCGGCGCCGGTGGCCAGGGCGAGCCAGCCGGGCGGGGCGGGCTGGGTGCCGGTGACGGCGGTCCACAGCTCGTCGAGGGTCCTGGCGTCCATCGTGCTCCTCCGTCTCGGTCCGGTCGTTCGTCCCGGGGTGGCAGCCTGCCACGGGAGAGGACGGCGGTCCGGGGGCGGGTGGTTCTCGGGGCGGACGGGGGCCCGGGGGCGGACGGGGCCGTGGCAAGCTGACGGTATGTGTGGTCGCTTCGCCGCGAGTAGCCGGCCCGGGGACATCGTGGAGCTGTTCGGCGTCCAGCAGTGGGATCCGGCCGAGACGCTGGACCCGAGCTGGAACGTCGCGCCGACGCAGAGCGCCTTCGTGGTGCTGGAGCGGCCGGTGAAGGGGGCGCCGGCGCCGGTGCGCCAGCTGCGGGTGCTGCGCTGGGGGCTGGTGCCGCAGTGGGCGAAGTCGCCGGAGACGGCGGTGAAGATGATCAACGCGCGGGCGGACACGGTGCACGAGAAGCCGGCCTACCGGCAGGCGTTCGCCTCGCGCCGGTGCGTGCTGCCGGTGGACGGCTACTACGAGTGGCAGACGGTGCCGGGGGAGCGGGGCAGGGCGCGCAAGAAGCCGTTCTTCGTGTCCCGGGCGGACGGCGCGCCGCTGGCGCTGGCGGGGCTGTACGAGTTCTGGCGCAACCGGGCGGTGCCCTCGGACCACCCGGAGGGCTGGCTGGTGACGTTCACCGTCGTGACGACCGGGGCGGAGGAGCTGCTGGCGCCGATCCACGAGCGGATGCCGCTGTACCTGGACCCGGGGTCGTTCGACGCCTGGCTGGACCCGCGGCTGGACGACAGCGGGTCGCCGGAGCTGCGGCGGCTGCTGACACCGCCGCCGCCGGGGGCGCTGCGGGTGACGCCGGTGTCGCCGGAGGTCGGCAGCATCCGCAACGACCACGCCGGGCTGACCGAGCCCCACACCGAGCCCGAGTACGAGACCACCCTGTTCTGACCGCCCCCTTCCGAGAGGACCACCGCCGTGACCGCCGCGAAGGCCGCCCCCGTGACCACGGAGACGGTGCCCACGCCCGTCGGGGACGCCCGGATCACCCTGCACCCGGCCCCCGCGCCGCGGGCGACGCTGGCGCTGGGGCACGGCGCCGGCGGCGGGATCGAGGCGCGGGACCTCGCGGCGCTGGCCGCCGCCCTGCCCGCCCGGGGGGTGTCGGTGGCGCTGGTCGAGCAGCCCTGGCGGGTGGCGGGGAAGAAGGTGGCGCCCGCGCCGAGGACGCTGGACGCCGGCTGGGAGCCGGTGGCCGGGCGGCTGGCCGCGGCGGGCCCGCCGCTGGTGGTGGGCGGGCGCAGCGCCGGGGCGCGGGTGGCCTGCCGGACCGGGGCGGCGGGCGGTGCGGTGGGGGTGGTGGCGCTGGCGTTCCCGCTGCACCCGCCGGGCCGGCCGGAGCGGAGCCGGGCCCGGGAACTGCTCGGCTCGGGGCTGCCGACGCTGGTGGTGCAGGGGGCGGCGGACCCGTTCGGCGGACCGGCGGAGTTCCCGGAGCTGCCGGACTCCCACGAGCTGGTGGCGCTGCCGGCCGGCAACCACGGCTTCGAGGTGCCGAAGCGGGCGGCGGTGGGGCAGCAGGAGCTGCTGGAGCTGATCGTCTCGGCGGTCGGGGACTGGGTGCTGCGGGTGGTGTGAGCCGGGCCGCGGGGGTGCGGGAATGCGGGCGGGGCCGGCGTGGTTGACACCCTCGTCAGGTGGAGTCCCGGTGGAAGGCAGGGCAGATGGGTTCGATCGCGTGCCCCGAGCGGCCGGAGGAGCGCGAGGCCGCGTCGGCGTTCGCTCCCTCCTGGTCGGACTGGCTAGTCGCGGGCGAGAAGCCCGTCGGCCCGATATCCTCCCTTTCGGGGCGGCCCACGGTGGGCCGTGTCCGTCATGCCGAGGAGGTGGGTCCGGTCGTCGGGACCGAGCACGAGGCCGAGCCGGGCCGGGGCCCGGAGGAGGGCCTGCCCGCGGGCGAGGCGCTCACCGGTGAGGAGCTGGCCGAGGCGATCGGTGAGGACACCTTCCGGGTGTCGGCGGAGGAGACCGAGGAGGCCCGGCGGGAGCGCTTCGAGCGCGACGCCCTGGGCTACCTGGATCCGATGTACTCGGCCGCGCTGCGGATGACGCGCAACCCCGCCGACGCGGAGGACCTCCTGCAGGAGGCGTTCGCGAAGGCCTACGCGTCCTTCCACCAGTTCCGCGAGGGCACCAACCTCAAGGCGTGGCTGTACCGCATCCTCACCAACACCTTCATCAACTCGTACCGCAAGAAGCAGCGGGAGCCGCAGCGCACCGCCGCCGAGGAGATCGAGGACTGGCAGCTGGCCCGGGCCGAGTCGCACATGTCGACCGGTCTGCGCTCGGCGGAGACCCAGGCCCTGGACCACCTTCCGGACAGCGATGTGAAGGACGCCCTCCAGGCCATTCCGGAGGAGTTCCGCATCGCCGTCTATCTCGCGGATGTCGAGGGCTTTGCGTACAAGGAGATCGCGGACATCATGGGTACTCCCATCGGTACGGTGATGTCCCGGCTGCACCGTGGCCGCCGTCAGTTGCGCGGCATGCTGGAGGACTACGCCCGTGAGCGCGGGCTGGTCCCGGCCGGCAGCGGGGCAGGGCAGGAAGCGAAGGGCTCGGGCTCATGAGCTGCGGCGATCCGCACGACACCGAGTGTGGCGAGGTCCTCGACCACCTCTACGAATTCCTCGACAACGAGATGGCCGAGGGCGACTGCGCCAAGCTGCGCGTGCACTTCGAGGAGTGCTCGCCCTGCCTGAAGCAGTACGGACTGGAGCAGGCGATCAAGGCGCTGATCAAGCGTTCCTGCGGCTGCGACGACACCCCGGCCGACCTGCGCGGCAAGGTGCTGGCCAGGATCGACTCGATCCGGGCCGGCCAGCGCTCGGGCGAGGCGGTGGTGGTGGCGGTCGAGACGACGCTGGAGGTGCACGCCGAGGCGGCCGGTGAGCCGGCCGGGCCGGGTCGGGCCGCGGAGGCGGCGGCCGGGACCTGAGGCGGGCGGCTGCGCCGGACGGCGCACGACCGGACGAGGCACGCGGGCGGCCCCGGGAGCGGATGCTCCCGGGGCCGCCGTGCGTCCGCGTCCCCTCCGCCGGGGCCGCGTCCTCACTCGATCGAGTGAGTTGGCGGTGTGCCAGCAGCGGCATTGCGCGATCACGCGTCCCCGTGCCGGAGTGGCGCCCTATTCTCCTGACGGACGCTCACCATGGGCCGTGCGCCGCCGCTTCGGCGTGCGCGGACGGCCGGCGGCGGTCCGGGAGGACGGGCCAGGGCGGCGCGGGCCAGCACGCGGGGAGGTCGACATCGCTACCGACAGTGGAGACGGGGACCTTCCGCCGGGCGCCGCGCGCTACCTCGTGGCCGTGCCGGCGGCGGCGCTCTGCTGCCTGCTGACGCTGCTGCCGCTGCCCGGCCCGGCGGCGGTGCACTGGCTGGGCGCCCCGGTGGACTGGCCGAAGGTCGGGCTGCTGGCCTTCCTGCACGCCTGCTGGGAGTCGCTCGCCCAGGGCCTGTCGACGCCGTGCCTGCGGCTGGCGTGGCTGCTGCTGCGCCGTCCGCCGCTGCGCGCCCGCCGGCCGGCGAGGCCCGGCGTCAACGCGTTCTTCCCGGTGCTGTTCGCCGGGGTGCTGATGCTGCCGCCGGCCGCCGCCGGGCTGGCCGCCGTGCCGGCCGCGCTGCTCGGGGCCGCCGGGCCGGGCGGGCGGCGGCGCCAGGTGTGGAACGGCGCGCAGCTCGCGCTGTCCGCCTTCGCGTCCTCGGCGGTGTTCCACCTGCTGGCCGGGCCGCAGCTGCTGCTCGGCTCGCGCTTCCCGGCCGCACTGCTGCCCGCATTCGCCGCCCTCGCCGCGTTCTGCCTGGTCAACGGGGCTCTGGTGGGCGGCATGCGGGTGCTGGCGGAGGGCCGCTGCCCGGCCGGGCGGCGCGACGGCGCCACCGTCGTGCCGGGGCTCGCGGTACTGGTGCACGCGGCGGGCGGGCTGATGCTCGCCGTGCTGTGGCAGGGGCCGTACGGCGCGTTCGCGGCGCTGCTGGCCCTGCTGCCGCTGTCCATCTCGGCCTGGGTGTTCGCCCAGGGGCACCGGGAGCGCGAGGCCCACCAGGCGACCGTGCGGGCGCTGGTCCAGGCGGTGGAGATCAAGGACGCCTACACCCGGGGCCACAGCGAACGGGTCGGCCGGGCGGCGGTGCTGATCGCCGATCAGCTGGGCATGGAGGCCGAGCGGCTGCGCACCCTGCGCTACGCGGGCATCCTGCACGACGTCGGCAAGCTCGGCGTGGCCACCGAGCTGCTGCGCAGAAACGGTCCCCTCACCGAGGCGGAGCGCCGGGCCGTCGAGGTGCACCCGGTGCACGGGTACGAGCTGGTGCGCGGGATCGCCTTCCTCGGCGAGGCACACGCCGGGATCCTGCACCACCACGAGCGGATGGACGGCCGCGGCTACCCGGCGGGGCTGGCCGGTGAGCAGATCCCGGAGTTCGCCCGGATCATCTCGGTCGCCGACGCCTTCGACTCGATGACCTCCACCCGTTCCTACCGGCGCGGCCGCCCGGTCACCGAGGCGGTCGCCGAGCTGGAGCGCTGCTCGGGCAGCCAGTTCGACCCGGTGATGGTGCGGGCGCTGGTGGACGCGCTGGCCGTGCACGACTGGCAGCCGGTGCTGCCGCCGCCCCCGGAGTGCATCAAGGAGGTGCCGGACATCCCGCTCGGCGTTCCCGAACCGGCCCGGGCGGCTCCGGCTCCGGGCCCGGCGCCTGGTGCGGACCCGGGTCCGGCGCCGGGCGCGGGCCCCGCTCCGGGCGCGGTGCCGGTCCAGGGTGGCGGCGGCGTCCCGACGGCCGGGTCCTCGTGAGCGCGCGGCGCGAGGTGCGGCGGGGCGCGGGGTGGGGCGCGCGGGTGGGCGCGCCGATCGCGGAGGGCGGCGCGCGGCGGCGGTCGGGCGCCGGGCGCGCGGATGCACAGGAGGGGTGCGCCGGTGCGGTGTGCGCGGTGCACGGGGCGGCCCTGGCGCTGCTGGCGGCGTCCCTCGGGGCGGTGCTGGTGCGCGGGCCCGCCCAGCCGGGGGTGGCGCTGGCCTTCACCGCGCTGATCGCGCTCGGCGAGTGCGTGCGGATCACTCTTCCGGGCGACCGCGAACAGACCCCGATCGGGGCGGCGGGGGCGCTGGCGTACGCGCTGCTCGGGCCGCTGCGCGGACTGCCGGCCGGGCCCGGGGTGCTCCAGGTGACGGCGGTGACCGGCGCCGGTCTGCTGCTGGCGCTGCTGCCCGCGGCGCTGCGGGCGGCCGCCGGGCGGGTGCGCGGGGCCGGGCCGCCCGGGCCGGCCCCCTGGCGCGAGCGGGCCCGGCGGGACGGCGCGGCGCGGCGGCTGCTCGGCGCGGGCTTCGCGGCCGCCGTGTTCCAGCCGCTCTACACCAGCGGGGTGGTGGACCGGTTCTCCGCCGACGGCCCCGCGTACGGCGCGTTCCTGACGGCGGTGGCCGCGCTGGCCGCGCTCTGCGACGCGGTGCTGGCGGCGCTGCTGCGGCAGGCCCGCAGCGGGCTGCGGTTCCCGGCGGCGCTGGAGGACGAGCTGCGCTCGCTGTTCGGGATCGGCACCGCGATCGCCGCCACCGGCATGCTGGTCAGCCTGGCCGCCGGGGAGGTCGGGCTCTGGGCGCTGCCGCTGTTCTGCGCGCCGCTGCTGCTGGCGCAGGTGTCCTTCCGGCGGGCGGCGGCGGTGCGGGCCACCACCGGGCAGACCATCGCCAGCCTGGCCAAGGCCACCGAGGTCGCCGGGTACACGCCGCCGGGGCACGCCCGCCGGGTCGCCGACACCGCGTGCGCGGTCGGCCGCGAGCTCGGCCTCGGCACCCGGGAGCTGGCGCTGCTGGAGTACGCGGCGCTGATGCACGACGTCGGGCAGCTGTCGCTGGTGGAGCCGGTGCCGGGCGGGGCGACGGCCCTGCTGCCGGACGAGGAGCAGCAGCGGATCGCCCGGCTGGGCAGCGAGGTGATCCGGCGCACCGGGGTGCCGCGGCGGGTGGCCGAGCAGGTCGCCCGGCTGGCCGACCCGTTCCCCGGGCCGGACGGCGGCGGGCGGGCGGTGCCGCTGGCGGCGCGGATCATCCGGGTGGCGAACGCGCACGACGACCTGCTGACGGCGGCCCGGGAGCGCGGGGTGGGGGAGGCGGTGGGCCGGCTGGAGGTGCTGGAGGCGCTGCGGCTGGAGCGGGGCCGGGTGTACGACGCCCGGGTGGTGGACGCGCTGGTGCGGGTGCGCGGCTGACCGCGTCCGGCGGCGCGGCCGGGGCGCCCGGGGGCGGCCGGACGGCCGGGTCCGGGGTCCGGCAGGGGTCGTCCGGGGTTGAGGCGGCGGGGCCGGGCGGGCAGGCTGGGGGAGGGGCCGGAAACGGGCCGGGACGGAACCGGGCAACCCCGGCGGTGGGGAGCGCGGGCGGCGGCCGTCGTGGTTGGATGCGGTCGTAGCGTGGAAAACCGACCCGGAGCACCGGGCCCGTGACGCGGGAGCGGTTGCGGGACTTGAGCGGACGACGACGGCAGGGACGAACGTGAGGATCTTCCACCGGGCACGGCACCGGCCGTCCGCCACCTGGCGGCAGACGACCGACCGGGCTTTCACGTTGATCGGTGACGGCCGCTACGAGGACGCCGGCGCCCTGCTGGTGATGGCGGCCGACCTGGAGCCGTGGCTGTCCGACTCCTGGTTCAACCTGGCCCTGCTGCACAAGTTCCGCCGCGACTGGGAGCAGGCCCGGGCGGCCGGGCTGCGGGCGGTGGCGCTGCTGGACCGCGAGCAGGGCGCCCCGGACTGGTGGAACCTCGGCATCACCGCGACCGCGCTGCAGGACTGGCCGCTGGCCCGCCGGGCCTGGCAGGCGTACGGGCTGAAGCTGCCCGGCGGCCCGAACGCGCGGGAGGACGGGCCGGTCAGCCTGGACCTGGGGACGACCCCGGTGCGGCTCTCCCCGGACGGCGAGTCCGAGGTGGTCTGGGGCCGCAGACTGGACCCGGCCCGGATCGAGGTGCTGTCGATCCCGCTGCCGTCCTCCGGAAGACGCTGGGGCGAGGTGGTGCTGCACGACGGCGCCCCGCACGGCGAGCGGGTCACCGACGGCGTCGCCTACCCGGTGTTCGACGAGATCGAGCTGTGGGCGCCGTCCCCGGTGCCGACGTACGTGGTGCTGCTGCAGGCGGCCACCGAGGCGGACCGGGACGCGCTGGAGCGGCTGGTCGCGGACGCCGGCTACGCGGCGGAGGACTGGACGTCCTCGGTGCGGCTGCTCTGCCGGGCCTGCTCGGAGAGCCGGATGGCCTCGGACGACGGCCACACCGCCCACCACGACCCGCACGACGACGGGGACGCCGCGCACCCCGGCCACCTCAGCCACCTGAGCCCCGGCGCGGGCGGGATGTCCTGGCTGGCCGAGCGCGAGTGCGGGATCGCCGCCCCGGCGCACCTGGTGCGGGTGCTGCTGGACCGCTGGGCCGCGGCGTCGCCGGGAACCCGGGCCTACCGGGATCTCGAAGAGGTCTGCTGAGCGCCCTGAGTACCCTGGTCCGGTACGCGTAGGCCTAGGGAAGCGGAAGACATGGCGGAGCAGGACCAGCACGAGCACGACGAGACCCCGAAGGTGGTCGGCGAGGAGCCGGACCTCTCCAAGGGCACGGCGCGCCCGATCACCGTCTACGGCAACCCCGTGCTGCACCGCGAGGTGAAGGACGTGACGGCCTTCGACGGCGAGCTGTCCGCGCTGATCGACGACATGTTCCAGTCGATGTACGCGGCGGAGGGCGTGGGCCTGGCCGCCAACCAGATCGGCGTGGACCTGAAGGTCTTCGTCTACGACTGCCCGGACGACGAGGGCGTGCGCCACATCGGCCACGTGATCAACCCGGTGCTGGAGGAGTTCCCCAAGGACCGCAAGCGGGTGCTGGACGACGGCAACGAGGGCTGCCTGTCGGTCCCGACCGCCTACGCCGAGCTGCCCCGCCCGGACTACGCGGCGGTGACCGGCCGGGACAAGGACGGCAACCCGATCCGCGTCGAGGGCACCGGCTTCTTCGCGCGCTGCCTGCAGCACGAGACCGACCACCTGTACGGCTTCCTCTACATCGACAAGCTGTCGAAGCGGGACCGCAAGGACGCGCTGCGGCAGATGGCCGAGGGCACCGCGCGCTACGCGACCGTCCCGAACGACTGACACCGCCCGGGAGTTGACGGAGGGCCGGGGGCAGCAGCCCCCGGCCCTCCGGCGTGTGCGCGGTCTCAGTCCCGGGCGCGGGCGGTGGAGTCGCGGGCGACCAGGACGGGGGTGAACAGGTAGTCCCGGGCCCGGCCGCCGTGGCCCTCCAGCCGGCGCCAGAGGGCGTCGGCGACGGCGGCGCCCATCTCGTCGATCGGCTGGCGGACGGTGGTGAGCGGCGGGTTGCTGTGGGCGGCGAGGTAGCAGTCGTCGTAGCCGATCACCGAGAGGTCGCCGGGAACGGTGCGGCCGGCCTCGCGGGCGGCCTGGACCACGCCGAGGGCCATCAGGTCGCTGCCGGCGATCACGGCGGTGACGTCCGCGTCGAGCAGCTGGCGGGCGGCGGCCGCGCCGCCGGCGATCGAGTAGGCGGACTCGGCGTACCAGTCCGCGGGGGGTTCCTCGCCGAGCAGCTCGCGCATCGCGCGCCGGTAGCCGTCCAGGCGGTTGAGCGAGGGCCGCAGGTAGCCCTGGCCGCCGGCCAGCCCGATCCGGCGGTGGCCGAGTTCGCGCAGGTGGGCGACGGCGATCCGGGCGCCGAGCGCCTCGTCGGTGGCGACGGTGGGGACGGCCAGGCCCTCCACCCGGCCGCTGACCAGCACCATCGGGATGCCGCGTTCGTGCAGCAGCCGGTAGAAGCCGTGGTCGGCGTCGGGGTTGGCGTGCCGGCCGGAGACCAGGACCAGGCCGGAGACGCCCTTGCGCAGCAGGACGTCGATGTAGCCGAGTTCGGCGGTGCCCTGGCGGGTGGAGGTGCCGACCACGGCGGTGAGGCCGTGCTTGGCGAGCTGCACCTCGATCGCGGAGGCGAGCAGCGGGAAGACCGGGTTGTCGAGTTCGGGGACGACGATGCCGATCAGCGCGCCCTGGTGCGGGTCGTAGCCCTGGTCGGGCTGCCAGCCGAGCTCCCGCATGGCCTCGGCGACCCTGACCTTGGTGTCGTCGGAGACGCCCGGCCGGTCGTTGATCACCCTGCTCACCGAGGCGGCGCTGACGCCCGCCCGGGCGGCGATGTCGCGCAGTGACGGGCCGCTCAATTGGTCCTCCGGTCTGGTCCGGCCTGCATCTTACAAAGCCCGGCGCGGCAGGCCGCGCACCGGGATGAAACAATCTTAGCAACATATTGCGCAACAGTTTCATCGCCGTTACGGTTCCCTCGTCGGCCCGGAAAAGCGGAATGCCGGCTTCCGTCAACCTGCCCACCCGCCCCGAGGAGCCCCATGGACACGGCCAGCAGCCACCGCCTCGCCGCCCGCCACCAGCCGCACCACGACGGGTCCGCGCGGTACGTCGGCGACCTCGCCCCGCATCTCGGGCAGCGCGTCGACCTGCTGGTCAGGGTGCCCGCCGGGCAGGACGTCGAGCGGGTCTTCCTGCGCTCCGTCCCGGACGGCGAACCGCACTTCACGGCCGCCGTCGTCGACCGCGTCGACGGCAGCGGGACCACCTGGTGGCGGGCCGTCCTGGAGATGGTCAACCCGGAGATGAACTACCGGTTCTGGCTGCACACCCCGGAGGGCGGGCGCTGGCTCACCGCCGCGGGCCTGCACGACCACGACCTGCCCGACGCCACCGACTTCCGCCTCACCACCCACCCCGCCCCGCCCGCCTGGGCCGGCGACGCGGTGGTCTACCAGATCTTCCCGGACCGCTACCACCGCTCCGGCGAGGCCCCGCTCGCCTCCTGGGCCCGCCCGGCCGACTGGGACACCCCGCTGCGCACCGGCGACGCCGAGGCCCTCCAGCAGATGTACGGCGGGGACCTCTGGGGCGTGGTGCGCAAGATCGACCACATCCAGCGGCTCGGCGCCACCGTGATCTACCTGACCCCGTTCTTCGAGGGCCGCTCCAACCACCGCTACGACGCCGTCTCCTTCGACCGGGTCGACCCGGCGCTCGGCGGCGACGAGGCGCTGATCGCCCTCACCGCCGAGGCGCACCGGCGCGGCATCAAGGTGATCGGCGACATCACCCTCAACCACTCCGGCGACGGGCACGACTGGTTCCGCACCGCGCAGTCCGACCCGCGGAGCCCCGAGGCCGGCTTCTACTTCTTCGGCGACGGCGGACCGGAGGACTACGCGACCTTCCTGGGCGTGCGCACCCTGCCGACCTTCGACCACCGCTCGGCCGAACTGCGCCGCCGCCTCTACGAGGGCCCCGACTCGGTGATCGCCAAGTACCTCGGCGCGCCGTTCCACCTGGACGGCTGGCGGGTCGACGTGGCGCAGATGGCCGGCCGGCGCGGCGACGTCGAGCTCAACCACCTGGTCGCCACCACCACCGCGGCCACCGTCCGGGCCGCCAACCCCGGCGCCGTCCTGCTCGCCGAGCACCAGCACGACGCCTCGCTCGCCCTGGCCGGCGACGGCTGGCAGGGCACCATGAGCTACGCCGGCTTCACCCGGCCGGTCTGGAGCTGGCTCGTCGAGAAGCACGACCAGAAGGACTTCTGGGCCGTCCCCGGGCCGGTTCCCGACTACGACGCCGCCCGGGTGCGCGCCACCATGACGGCCTTCGGCGCCGCGCTGCCCTGGCGCAGCCGCGCCCACAACCTGACCCTGCTGGACTCGCACGACACCGCCCGGTTCCGCACCTTCGCCGGTCCGGAGCGCCAACTGCTCGGCGCGGCCCTGCTGTTCACCCTGCCGGGCATCCCCATGGTGTTCTCCGGCGACGAGGTCGGGGTGCTGGGCGAGGGCCTGGAGGAGGGGCGCAAGCCGTTCCCCTGGGACGAGTCCGCCTGGGACCAGCACACCTGGCGCACCTACCGCGACCTGGTCCGGCTGCGCCGCAGCCACAGCGCGCTCACCGGCGGCGGTCTGCGCTGGCTGGTCGCCGAGGGCGACGTCCTGCTGTTCGAGCGGGAGGACGAACGGGAGACGGTCCTGGTGCAGATCAGCCGGGCCGACCACCCGCCGGTGGCGGGGGAGTGGCACGCCACCCACCTGCTCGGCGGGCCGCAGCTGGTCCCGGGCCGCGACCTGCCCGCCGAGGGCCCGGCCGTGCACGTCTGGTCGGTGGCCCGATGAGCGCGACCACCGTGCGCCGGGGCCGGATCGAGCGGATCCCCGGTTTCCGCTCCGAACCGCTCGGCAACGAACGGGACCTGCTGGTCCACCTGCCGCCCGGCTACGACGATCGGCCGGACGCCGACTACCCGGTGCTCTACCTGCACGACGGCCAGCAGGTCTTCGACCAGGGGCAGCAGCCCACCTGGGCGGTGGACCGGACGCTGGAGGCGCTGTACGCCGAGGGCCTGATCCCCGAGCTGATCGCGGTCGCCGTGCCCAACGCCGGCGCCGACCGCGGCGTCGAGTACTCCCACGTCGCCGAGTACTGGCGCACCCCCGGCACCCCGCTGAAGGGCCACCGCTACGAGGCCTTCCTGACCGACGAGGTCAAGCCGTTCGTCGACGCCCGCTACCGGACCAGGACCGGTCCGGAGCACACCGCGCTGATGGGCTCCTCGATGGGCGGCCTGGTCACCTACCACATCGCCTTCCGCCGCCCCGAGGTCTTCGGCCTGGCCGCCGTCCTCTCCCCGTTCCTCACCCACGTCGACCCGGAAGGCCTCGGCGAACGCGTGGTGCACGAGCGCTACCGGCGGCGCGGGCCGCGGCGGATCTGGCTGGACATCGGCGGCCGGGAGGGGCTGATCATGGCCCGCCCGGCCCGTGAGCTGGCCGGCCGGCTGGTCGACGAGGCCGGCTACACCTCCGGCGCCGACCTGCTCTACTACGAGGACCCGGCCGCCCCGCACCACGAGAACGCCTGGCGCCCGCGCGCCCGGCACGCGCTGCTGCACCTGTTCGGCGCGCCCTCGCCGGTGCGCTCGCTCACCGTCGAGCCGGAGATCCTGCTCGCGCCCGGCGAGACCTGGAGCGCCGTCAACCCGGTCGCGGTCCGTGCCGACGGCGTGCGCTACACCGCGCTGGAGGCCGGCTACCGGGTCGAGCACCCCGGGGTCGCGGCCGTCTCGCCGCACGGCGGGCTGCGCCCGCTGGCCGCGGGGCGGACGGCGGTCACCGTCCGGGCCCACGGGCTGGCCGCGCACACCGAGGTCGCGGTCGACCCGCAGCTGCCGGCCCACCCGGTGCTGGAGGTGACCGTGACCGTCCCGCCCGGCACCCCCGACGACGCCCCGGTGATGTTCGGCCCGCTGCCCTGCGCCCCGGCCGGACCGGGCCGGTTCCGCGGCCGGATCGCGGTGCCGCGCGGCACCGGCTTCGACGGCGGCGTCTCGCGCGGCTGGGGCCTGGACGCCGTCGACGCGGACGGCCGGCGGGTGCTGCACCCGCTGCGGGTCGACCGCGACACCCGGCTCGACCTCACCGTCGAGCGCTGGCACCGGCCGGCGGACGGCATCTGACCCGCCGGCCGCGGCCCCGCCCCCGCGACCCAACCCCCGCACCCCTCCCGGACGAAGGAGTCTCGGACCATGCGCCACCGGACCATCCGCCACCGGATCACCCGCCACCGCAGAACCGCCGCGCTCGGCCTGCTCGCCCTGCTGGTCACGGCCTGCGGCGGCACCTCCCCCTCCGCCGGTCCCGCGCCCGCCGGCGGCAGCGCCGCCGCGGACGGGCCGACGACCGCCCCGCCGGCCGCCGCCGACGGGGGCGACCTGGTGATCTGGGCCCAGACCCAGCAGGCCGCCGCCCTCCAGCCGCTCGCCGACCGCTTCGGCAAGGAGCACGGCGTCAAGGTCACCGTCGCCCCGCAGTCCGTCAACACCCAGCAGGCGTACGTCACGGCCACCAACGCGGGCAAGGGCCCCGACCTGGTGGTCGGCGCTTCCGACTGGCTCGGCAACCTGGTGCAGAACGGCACGGTCGCCCCCGTCCCGCTGACCGCGCAGCAGAAGGCGCTGTTCCAGCCCGCCGCCCTGGAGGCGGTGGCCCAGGGCGGCCAGCAGTACGGCCTGCCGTACGCGACCGAGACCCTGGTGCTGTTCCGCAACACCGAACTGGCCCCGGCCGCGCCCGCCACCTTCGAGGACCTGGCCGGCACCGCCCAGGACGCCGTCCGGGCCGGGAAGGCCGAGGTCCCGCTGGCGCTGCCGGTCGGCCAGCAGGGCAACGCCTACGCCCTGCAGCCGCTGTTCGCCTCGGCCGGCGGCTACCTGTTCGGCAGCAAGCCGGACGGCGGCTGGGACACCGCGGACCTCGGGGTCGGCGGCCCGGGCTCGATCGCGGCCGGCGAACTGTTCAAGCAGTACGGGGAGAAGGGCGCCGGACTGTTCAACCGCTCGGTGGACACCAACGCCATCTCGCTGTTCACCGGGCGCAAGTCCCCGTACCTGGTGGCCGGGCCGTGGGCGCTCGGACAGGTCAAGCAGGCCGGTCTGCCGTACGCGATCTCCCCGGTGCCCGGCTGGGCGGGCAAGGGGCCGGCCCGCCCCTTCGTCGGGGTGCAGGCGTTCTACCTCTCCGCCAAGGCGAGGAACCAGCCGCTCGCCCAGGAGTTCCTGCTGCGTGCGATCGGTTCGGAGGAGGGACAGCTGGCGCTCTACCAGGCCTCGCCCGAGCCGCCCGCGCTGACCTCGGCCCTCACCAGGGCCACCGCCGGGGACCCGGACATCGGCGCCTTCGCCGCCGCCGGCGAGGCCGGGCAGCCGCTGCCGACCGTTCCCGCGATGAACGCGATCTGGGGCCCGCTCGGCCAGGCCGAGGCGAGCATCGTGGCCGGCGCCGACCCGGCCGAGACCATGCGCCAGGCGGGCGAGGCCATCCGCGCCGCCCTGGCCGGCGGCCACTGACACCCCCGGCGCCCCGCGCCCCTCCCGGACGGACCAGGGACCACCCCCATGACCTCCCCCACCCTTCAGGACAGCAGGCGCCCGGCCGCCCCCGCCGCCGGGCCCCCGCGACGCCCGCCCCGCCGGGCCGGTGCCGTGACCGCGCAGCTGGTGAAGATCATCCTGCTGTCCGGGGTCGCCGCGCTCGCCCTCTTCGCGACGCCCAAGCTCTACCAGGCCGGCCACTGGGCCGCCCTCGGCGTCCTCGCCACGGGGGCGGGGGCGACCTTCTGGATCTACCTCTCGCCGCGCCGGCTCGCCGCCAAGTACCTGCTGCCGGCCACCGTGCTCTTCCTGGCCTTCGTGGTCTACCCCGTGCTCCACATCGTCGCGGTCTCCTTCACCGACTACGGCGACGGGCACCTGCTCGGCAAGGAGCAGGCCGTCCGCACGCTGGTCGACAACTCCGTGGAGCCCGTCCCCGACGGCGCCTCGTACACGCTCACCGTCGCCACCGAGCCGGCCGGCGGCCCGCTCGTCCTGCTGCTCACCGACCCGGCGACCGGCCGGACCGAGGCCGGCACCGCGCGCGGCCTGGCTCCCGCCCCGGCCGGCACGGTGACCGCGCCCGACGGCCGGGTGACCGCCGCACCCGGCCTGCGGATCCTCACCCCGGGCCAGGTCAACGGCCGCGCCCAGGAGCTGAAGGAGCTGCGGGTCCCGGTGGACGGCGGCTTCGTGGTCGGCCAGGGACTCTCCTCGGCCACCACCGCCCGGCCCACGCTGGTGCACGACGGCCGGGCCGACACCCTCACCGACACCCGCACCGGCACCGTCTACCGCGCGGAGGACGGCCGGTTCACCGCCACCGACGGCTCCGGACGGACCCTGCCGACCGGCTGGCACCGCACCGTCGGCTTCGCCAACTTCACCGCCGTGCTCACCAGCCCGGCCGTCCGCGGCCCCTTCCTCGGCGTGCTCGCCTGGACGTTCGGCTTCGCGGCGCTCTCCACCGGCGCCTCCTTCGCACTCGGCCTCGGGCTCGCCTTCACCCTGCACCACCCGCGGCTGCGCGGACAGCGGCTCTACCGCTCACTGCTCCTGCTGCCGTACGCGATGCCCGCGTTCATCGGCATCCTGATCTGGCAGAGCATGTACAACCGGGACTTCGGGCTGCTCAACCAGCTCCTGCATACCCGGATCGACTGGCTCGGCGACACCTGGAGCGCGCGCCTCGCGGTCGTCCTGACCAGCCTGTGGCTCGGCTTCCCCAACATGCTGCTGATCTGCACCGGGGTGCTGCAGTCCATGCCCGCCGAGCTGAACGAGTCGGCGCGGATCGACGGCGCCGGGCCGTGGACGGCCTTCCGGGCGGTCACCTTCCCGCTGCTGCTGGTGGCCGCCTCGCCGGTGCTGATCTCCTCCTTCGCCTTCAACTTCAACAACTTCAACGCCGTCCAACTGCTCACCGGGGGAGGCCCGTTCGACGGCGCGGGCGGGACGGCCGGCGCCACCGACATCCTGATCAGCTACACCTACCGGGTGGCCTTCGGCGGACAGGGCGCCCAGTACGGCTTCGCCGCCGCCCTGTCGATCTTCATCTTCCTGCTGGTCGGCCTGATCACCCTGGTCGGCTACCACCGCACCCGGGCCCTTGAGGAGCTCAACGCATGACCGCCACCGTCCGATGGCTGCGCCGCTTCGGCTGGCGGCACCTGGTCGCCGTCCTCGCCGTCTGCTTCGCGCTCCTGCCGCTGCTGTTCGTGTTCTCCGCCGCGCTCAACCCGCTGGGCACCCTGCAGTCCTCCACACTGCTGCCCGAGCACGCCTCGTTCGCCAACTTCACCGCGCTGTTCACCGACGAGCAGTACCCGTTCGGGCGCTGGCTGCTCAACACGGCGCTGATCTGCGGCAGTTTCGCCGTGCTCAACGTGCTGCTCGGGGTCTGCTCGGCGTACGCGTTCTCCCGGTTCCGCTTCCGGGGGCGGCGGGTGGGGCTGCTCACCGTCCTGCTGGCGCAGATGTTCCCGCAGTTCCTCGCGGTCGTCTCGCTCTACCTGCTGTTCGCCGAGGTCGGCGACGTGCTGCCGGCGATCGGCCTGGACACGCCCTGGGGTCTGCTCCTGGTCTACCTCGGCGGGGCGATGGGGGTGAACACCTGGCTGATGAAGGGGTACCTGGACACCATCCCGAAGGAGATCGACGAGGCCGCCAAGGTGGACGGGGCCGGGCACGCGCAGGTCTTCTTCCGGATCATCCTCCCGCTGGCCGCGCCGATGCTGGTGGTGGTCGCGATCCTCTCGCTGACCACCGCGCTCAACGACGTCATCCTGGCCGGCATCTTCCTGACCTCCAACGAGTCCAAGACGGTGGCGGTCGGCCTCTACGGGATCATCTCCGGCCAGCAGGACCAGAACTACGGCCTCTTCGCGGCCGGGGCGCTGGTCACCTCGCTGCCGGTGATCGTGGTCTACCAGTTCCTCCAGCGCTACCTCGCCCAGGGGCTCACCGCCGGCTCGGTCAAGGGCTGAGCCGACGGCGGGCCCGCCGCGCCGGCGGCGTCAGCCGGTGACGAACAGCCACTCCGGGCCGTAGGTGAAGTGGGGGTTGGCGGGGAGTTCGATGGTGTTGATCGTCTGGGCGGTGCGGCGCAGGTCGCCCATGAGGTGGATGGCCGGGCCGAGGTCCGCCGCGGAGGGGCTCCAGGCGTCCTCCAGGGCCTTCAGCAGGGCGCTGTACTGCTGGTTGAAGGTGTGCAGGTGTCCGGCGGTGGTCGCGTCCGGCTCGTTGCCGGGGGAGTTGGCCCAGCCGCCCTGCGGGACGCGGCCGACCGGGGAGGTGGCCGGCAGCGGAACGTCGGGGCCGACGAAGTCGAACTTCCCCGTCTGCTCGTCGCGGACGAACTTCCTGCCGACGGCGATCTCCTTGAACGCGTAGTAGTGGGCGAGTTCGCCCGGGGCGCCGGGGAAGGGGTTCTCCGGGGAGGCGGTGGTGCCCTCGCCCTGGGCCTGGATGACGTGGATGGCGCTCAGGACGTCGTCGAGGGCGTTCATCGGGACGATGTCGTTGCCGGCCCCGTGGCCGGACCCGAGCGGGAAGCTCACCTGCTGCCGGCCGGTGAGCAGGTGCGCGAACCTGGGGAAGACGTCGGCGATCCGCTGGTAGAAGGCGCCGATGGTGTTGCCGTCCGCCGCGAAGCCGAGCGGGAACTCCGGCTTCTCGATGGCGGCGAACAGCGCGGCGGAGTCCCGGCTCAGCCCGCTGAGGTACACCTCCAGCCCGGGGTTGACGCCCCCGGGCAGCTCGCCGGGGTACTTCGGCACGGTGAGCGGGTCGGTGAGGGTGACCTTGCCGCCGATGCTGGTGAGCATGTTGCAGACCAGCCCGAAGTGCGACATCTCGTCGAAGAGGATCTCGCGGATGGTGTGCCGGACCGGCTTGCTGTTGTCCTGGTCGGTGATCGACCAGAGCGCGGTGGCGTACGGCGGGATGGTCGACAGCTCCAGCATGACGGCCCGTTGGAGCGCGTCCATGAGCTCCTGCTCGGTCCAGTCCTCCTCCGCGACGCTCATGAGCTGGACGATCGCGTCGCTCTCGTAGTCCAGAACCCCGGTGGCCATATTGCGTCCCCTTTCGACCAGTCGTGGCCGGACCGTATTCGGGAACCGATCACATGCGACCACATGCCTCCGGTGCGCCCCCACGACTTCATCCGGACGGCTCCGCCCCGCCCCGCCCGGCGTGCCCGCCGGGCGGGGCGGTGGTCATGCGGCGGCGGTGGTGTCGGGGGAGATGTGGCACCAGACGAACTTGCCGACGCCGCCGATGCGCGGGCAGCAGCCCCACTGGGTGGCCAACTCGTGGACGAGGAGCAGGCCTCGGCCGGCCTCGTCCGAGTCGGAGGCGGCGCGGAGGGCGGGCTTCTCGCTGTCCGCGTCGTGGACCTCGATCCGGAGGGTGAGGTCGGGGGCGAGGCGGAAGAGGATGAAGATCAGCCGGTCGCGCGGGGTGCGGGCGTGCTGGACGGCGTTGGTGACGAGCTCACTGACCAGCAGCTCGCCGCTGGGCAGGAGGAACGGATCCGCCGCGGCTCTGTGTGATCGAAGGCGAGGCGGCCCTGCGGGTTGAGGTCGGTGGAGCGGCAGTGATGACTCGGCAACTCGACAAGCTGGTTGAGATGGCCGAGCATCCATGTGTGGAGTTGCAGGTGTTGCCCGATCGAGCGGGCGCACATGCTGGTCTGATGGGATCGTTCGTGATGTTCAGCTTCCCATCGGAGGAGCATTCCGATGTCGTCTGCGTGGAACACCGGACGGGGACGCTCTACATGGAGACGTCGGCCGAGATCGACGAGTACACGTTGATCTTCGACTCTCTCCGCTCAATCGCCTTGAGTCCGGCTGACAGTCTCGACATGATCGCTCGGGTAAGGCAGGAGTTCTGAACTCCGGGCAAGGGATGGTGGGTCGTGACTGGAAATGTCGAGTGGCGCAAGAGCTCATACAGCGGCCAGGGCGGAAACTGCGTTGAGACGCAGGTCAGGCTGGCAGCAATGACGGTGCGCGACTCCAAGGAACCGGACGGGCCTGCGCTGGTCTTTCAGACTGATGCTTGGGCGTCCTTCGTAGCCGGGGTCAAGGGTGGGGAGTTTCCTGACGGCTGAGACGAGAGAGGTGCCCCGCGTGGCTATACCGCGCGGGGCACCGCTGCTTCTAGCCTTATCCGCAGAGGTTTGTTGTCGAAGACGGGATCGCCCAGCCTCAGCGTGAACGCTGAGGCTGGGCGAGGGAACCACGCTCATCACGCACATGGCGAAGGGAACGCACAGCGATGATTAGCATCCTCCAGGGCTCGGCCGCTGCTGGCCTGATCTGGCGAAAGTCCTCATACTCCGGGGCTCAGAGCAACTGCGTTGAGGTGGCCTCCGGCGTGACCGGTGTCGTGCCGGTGCGTGACTCGAAGGACCCAGGTGGGCCGTCCCTCCCGTTCGAGACTGAGGCTTGGGCGTTCTTCGTGACCGGGATCAAGGGTGGGGAGTTCCCGGGGTGAGCGAGTTCTTGTCCGACGAGTGGCGCAAGTCTTCCTGCTCGGGTGCGCAGAGCGAGTGTGTTGAGGTGGCTGGCGGCGTGACCGGTGTTGTGCCGGTGCGTGACTCGAAGGATCCGAGCGGGCCGGTGTTGCTGTTCGCGGCGGATGCGTGGGCGTCCTTCGTGGCCGGGGTCAAGGGTGGGGAGTTTCCGGTCGGCTGACACAACAGGGATGCCCCGCACGGCTGTGGCCGTGCGGGGCATCGTCATCACTGTCGGCGTGTACCTCGGACGTGCGCGCTGCGGGTGCACCTCTGCGCGTCTGGTGTGGCGCATCGGCGTTCCCAGAGGATGGGGCCCGAGCGAAGGGAGCGCAGCATGGGTGAGCACGAGAAGCCGCCGCCGGACCCGGGGCAGGGAGAGCCGCCGCCGGGGAACGCCGACGGGCAGGTACCGCCTCCGCCGCCGGGCGACGGGAAGCACAAGAAGCGATGACCGGTGATCTGGCCGGCCGCCGCACGCGGATGGATGCCCTGATGGAGGCGCGCGGGGCCTGGCCGGCCGGCTCGCCGTGGGTGCGTGAGGCTATGCGCGCGCTGCCGCGTGACACCTTCGCGCCGGATCGGCTGTGGCGCTGGGACGGCCACGCCTACATCCCGCTCGACCGTCCGACCTCCCCCACCGCGTGGGCGGACGAGCTGTACTCCGGGCCGGATGCGGCGGCGGTCACCCAGGTCACCGACGGGCTCCCTTCCTCCAGCCTCTCCGCGCCCGCCGTGGTGGCGGACATGTTGGACAGCCTGATGCTGGAGCCCGGCCATACGGTGTGGGACATCGGCACCGGCCAGGGCTGGAGCTGCGCGCTCGCCGCCTGGCGGGCCGGGCCCAACCGGGTCGTCTCCACGGAGGTGGACGAAGGCCTCGCCCGGCTCGCCCGCAAACGTCTCACCGCCGTCGAGGTGTTCGTCGGCAACGGCACCAGCCGCGTCCCGCCCGGCGGCCCGTTCGACCGCATCCACGCGACCTACGCCGTCGAGACCGTCCCCTTCGCCTGGATCAAGGCCACCAAACCGGGCGGCCGGATCGTCTACCCATGGGGCCGACTCGGGCACGTTGCGCTCACGGTGGCCGCCGACGGCCGTAGTGCGAGCGGCTGGGTGCAGGGCCTCGGGCAGTTCATGGCGGACCGGTCGGCTCCGGTGCCGACGGCCGGCTACGCGAAGGTGCGTGACACCGGCGCCCCTGCCGCAGAGCGGATCATCGGACGCGACCTCGGGCCGCTCGCCGACGACTGGGACCTGCGCTTCGCCGTGCGCGTCGCCGTCCCGGACGCCGTGATCGTCACCGGCCGGGACGAGGACGGCGTCAACGCCTGGATCCACGACGGCAGAGCGTCGTGGGCGGCAGTCTCCGCGGGCGGTGCCCTGCTGTTCCAAGGCGGCCCGCGCCGGATCGGTGACGAGGTGCTGACCGCCTGGTCGCAGTGGGAGGAACACGGCCGTCCGACGCCGTACGACTACCGGGTCACCGTCACATCGGAACGCCAGTGGGTGCGGCCCGCTTCATGAAGCAGAGAGGGGGAGCGCCGAGCGGCGCTCCCCCCTCCGAACCTCGGTGCTTAGAAGTCGTCGTCGAAGGAGACCGAGCCCTCGACGGCGACCTGGTACGCGGAGACCCGGCGCTCGAAGAAGTTGGTCAGCTCCTGGACGTTCTGCAGCTCCATGAAGCCGAACGGGTTCGTGGAGCCGTAGCGGATCGGCAGGCCCAGACGCGCCAGGCGCTGGTCGGCCACGGCCTGGAGGTACTCGCGCATCGACTCGGTGTTCATGCCGGGCAGGCCGTCACCGCAGAGGTCGCGGGCGAACTGGAGCTCGGCCTCGACGGCCTCCTCCAGCATCTCGGTGACCTGCTTGGCCATCTCGTCGTCGAAGAGGTCGGGCTCCTCCTCGCGGACGGTGTCGACCACCGACATGGCGAAGTCCATGTGCATGGACTCGTCGCGGAACACCCAGTTGGTGCCGGTCGCCAGGCCGTGCAGCAGGCCCCGGCTGCGGAACCAGTACACGTACGCGAACGCGCCGTAGAAGAAGAGACCCTCGACGCAGGCCGCGAAGCAGATCAGGTTCAGCAGGAAGGCCCGCCGGTCCTCCTTGGTCTGCAGCGAGTCGATGTGGTCGACCGCGTTCATGTACTTGAAGCAGAACTGGGCCTTCTGGTGGATGGAGGGGATGTTCTCCACCGCGGCGAAGGCCGCGTTGCGGTCCTCCGGGTCCGGAAGGTAGGTGTCCAGCAGCGTCAGATAGAACTGGACGTGCACGGCCTCCTCGAACAGCTGACGGCTCAGGTACAGCCGCGCCTCCGGGGAGTTGATGTGCTTGTAGAGGCTCAGCACCACGTTGTTCGCGACGATCGAGTCACCGGTCGCGAAGAACGCGACCAGCCGGCCGATCATGTGACGCTCGCCCTCGCTCAGCTTCGCCAGGTCGGCGACGTCCGAGTGAAGGTCCACCTCCTCCACCGTCCAGGTGTTCTTGATGGCGTCGCGGTACCGGTCGTAGAACGACGGGTAACGCATCGGGCGCAGCGTCAGCTCGAAGCCGGGGTCGAGCAGCATCTTGCGGTCTTCGGAGCTCATTACTGGCAGGCCTCGCAGGACTCGGGGTTCTCCAGGGAGCAGGCCAGCGCGGCCTCTTCCTCCGGGGTGAGGGTCGGGGTGTTCACGGGCACCGGGGCGGCGGCGCGGGCGGTGCCGGACGCGGCCTGGGCGATCCGGGTGGCCGGGCGCGAGCGCAGGTAGTAGGTGGTCTTCAGACCGACCTTCCAGGCGTACGCGTACATCGAGCTGAGCTTGCCGATGGTCGGCGCGGCCATGAAGAGGTTCAGCGACTGGCTCTGGTCGATGTACGGCATGCGGGCCGCGGCCAGGTCGATCAGCGCGCGCTGCGGCAGCTCCCAGGCGGTGCGGTACAGCGAGCGGATCTCCGCGGGCAGCCAGCCGAGCTCCTGGACCGAGCCGTTGGCGTCGCGCAGCGCGTCGCGGGTCTGCTGGTCCCAGACGCCGAGCTCCTTGAGGTCGCGCACCAGGTACGGGTTGACCTGGAGGAACTCGCCGGAGAGCGTCTCGCGCTTGAACAGGTTGGACACCTGCGGCTCGATGCACTCGTACACACCGGCGATGGACGCGATGGTCGCGGTCGGCGCGATCGCGAGCAGCAGCGAGTTGCGCAGGCCGGTGACGGCGATCCGCTCGCGCAGCGCGGTCCAGCGGTCGGCCCACTCGGGGGTGGCCGAGCCGAAGTGGTCGATGTGCAGCTCGCCGCGGGCGGCGCGGGTCTCGCCGTACGCCTCGTGGCGGCCCAGCTGCTCGGCCAGGTCGGCGGAGCGCTCGTAGGCGGTGAGCATGATGCGCTCGGCGATGAGCGTGGAGAGCGTCCTGGCCTCGGCGGAGTCGAAGTCGATCCGCAGCTGGAAGAAGACGTCCTGGAGGCCCATCACGCCGAGGCCCACCGGCCGCCAGCGGGAGTTGGAGGCGCCGGCCTCGGGGGTCGGGTAGAAGTTGATGTCCACCACGCGGTCGAGGAAGGTGACGGCGGTGCGCACGGTGGCGTCCAGCCGCTCCCAGTCCATCGCGCCCAGCAGGTCGCCGGCCGACGCGCCGGCGGCGACGTGGGCGCCGAGGTTGACCGAGCCGAGGTTGCAGACGGCGGTCTCGGAGTCGTCGGTGACCTCCAGGATCTCCGTGCAGAGGTTGGAGGAGTGGACGGTGCGGCCCGGCAGCGCGGTCTGGTTGGCGGCGCGGTTGGAGGCGTCCTTGAAGGTCATCCAGCCGTTGCCGGTCTGCGCGAGGGTGCGCATCATCCGGGCGTAGAGGGTCTGCGCGGGGATGGTGCGCACGGCCTTGCCGGCCAGTTCGGCCTTGCGGTAGGCCTCGTCGAACTCCTCGCCCCACAGGTCGACCAGCTCGGGGACGTCGGCGGGGGAGAACAGCGACCAGTCGGCGTTGGCGTTGACCCGGCGCATGAACTCGTCCGGGATCCAGTGCGCCAGGTTCAGGTTGTGGGTGCGGCGCGCCTCCTCACCGGTGTTGTCGCGGAGCTCCAGGAACTCCTCGATGTCGGCATGCCAGGTCTCCAGGTAGACGCAGGCCGCGCCCTTGCGGCGGCCGCCCTGGTTGACGGCGGCGACCGAGGAGTCGAGGGTGCGCAGGAACGGCACGATGCCGTTGGACTTGCCGTTGGTGCCGCGGATCAGCGAGCCGCGCGAGCGGATCCGGGAGTAGGACAGGCCGATGCCGCCGGCGTGCTTGGACAGCCGGGCGATCTGCGCGTAGCGCGAGTAGATCGAGTCCAGGTTGTCCAGCGGGGAGTCCAGCAGGTAGCAGCTGGACATCTGGGGGTGGCGGGTGCCGGAGTTGAAGAGGGTCGGCGAGGAGGTCAGGTACTCCAGCCGGCTCATCAGGCGGTACAGCTCGGCGACCTCGGCGACCGACTGCTCGGTGTCGCCGACCGCCAGGCCACAGGCGACGCGGAGCAGGAAGTGCTGCGGGGTCTCGACGACCTTGCGGGTGATCGGGTGGCGCAGCAGGTAGCGGGACTGCACGGTGCGCAGGCCGAAGTACTCGAAGCGGTCGTCGCCCCGGGGGTCGACCAGGGCGTCCAGGGCGGCGGTGTGCTTGGCGACGAAGTCGGCGGTGGTGTCGCCGATCAGGCCCTCGGCGTGGCCGACCGCGATCGAGGTGGAGAACGAGACCACGCCCTGGCTCGCCGCCTCGTCCACGATCTCCAGCGCGAGCAGGCGGGCCGCGAGCTTGGAGTACTGCGGGTCCTCGGCGATCATCGACGCGGCGGCGTCGACGGCCAGCCCGCGCAGCTCGGCGAAGTCCGAGCCGGCGTGGCGGCCGCGGAGCGCGGCGGCGGCGACATGGCCGGGGTCGACCTGGGGGAGGTCGGTGCTGCGGTCGGTCAGGAGGCGCAGGAGCGCACCGCCGGGGTCGGAGACCGTCGGGTCGGCGGGGGCGGAGCTGGAACCCTGGGCGGGCAGGGTGGCTGAGGCAGCGGTGGTCAAGGCGCTCTCTCCTGGCGGCGGTCGACGGCGGTGGCTCGGGCCGGGCCGTTCGGGGCAGGGGAGATCGCCGTGCGGCCCGGAGGCGTCGCACGCGTGTCGTCCCCGGCCCGCCCGCGAGGCCCGGAAGGTGGTGCTGGTGCCATGGCCCCTGCGGGGAGGCGTCGGCACGCCGTCGGCAGGTACTCGGACTCGCGGCGCCCCTCGGGGGCGGCCGCACACCGCTGCGGGGCAGTCCCGGACTCGCACCGGGTTCCCCTGCGTCGACAGCAGGGACGAGCATACATCTAGTGGTGCTCGCTGGATGCGACACCACATGTTGTGCAGCGTGGCGTGTTGCTCCGATGACCGGTGGTACCGGGGAGGGGCCTTGGGGCGCCCGCGCGGGGTCCGTTGCGAAACGGATTGGTCACCGGGACGGTCCCTCGTCCGGTGCATGCCCTACGATCTCGGCACATGAGCGAGGGAACGGGCGCTCCGGGGGACTGGGCCGGTAGGGCCGTGCCGCCGGGGCAGGGTCAGCAGCCTGGTGTGCCGGGTCAGGTGCCGCAGCCGGGGCAGCCGCCGGTGCCGCCGCCCGGCGGGTTCGGGCCGCCTGCGACGCCGTACGTGCAACCGGGGGCGGGAGTGCCGCCGCAGGCCCAGCCGCCGGTGGCGCCGCACGTGCCGTCCGGCGCGGTGCCGTACCCGCAGCCGGGGCCCCCGCAGGGTGCCCAGCCGCCGCAGCCGCCGGCCGGACCGCAGCCGGGACCGCAGCCCGCGCCCCCGTTCGCCGGGTGGCCGCAGCAGGGTGCCCAGCCGCCGCAGCCGTCGCCCCCGAACGAGCCGGACTGGAACGCGATGGCGGACCGGCACGCCGACGAGTCGCGCCGCCGCAAGCGGCTGTGGATCGGCGCGGTGGTCGTCGCCGCCGTGCTGGTCGGCGGGATCGTCGGGGCCGGGGTGTGGATCAACGGCCGTGACAAGGGCGACGACCCGAAGCCGGCCGCGAGCGGGACCACCACCGGTACCCCGTCCGCCACGGCCACGCCCACCGAGCAGGCGGTGGCGGTGATCTCCGACGCCGCCACCGACAAGCTGCCGGTCGACGCGGCGACGCTGTTCCCCGATCAGACCCGGACCGTCGACGGCAAGGTGTGGACCCGTCAGGTGACCGGTTCGACCGCTCCCTGCTCCAAGGCCACCACCGGCGGACTCGGCCTCGCGCTCGGCGACGACACCTGCCGCTCGCTGGTCCGCGCGACCTACGTCAGCGGCGAGAGCGCCGTCACGGTCGGGGTGGCGGTCTTCGACAACAAGGCGGGCGCGGACCGGGCGATCGGCCGCCACGCGGGCCTGATCCAGGGTCTGTCCGGCACCGGTGTCCCGATGTTCTGCGTGACCGACAAGTCCGGCTGCACCGAGACCCACGCGTCGATCGGGCGCTTCGGCTACTTCACGGTGGCCGGTTCGCTGAAGCAGGGGACGGACCAGAGCGACCAGCTCGCGACGGCCGCCGCCGGCGCGCTGGCGGAGCGTACGAAGGACGTCCTGCTGGCCCGGGGATCCCACGCCGGCTGACCCCCGGCGGGGAGGGGACGGCCCGCGGAGGGCGGCCCGGGGCGGTCGGATAGGATGACCGCCCTCGGGGGAGGGATGCGTCCCCCCGTGGCCGCCCCGACGGGGAATCAGCGAGCAGGAGGTACCGCGCGGTGAGCGCTGCCGTCAATGCGACCAGCAGACGGCGCAGGGCGGCGGGCCGCCGACGCGGAACGGGCGAGCCCGTCCCCGCGATGCTGCTGCCGGCGCCGCCCACTTCGCAGGAGAAGTACAGCTACACCATCCGCCACCAGTGGGTGCTGACCCTCTGTTCGATGGTGAGCTTCGGGTGCCTGGTGGTCAGTCAGGCCGAGCTGTACTCCCTCGGGTCGTGGTTCTGGCTCTGCGTGCCGTTCCTGTTCTTCACGGTCGTCTACTACGTGGTCTCGCTGCGCGTGAACAGCTTCACGCCCAACTTCGACGTCAAGGAGCACCGCCGGCTGGTGCGACAGTGGAACCCCGCCGAGTACCCGACGGTGGACGTCTTCCTGCCGGTCTGCGGCGAGCCGATCGAGGTGCTGCACAACACCTGGACGTACGTGCGGAAGATGGCCGAGCACTACCCGGGCCTGGTCATGCCGTACGTCCTGGACGACGCGGCGAGCCCGGAGGTCGAGGCGATGGCCGCGGACTTCGGCTTCCGGTACGGGGTGCGGGAGAACCGCGGCTGGTTCAAGAAGGCCGGCAACCTGCACTACGGCTTCGGCCGCTCGGACGGCGAGTTCATCCTCATCCTGGACGCCGACTTCGCGCCCCGGCACGACCTGCTGCACGAGGTGCTGCCCTACCTGCAGCGCGACCCGAAGCTCGGCATCGTCCAGTCGCCGCAGTTCTTCCGGGTGCTGGACTCGCAGAACTGGATCGAGCGCGGCGCCGGCGCCATCCAGGAGCTGTTCTACCGCTCGGTGCAGGTCGCCCGGCAGCGCAACGACGGCGCGATCTGCGTCGGCAGCTGCGCGGTCTACCGGCGGGCCGCGCTGGTGGAGAACGGCGGCACCACTCTGATCGCCCACTCCGAGGACGTGCACACCGGCTTCGACCTGCGGGCCCTGGGCTGGGACCTGCAGTACGTGCCCGTGGCCCTGTCCACCGGCGTCTGCCCGGACAACGCCGGGGCGTTCCAGAACCAGCAGTACCGCTGGTGCATGGGCTCGATGTCGCTGATGACCAGCCGCAAGTTCTGGCACACCAAGCTCGACTTCACCACCCGGCTCTGCTACGTCTCCGGGTTCCTCTACTACATCCACACCGCGCTGCTGACCTTCGCGCTGCCGATGCTGCCGATCATGCTGCTGCTCTGGCGGCCGGACCTGCTGCAGGTCCAGCACCTGGTGCTGGTCCTGCCCAGCCTGGTGTACGCGACCGTGATCTTCCCGCTCTGGCACCGGGCGCCGTACCGGCTGGAGGCCTGGGCCGGGCGGATGATGTACGGCTGGGCGCACTTCTTCGCGGTCTGGGACCTCGTCCGGGGCCGTCAGCGCGGCTGGCAGCCGACCGGGTCCAGCAAGGCCAAGAACCGGCAGCGGCGCTTCTGGACCGGCATCGTGGTCTGGGGCGGGGGCACCGCGCTGGTCTGGGTGGTCGCGGCGGTGTACCGGATGTTCACGCTGTACCCGCTGGACTTCGCCCTGGTGCTCTCCTCGGGCCTGTTCTACGCGGTGACGGTCGGCCGCATCCTCATCCAGCCCCGATCCCAGGACTCCGTGGCATGAGCCTCCCCACCCGCACCCCCGGCGCCCGCCGGGCGCGTGCCGCACTGTTCCGCGCCCTCGCGGCGGCCCTGCTGGTGCTGCCGCTGGCCGCCTGCGACCTGCTCGGCCAGGAGCCGCTGGGCCCCGCGGCGGCGGCCGGCCCCACCGCCGCGGCGTCCGCGGGGAGCACGGCCGCCGCGGGCGGCGCGAGCGCCACCGCCGCGGCCACGCCGACCAGGACGGCCACCCCCGACGCGGCGCTGCCGTACGACGTCCGCCCGCTGCTCAAGCCGGCGAAGAAGTACCTGGGCGTGGCCGTCGACGGCGCCCCGGCGTCGATGGCCGGCGTCGACGAGTTCGCCGGCCGGATCGGCAAGCGGCCGAACATCGTCGAGTACTACTCGGGCTGGGGCGACGAGTACGACGTCAAGGGCGTGACCAACGCCTGGCAGGGCGGCGCGCTGCCGTTCATCGCCTGGGAGCCCTACAAGACGCCGCTGGCCGACATCGCGGCGGGCAAGCACGACGACTACGTCAAGCGCTACGCGGCGGCCGTGCGCAACACCAACGTGCCGGTCGCGATCAGCTTCGCCCACGAGTTCAACGGCACCTGGTACGACTGGGGCACCAAGACCACCACGGCGGCCGACTTCGTGGCCGCCTACCAGCACCTGCACGACGTCTTCACCCAGCTCGGCGTCGGCCAGGTGATCTGGGTCTGGAGCCCGAACAGCATCAACCCGGTGCCGACCGTGGCGCTCAAGCCGTACTACCCCGGGGACACCTACGTCGACTGGGTGGGCATCGTCGCGTACTACACCCACCTCGAAGCGGGCACCTTCGACACCCTCTACACGCCCACCCTCAACCAGATCCGCACCTTCACCGACAAGCCGTGGATCATCGCCGAGACCGGCTCCGAGCCGGGCACCCGCAAGGTGTCCGACATCTACAACCTCGCCGCGAACGTGATCAAGCGCCCCGACTGCCTGGGCTTCATCTGGTTCAACCTCAACAAGGAGGTCGACTGGCGGATCGAGGGCGACCCGCAGTCCCAGAACGCCTTCAAGCAGGCGGTGTCCGACGGCCGCTACAGCTTCGATGTGAAGAGCCCCTGATGACGTCCATCCCCACGCCCCGCAACCCCCTCGCCGAGGACGCGCCGGTCCGGGTGCCCGACACCGGCGGCTCGTGGTTCGAGAGCCGCCACCCGTCGGCGCCGCTCCCGCAGCACGAGGAACGGCCCGACGCCGGTGTGCGGTTCACCGACCGCCCGGACGACGACGACCCGGACGAGGACGAGCCGTACGAGGACGAGCCGTACGAGGACGAGCCGTACGAGGGCGGGCCGTCCGAGGCCGGCCCGGCCGCCGGTGACCCGGCCGACGGCGAGCCGTCCGGCCCGGACGGCACCGGCCGCGACCCCGGCCGCGACCCGGACCGGCCCGAGGGCCCCGGCTACACCCTGCCGCCGGTGCCCGAGGCCAGCTGGACGCTCGACTCGGGCCGCCGCCGCTCCTGGATCAGCCGGGCGCTGCTGCTGGTCATCCTGCTGATCCAGACCGCGATGTCCGTCCGGCTGTCGAACACCGCGTTCCAGGACGAGGCGCTCTACATGTACGCCGGGCACGCGCAGCTCTCGCACTGGCTCTACGACACCCCCCTGCCGAAGGACTACAACACCTACTTCTCCGGCGCGCCGACCCTGTACCCGATCGCGGCCGCGGTGCTGGAGAACCACTTCGGCATGCTCGGCGTCCGGCTGTTCAGCCTGCTCTGCATGCTGGGCTCCACCGCGCTGCTCTACGGCTTCAGCCGGCGCCTGTTCAACGAGCGGGTCGCGCTCGGCGCCGCGGCGATGTTCGCGGTGACCCAGTCGACCGTGGTGCTCGGCTTCTTCGCCACCTACGACGCCCCGGCGGTGCTGCTGCTCGCCCTGGCGATCTGGATCGTGGTGCGCACCGACCGGGCGCCCGCGCCCGCCGTGCTGCTCGCCGCGCCGTTCGCGGTGCTGGCGGTCGGGCTGAAGTACGCCTCGGCGCTCTACCTGCCCAGCCTGGTGCTGCTGGCGGTGCTCACCGGGCGACGGGACAAGAACCGCCAGCCGCTGCTGCGCGGCGTGCTGCTGGCGGGCGGCGCGGGCGGGCTGCTCTGGCTGGGGATGACCTTCACCGACGTCCTCTCGGGTGTCCGGGCGACCACCACCCAGCGCGCCCACGGCGCCGAGCCCTGGACCGAACTGGCTCGCCAGTGCGTGGAGTTCGGCGGCCTGATGTTCGTCACCGCGGTCGGCGGCGCGGTCGCGTACGCGCTGCGCGGGCGGATGAACGAGTCGCCGCTGGTGCGCACCATGACCGGCCCCGGCCGCCGCCGCCGGATCCTGCTCGGCCTGCTGCTGACCGGCACCGCGCTGCTCGCCCCGGCCTACCAGATGCACCTCAACACCTCGGTCGCGCTGTACAAGCACCTCGGCTTCGGCCTGCTGTTCGCCGCGCCGATGGCCGGCATCGGCCTGGCCCGGCTGGTCGGCCCGCACTTCCGGCACCCGCAACTGGGCATCCTGCTCTGGGTGGTGACGCTCGCCCTCGGGCTGAGCCAGTCGACCTGGCGGTTCGACACCTGGCCCGACTCCAGCCGGATGACCGAGGTGGTGCGCCAGCACGTCACCAGCACCGGCCGCTACCTGGCCTCGGCCGACAACGTCCCGGTCTACTACACCAGCGACCTGACGCTGCAGAGTCAGTGGACCTCGACCTACGGCATCGGGTACGTCGACCAGGCGGGCGCGCTGCACACCGGTGACGACGGCTACCGCAGCGCCATCGCCGACGGCTGGTTCGACCTCGTGGTGCTCGACGGCGTCGCCACCCCGGACACCGACCGGGTGGTGGCCGACGCGATCGCCCGGAGCCCGCACTACCGGCTGCTCGGACGCATTCCCTTCACACACGTCGGTGGAACCGGGTACTACCGGATCTGGGTCAAACAGTAGCGATGACCACCCCGATACAGGCGACGGACGGCTCGGCGAACCTGCCGCCGGAACCGAGCCACCCGCCGATGCCCGCGTTCCCGCCCGCGCCGCCCGCGCCGCCCGTTCCGGGGGCGCCGCCGCGCGCCGCCGTGCCGCGCGGTTCCGCCGTGCCGGACGCCGACGAGCGGGCCCCGCAGTGGCGCGCCGCGCTCGCCGTCGCCCTGCCGCCGGTGCTGCTGGCCCTGGCCCTCTGCCTCTACGGCCTCGGGGACCGCCAGCTCTGGCGGGACGAGCACGCCTCCTGGTGGGCGGCCACGCTGTCCTGGTCCGACCTCGGCGCGCTGCTCGGGAACATGGACCTGGTGCTGGCGCCCTACTACGTGCTGCTGCATCTGTGGATCGCCGTCGCGGGGGACTCCGAGGCCGCCCTGCGGCTGCCCTCGGCGCTCGCCACGGCCGCCGCCGCCGGCTGCCTGGCCCTGCTCGGCCGGCGGCTGCTCTCGCCCCGGGCCGGGCTGCTCGGCGGCCTGCTGTTCGCCCTCTGCCCGGCGATCACCTGGTACGGCCAGGACGCCCGCCCGTACGCCTTCGCGGTGCTGGCGGCCGTCGGCAGCACCCTGCTGCTCACCCGGCTGGTCCAGGACCGTCCGGGGGCGGTGCCGGCCGCGCCGCGCGCCGCGCTGCTCGCCTGGGCCGGCTACGGGCTCACCGTGGTCGCCATGGGGCTGACCCACGTGGTGACGCTGATGGTGCTGCCCGGCCACCTGCTGCTGGTGGTCCGCGAGTTCCGCCGCACGCCGGCCGCCGCCGACGACGGCACCCGCTGGGTGCTGCCCGGCCGCTGGGCGCTGGCCTCGGCGGGCGCGGTGCTGCTGCTCAGCCCGTTGCTGCTGCTCGGCGCCGGGCAGAGCGGGCAGATCGCCTGGAACGAGCGCGACTGGGACGACCTCGGCGCGCTGGTCACCGACCTGGCCGGGTCCGCCGCGCTCGGCTGGACCCTGCTGGTGGTCGGCGTGGTGGGCGCGGTGAGCCTGCTGGTGCTGCGCCAGCAGGGCGCCGGCCTGCTGATCTGCTGGGCGCTGCTGCCGGTGCTGCTGACCCTGGGGACGGCGCACTGGCTGCACCTGTTCCTCGCCCGCTACCTGCTCTTCACGGTGCCCGCCTGGACCCTGCTGGTCGCCGAGGCGGTCGGGCGGCTGCCCGGCCTGGTCGCCCGGTTCACCGCCTCCCGCACCCCGCCGCGCTGGGTGGCCGGGCCGGCCCCGCTGGCCGCGGCCGTCGCGCTGGCCGTCGCGCTCGCCTGGCCCGCCCAGGCCACCGTGCGCGACGACCTGCCCGGCGAGGCGGACGCCCGGGCCGCCGCCCGGCTGATCGGCGAGGGGGTGCGCCCCGGCGACGGCGTGGTGTACGAGCCGGGCAGCTCGCTGCGCCGGTCGCTGGCCTACGAGCTGCGCGGGCGGCCGGCGCCCGCGGACGTGCTCCAGCGGGTGTCCGCGGAGCAGGCCGGCAGCTTCGGCGCGCTGGAGTGCGAGGAGCCGGCCCGCTGCCTGGCCGGCACCCGGCGGATCTGGCTGCTGGTGTCCGGCGCGGACCGCCGGCCGTTCGGTGCCGTCCCGGACAAGGTGGCGAAGGAGCTGAACGGGTTCCGCACGGTCCGCACCGAGTACCTGCCGCACCTGCGGCTGGTGCTGCTGGAGCGCCGGACCGGGTGACCGGTCAGAAGGTCGTGCTGTAGACCATCAGGTCGACGCCCGGGACCGGCGACCAGTCGCGCCCCGGGTCGCGGCGGAAGCCGACCCGCTCGTAGATCCGGTGCGCGGTGGTCATCTCAGGCTGGGTGGAGAACGCCATGCCGGTCAGTCCGAGCTCGCGGCTGCGGGCGAGCGCGGCGCGCACCAGGGCCTCGCCGGCGCCGCGCCCGCGGGCGGCCGGGGCGGTGGCGAGCATCCGGATCTCGCCCTCCTCGGGGGTGGCGATGTCCGCCCACGGGGTGCCGCCGACCGCGAAGGTGACGGTGCCGAGCAGCGTCCCGTCGGCCGCGTCCACCGCGACCAGCAGCTCGGCCTCGGCGGCCCGGGTGGCCGCGTCGCGCAGCCGGTGCACGTACGGACCCTCGGGGGAGGTGAAGCCGTCGCCGACGAAGGCCTCGGCGGTTATGCGGCCGGCTTCCTCGAACTCCTCGGCGCGGGCCCGGCGGATGACGATGTCCATCCGGCCAGTGTGCCGGAATCCCGCGGGACGGCACTGAGCGGGGTGCGGGCCTCCGCTTCGGCGACGACGCCGGTGGCGGTGCCGGCGACAGCGGTGGCGACGGCGGTGGTGGCGGTGGTGGTGGCCGTGCGGACGGGGACGTGGGCGGTGGCGGGGTCGGCGGCGGGGTCGGCGGACGGGCGGAGCGAGGCGGCGGGCATGGTGCCGTGGAGCCGGTCGGGCAGGGCGGGGTCGGCGGGGTAGCCGCCGGGGCGGTGCCAGTTGTCGCGCCCGGTGGCCCTCTGCTGTGCCACCTCGCGCCCGATCAGGCCGCCGAGCAGGCCGAAGCCGCCGACGGCCCCGAGCAGGGCGAGTGCGCTGGCGAGCGTGTCGGAATCCATGGCTCCACCTTCGCCCCGGCGCGACTCCGGGGCGAGTGGCAGGAATGCCCGATGACATCGAAAAACTGCCAGCCGGCGGGTTACCCTGGCGGCATGCTGAAGAACGTCGTGGCCGTCGTCATGGAGGATGTCCACCCCTTCGAACTCGGCGTCGCCTGCGAGGTGTTCGGGCTGGACCGCAGCGACGACGGGCTTCCCGCCTACGACTTCGCGATCGCCGGCGCCCGCCCGGGCCCGCACCGCACCCACGCCGGCTTCGCCGTCGACGTCCCGCACGGGCCCGAACGCCTCGCCGTCGCGGACCTGGTGGTGGTCACCGCCAGCTCGCTGCGCGGTGAGTACCCGGCGCCGCTGCTGGACGCGCTGCGGGCGGCCGTCGAGGGCGGCGCCCGGGCGCTGTCCATCTGCAGCGGCGCCTTCGCGCTCGGCGCCGCCGGGCTGCTGGAGGGCCGCCGGGCCACCACGCACTGGCGGTACACCGCCGAACTGGCCGCCCGCCATCCGAGGACCACCGTCGAGCCGGACGTCCTCTACGTGGACGACGACCCGGTGATCACCTCCGCCGGGACGGCGGCCGGCATCGACGCCTGTCTGCACCTGGTGCGCAAGCTGCAGGGCGCCGAGGTGGCCCGGGGGATCGCCCGCCGGATGGTGGTGGCGCCGCACCGGGAGGGCGGGCAGGCCCAGTTCGTGCACCGGCCGCTGCCGGAGGGCGACGGCGAGTCGCTGGCCCCGCTGCTCGACTGGATGCGCCACCACCTGGACGAGGAGTCGACCGTCGAGCAGCTGGCCGCCCGGGTCCACATGTCGCCGCGCACCTTCGCCCGGCGCTTCCAGCAGGAGACCGGCACCACCCCGCACCGCTGGCTGATCGGGCAGCGGCTGCTGCTCGCCCAGCGGCTGCTGGAGTCGACCACCGAGCCGGTGGACGCCATCGCCGCCCGCTGCGGCTTCGGCAACGCGGCCACCCTGCGCCACCACTTCGGCCGCCGGCTGGGCACCACCCCGCTGGCCTACCGCCGCTGCTTCGCCGAGCCCGCCGCGGCGGTCGCCGACCGCGTCTAGGGTCTGGAGCCCGCGGCGCGCCCCCGGGACCCGCGGGTCAGCCCGCGTCCTCCAGGTGGCCGGTCTGGTTCCAGCGGTCCGGCCGCAGCCGGCCGCCCTCGGCCCGCCAGACGCTCGCGGAACAGTTGCGCACCGGCTCCAGGGCGGTCAGCTGCTCCTCGGTGAGCCGGTCCAGCACGTAGCGGAGCATGAGCACCGTGCAGTCGTGCGCGACCACCAGGACCGGCCGGCCGGCCTCCTCCGCACAGATGTCGCGCAGCACGCTGCGCACCCGCAGGGCCACGTCGGCCCAGGACTCGCCGCCGGGCGGCCGGTAGTACAGCTCGCCCATCTTCCGCCGCCGGGCCGCCTCCCCGGGGTGGTCGGTCTCGATGGCGGCCTTCGGCAGCATCTCCAGGACGCCGAGCTCGCGGTCGCGCAGCCGCTCGTCGTAGCGGACGGCGAGCGAGACCGGGACGGCGCCGAGTCCGGCGGCCTGGGCGAGCGCGATCCGGGCGGTCTCGGCGGTGCGCACGTAGGGCGAGCACCAGACGCTGCGCGGCCGGTCGGCGCCGGGCAGCGCCGCCCACCAGCGGCCGAGGGCGTGCGCCTGCTGCTGGCCGTGCAGGGAGAGCGGGATGTCGGCGTCCCGGCTGCTGATCGGCACGGTGAGCGCGCCGGCCGCATCGGCGAGCTGGAACTCGACGTTGGCGGTGGACTCGCCGTGGCGGGTGGCGATCAGGACGGAGGGGACGGGGGGCAGCCCGGTGGCCGCGGTGGCCGCGGTGCCCGCGACGGTGCCCGCGCTCCGGTGCGGGGCGGCCGACCGGTGCCGTCCGTCGGTGTGGTGCTGGCCGTTGAGGGTGGTGCCGAGTTCTGCCATTGCCGCCGCTCCCCGTGGGTCGATCAGTTGCCGGCCGGTTGCCGGTCCGGTCTGGTTGGTGCCCTGCGTGTGGTGCCCCATGCACCCGGCTGTTCATACATATGATCGCGCCGCCCCCTCCAGTGTTGACCGGGGAGACGGCGCGACCACAGGGCGCGCAAGGCGTATCAGTGCGCCGCCACGGGCTCCGGCGCGTTCTCCGGCTCCTCCCCGCCACCCTCGGCGCTGTAGTCACCCGGCCGGGTCTCGTCGGGCCCGTCCGGCGCCTTGACGGCGCGCAGGACCAGCGTGAGCGCCACCGACACCAGCAGGTTGAGGACGAAGGCGGTGAGCCCGATGTAGCCGGTCTCGCCGATGCCGGGGATCTCGGCGGCGTTCCCGCCGAAGTGCTTGGTCTTGGGGCTGGCGATCCCGTAGGCCTTCCAGGTGCCGTAGACCATGCCGGCCGCCCAGCCCGCGAGCAGCGCCCAGTGGTGGAACCAGCGGGTGAACAGGCCGCCGACGATCGGGACGAAGGTCTGCAGGATCCACAGGCCGCCGAGCAGCTGGAGGTTGATCGCCGCCTGCTTGTCCATGCCGAGCACGAAGACCAGCGCGCCGACCTTGACCAGCAGCGAGACCAGCTTGGCGATCCGGGTCTCGTCGGCCGGGGTGGCGGAGGGCTTCAGGAACTCCTTGTAGACGTTGCGGGTGAACAGGTTCGCCGCCGCGATGGACATGATCGCCGCCGGGACGAGCGCGCCGATGCCGATGGCCGCGAAGGCGACCCCGGTGAACCAGTCGGGGAACATGTTCTCGAACAGCTGCGGCACCGAGAGCTGGGTGTTGAAGCCCTTGTCGCCCTTGCCGATCCCGGCCGCGATCGCCATGAAGCCGAGCAGCGCCAGCAGCCCCAGCATCAGCGAGTACGCGGGCATGATCGCCATGTTCCGGCGCACGGTGTTGCGGGACCTGGAGGCGAGCACGCCGGTCACCGAGTGCGGGTACAGGAACAGCGCCATCGCGGAGCCGAGCGCCAGCGTCGCGTACGTCCACTGCTTGTTCTCCGGCAGGGTGAGCGAACCGCCCGACCCGGGGCCGCCGAACCGCTCGCCGACCGCGTCGAAGATGTGGCCGTAGCCGCCGAGCCGGATCGGGATGTAGATCACCGCGACGATGATCACCAGGTAGACGAGGGTGTCCTTGACGAAGGCGATCAGGGCCGGCGCGCGCAGCCCCGAGGAGTAGGTGTACGCGGCGAGCACGCCGAAGGCGATGAACAGCGGCAGGTCCTTGACGAACCAGTTGGAGCTCGCGCCCCCGCCGACGCCCAGCACGTCCAGCACCGCCTGGATGCCGACCAGCTGGAGCGCGATGTACGGCATGGTGGCGAGGATGCCGGTCAGCGCGACCACCAGCGACAGCGGCCGGGAGCCGTAGCGCCCGCGCACGAAGTCGGCCGGGGTGACGTAGCCGTGCACCCGGGAGACCGACCAGAGCCGGGGGAGGAAGAGGAAGACCAGCGGGTAGGCGACGATCGTGTAGGGGACGGCGAAGAAGCCCGCGGCGCCGGTCGCGTAGACGGCGGCGGGGACGGCGATGAAGGTGTAGGCGGTGTAGAGGTCGCCGCCGAGCAGGAACCAGGTGATCCAGGTCCCGAAGCTGCGCCCGCCGAGGCCCCACTCGTCCAGGTGGAGCGCGTTGTCGGCGCGCCGCCACCGGGAGGCCAGGAAGCCCATCACGGTGACCAGCAGGAAGAAGAGGACGAACACCACCAGCGCGGGCACGTTGACGCCGTTCACCGGGCGCCACCCGCCTTCCGCGCCGCGCGGGCGGCCCGGCGGGCCTTCTCGTCCCGGTCGATCAGCAGGTAGGCGCTGACCGTGAAGACGGCCGACACCGGGACCCAGAGCAACTGGTACCAGTAGAAGAAGGGGACGCCGCCCGCCTCGGGCTCGGGCTTGTCGTACGAGCCCACCCAGAGCATCGCGACGATCGGCACCAGCAGGGCGAGCGCGGCCAGCACCCGCTCGGGGGTGACCGCCGGGGGGCCGGGGGGTCCGGGCTCTTCTGGCTCGGGCATGACAGGTCGGTCGGTGAGGTCTGACGACATGGTTCGGCTCCGCTTCGGAGGGTTCACCTCGCCGGCGCCGCAACCCCCGGGTGCACCGCGCGCCCCCGTGGGTCCGCCGAGCAGCACCACTGGTGATCGGCAGTCAGTACGGTTGCGGAATCTAGAGCATCGCGTGATCCGTGTCACTGGATCCGGGGCAACTTCCCGCCATCCGGATCCTCCGCGCGCCGGGAGCGTGCAACGGGCCCCGGCGCGCGCTCCTCGCGCGCCGGGGCCCCGGGGCGTGTCCGTGCCGGGCCGGGCTACTCTGGCCGCTTGAGCCGGGTGATGAACTTGTAGCGGTCGCCGCGGTAGATGGAGCGCACCCACTCGACGGGGTCGCCGTCCGGGTCGAAGGAGTGCCGGGAGAGCTGGAGCATCGGCAGCCCGAGGTCGGAGCCGAGCAGCCCGGCCTCGCGGGGGTTGGCGAGGGTGGTCTCGATGGTCTCCTCGGCCTCGGCCACGGTCACCCCGTAGACCTCGCGCAGGGCGGTGTAGAGCGAGTTGTGCTTGGCCAGGTTGCGGCGCAGGGCGGGGAAGCGCTTGGCGGACAGGTGGGCCACCTCGATGGCCATCGGGTCGCCGTTGGCCAGCCGCAGGCGCTCGATCCGCAGCACCCGGCCGCCGGGCTTGATGTCCAGCAGGGGGGCCAGCCGCTCGTCGGCGGAGATGTAGCCGATCTCGATCAGCCGGGAGGTGGGCTCCAGGCCCTGGGCCCGCATGTCCTCGGTGTAGGAGGTGAGCTGGAGGGCCTGGGCCACCTTGGGCTTGGCGACGAAGGTGCCCTTGCCCTGGATGCGCTCCAGCCGGCCCTCGACGACCAGCTCCTGCAGGGCCTGCCGGACGGTGGTGCGGGAGGTGTCGAACTGCGCCGCCAGTGCCCGTTCGGGAGGAACCGGGGTGCCGGCGGGCTGGGTCTCGGTAAGCTGCAGCAGGTGGCGCTTCAGGCCGTAGTACTTCGGCACCCGGGCGGTCGGGTCCCCGCCGCCCTGGGTGACGGGATTCTTCACCTGGGGGTCGTTGACCTGGGCCGTGCTGCCCCCGTCGCTGCTCATCGGACCTGTCTCCCGCTTCTCGCAGAGCTCTCGCGAAGCCCCACCACATGATTAACGGCTCACATCGTTGCATGTATGGCTACGGAACGAATACCTCATCACGCGATGAACGATGTGCGGTGTCGGCTTGATAACGGGTGGTCCGGATCGGTCGAACAGCCGTTGACAGGCCCATTGGTCTAGGCCAAGCTCCAGGCATCTGGTCTACACCACTAGGCCGGTCACTATGAATCCCCCCACCCGTTCGCTGGAGTCCGCGGCACCATTCCTCCCACTTCGCGTGGGTATGCCGCTGCCACCCGACGGGGGTAACCAGGCATCCCTCAGGAGGATGGCGTGAAGCGTCAGCTCATCGCGGCGGTCGGCGTCGCGGCCATGGTTGTTGGTCTCGCGGCCTGTGGCTCGGACGCCAAGAAGGAGGGCGGCGACTCGGGCACGTCGACCGCCGCCTCGGGCAAGAAGGACTACAACGGCAAGACGCTCAAGGTGTGGCTCATGAGCGGCTCGGCCCCGAAGGGCTGGACCGACTCGGTCAAGACCGAGTTCGAGACCACCTACCCCGGCTCGAAGCTCGAGTTCCAGGAGCAGCAGTGGGACGGCATCGGCCAGAAGATCACCGCGGCGCTCTCCGAGGGTTCGGTCGACGTCGTCGAGGTCGGTAACACCCAGACCGCGGGCTACGCGGCCTCGGGCGGCCTGCTCGACATCACCAAGGACAAGGCGTACCTCGGCGGCAGCGACTGGGCCGACAACCAGAACGAGGCCGCCATCCTCGACGGCAAGCAGTACGCCGCCCCGTGGTGGGTCTCCAACCGCGTGGTCGCCTACAACAAGGACCTCTGGGCCGCGGCCGGCCTGAAGGACGCGCCGAAGACCCTCGAGGAGTTCTACACCGACCTTGAGAAGCTGAAGGCCACCCCCGGCGTCAACGACGCGATCTACATGCCGGGCCAGGAGTGGTACGTCTACTTCGGCCTCCTCCACAGCGAGGGTGGCCAGATCGCCAAGAAGGACGGCGACAAGTGGGTCGGCGGCCTGTCCTCGCCCGAGGCGAAGAAGGCCTTCGAGACCTACCAGAAGCTGCAGAGCTTCTCGAAGGCCCCGAAGGACAAGGACGAGGCCACCCCGCAGCAGAAGGACGTCTTCGCCAAGGGTGACGTCGGCGCCATGATCGGCCTCGGCTGGGAGCTCCCGAAGGAGGAGGAGCTGTCGGCGAGCAAGATCGGCTTCTTCCCGCTGCCGGGCAAGACCGCTGACAAGCCCTCCGGCGTGTTCCTCGGTGGCTCGAACCTGGCGATCGCCCAGAACAGCAAGAACACCGACATGGCCAAGGACTTCCTGAAGGTCGCCCTCAACGACAAGAACGAGGGCCTGGTCGCGGCCGCCGGCAACATCCCGAACAAGAAGTCGCTGAGCAGCCAGGTCACCGGTGACTTCGCGAAGGCCGCCGTGCCGGCCGCCGAGCAGGGTGCGATCACCCCGAACACCCCGAACTGGGCCAGCGTCGAGGACAAGCCGAACCCGATCAAGGAGTTCCTGACCGCGGCCCTCCAGGGTGGCGACTACACGGCCACCGCGAAGAAGTACGACGACGAGATCGCGAAGCGGCTCAACCAGAAGCAGTAAGCAATCGAGCGGCGTCGCTCACCGGCTCCCGGCGGGGGGCCGGTGGGCGGCGCCTGTCCGTCGTGGTCGGGTTATGAGGAAGTGAGAACGATGGCTGTGCATTCCGGGCGGGTGCACACACAGTCTCCGGATTCAGGGAAGGCTGCTGTGGCCAGTATCGAGACGAGCGCCGCGGGTGGCGGCGCCAAGGGCACCCCGAAGAGGGGCAGATCGGCGGACGGCCGGAGCTTCGGCGCCAAGGCCGCCCCCTACCTGCTGCTGCTGCCGGCCACCGTGGCGACGATCGCCCTGCTGGGCTGGCCGCTCGTGAAGACGGTGCTGCTGTCGTTCCAGAACCTCAACAAGCGTCAGCTCGTCACGCACGTGACGGAGTGGAACGGCTTCGACAACTACAAGGAGCAGCTGACCGACCCGGACTTCTGGTCGGTCACCGGGCGCACGGTCGCCTTCACCCTGGTGAACGTCGTGCTGATCATGGTCGGCGGCACCCTGGTCGGCCTGCTGCTCAACCGCCTCGGCAAGAAGATGCGCCTGGTGCTGTCGGTCGGTCTGCTGATGGCCTGGGCGATGCCGGTGGTCGCCGCGACCACCGTCTACACCTGGCTGTTCGACCAGCAGTGGGGCGTCGTCAACTGGTTCCTCGACAAGCTCGGCTGGCACTCGATGGCCGACTACAACTGGATGAGCGACCAGTACTCGACGTTCTTCGTGATCATCCTGCTGATCGTCTGGCAGTCGATCCCCTTCGTCGCGTTCAACATGTACGCGGGTCTCACCACCATCCCGAAGGAGCTGTACGAGGCCGCCCGGATGGACGGCGCCGGCGCCTTCAAGATCTTCGGCTCGGTGGTCTTCCCCAGCCTGAAGCCCTTCTTCCTGGCCACGAGCTTCCTTGAGGTCATCTGGGTCTTCAAGGCCTTCACCCAGGTCTACGCGATCAACGGCGGCGGTCCCGAGAACCTGACCCGGAACCTGCCCGTGCACGCCTACCTGGAGGGGTCCTCGGGCCAGCATTACGGCATCGGCTCCGCGATCGCCGTGCTTACCATCCTGATGCTGGGTGTGCTCATGGCGTACTACTTCCGCATCATGCTCAAGCAGGAGGACGAGCTGTGAGGCGCTCACTCATCGGACGTAGCTGGCCGAACGTGCTCGCGGGCGTCCTGTTCGTCTTCTTCATCTTCCCCGTCTACTGGATGGTCGCGACGTCCTTCAAGAAGGACGGCGACATCATCAGCAAGACGCCGGTCTTCATCCCCTTCAAGGGGACCATGGACCACTACGTCACCGCGATCAACGCCAAGCACTTCTGGACGTACGTCACCAACAGCTTCGTCGTCACCATCGGCGCCGTCCTGGCCTCCCTGGTGATCGCGACGCTCGCGTCCTTCGCCATCGCCCGGATGAAGTTCCGCGGCCGCAAGGGCTTCGTCCTGGTCGTGATGGCCGCGCAGATGGCGCCCTGGGAGGTCATGACCATCGCGGTCTACATGATCTCGCGCGACAACGACATGCTGAACAGCCTGCTGCCGCTGACCCTCTTCTACATGATGATGGTCCTGCCCTTCACGATCTGGACGCTGCGCAGCTTCATCGCCGCGGTGCCCAAGGAGCTGGAGGAGTCGGCCATGGTGGACGGCTGCACCCGCACCCAGGCCTTCGTGAAGGTGATCTTCCCGCTGCTGGCCCCCGGCCTGATGTCGACCTCGCTGTTCGGCTTCATCACCGCGTGGAACGAGTTCCCCCTCGTCCTGATCCTCAACAAGGAGGAGGGACACGGGCAGACCCTCCCGCTGTGGCTGTCCTCCTTCAAGACCGCCTTCGGCAACGACTGGGGTGCCACCATGGCCGCGTCCACGCTGTTCGCCATCCCGGTGCTGATCCTGTTCGTCTTCCTGCAGCGCAAGGCGGTCGGTGGCCTCACCGACGGCGCCGTGAAGGGCTGATCCCCCGTGAGCATCCTCGTTCCCACCCTCCCGGCCTCGGACCAGCTGCACCGTGACGCGCTGACCGTCCTGCAGCCCGGCTTCGTCGGCACCGAGCCGCCGGAGTGGCTGCGCCGCCACCTGGCGGCCGGTCTGGGCTCGGTCGCGCTGTTCGACCGCAACGTGGCCGACCTCGCCCAGCTCGCCGCGCTCACCGCCGCGCTGCGGGCCGAGAACCCCGACCTGCTGATCGCCATCGACGAGGAGTCCGGCGACGTCACCCGGCTGGAGGCGGGCTCCGGCTCGTCCTGGCCGGGCAACCTCGCCCTCGGCGCCATCGACGACCCGGCGCTGACCCGTGACGTCGCCCGCGAGCTGGGCCGCGCGCTGGCCGCCGCCGGCGTCAACTACAACTGGGCGCCGACCGCGGACGTCAACTCCAACCCGCGCAACCCGGTCATCGGCGTGCGCTCCTTCGGCGCCGACCCGGAGCTGTGCGCCCGGCACACCGCCGCCTGGGTGGAGGGCCTGCAGTCGGCCGGTGTCGCGGCCTGCTCCAAGCACTTCCCCGGCCACGGCGACACCGCCGTCGACTCGCACCACGGCCTGCCGGTCATCGACGTCGACCTGGACGTGCTGCGCTCGCGCGACCTGATCCCGTTCCAGGCCGCGATCGCCGCCGGCACCAAGGCCGTGATGACGGCCCACATCATGGTCCCGGCGCTCGACCCCAAGCTGCCCGCCACGCTCAGCCCGGCCGTGCTGCGCGACCTGCTGCGCGCGGCCCCCGAGGACGGCGGCCTGGGCTACCAGGGCCTGATCGTCAGCGACGCGATCGAGATGGGCGCCATCGCCGACACCTTCGGCATGGGCGACGGCACCGTGCTGGCCCTGGCGGCCGGCGCGGACGCGATCTGCGTGGGCGGCGGACTGGCCGACGAGGACACCGTGCTGATGCTGCGTGACGCCATCGTGGCGGGCGTGCAGTCCGGCCGGCTCCCGGAGGAGCGGCTCGCCGACGCGGCCGCCCGGGTGCGCGCGCTCGGCAGCTGGGCCCGGATCGCGGCGCAGGGCGAGCGGCCGGAGGCGGACCTCGCGGTCGGCCTGCGGGCGGCCCGCCGGGCGCTGCGGGTGGTCCGCGCGCCGGGCCGGGAGGTCCTGCCGGTGACCGAGCGCCCGTACGTGGCGTCGTTCTCCTCGGAGCCCAACATCGCCGTCGGCGACGTCACCCCGTGGGGCGTGGCCGGCATGCTGGCCGACCGCTTCCCGGGTACCCGGACCCGCGAGGTCGGCTCGGAGGCCGCCGAGGCCGCGGTGCTGGACACGGTGGTCTCCGAGGTGCTGGCCGAGGCCGCCGGCCGCCGTCTGGTGCTGGTGGTCCGCGACGCCCACCGCCACGCGTGGATGTCGGCCGCGCTGGCCCGCCTGGTGGCGGCCCGCCCGGACGCCGCGGTGGTCGAGATGGGCCTGCCGCAGTCCGAGCCGTCCGGCGCGCTGTACATCGCCACCCACGGCGCCGCCCGGGTCTGCGGGCTGGCCGCCGTCGAGGTGCTCACCGGACAGCCGGGGGCGATCGGCTGAGTCCCCGTCGGACCGTCGCACCGGGTGCCCCGAGGCATCCGTCCCAGCGGGCCCGTCATGCGCATGTCGCATGGCGGGCCCGCTGCGTTCTCCGCCCGGGGCATGCCGTGTGACCTGCGATTTCGCGATCTGACGATGTTCCCTCAAATCGCCCTTAAGGGAGCCTTAAGTTCTACCTAGGGTGATCGCCGCGCGACTGATCGCCACGCGGTACAACAGGTCTGCAACGGCCTTGACCGCCAGGCCATTTGGCGTTGACACCAACTGTGGTCTAGGCCAGGCTCCACTTCATCCGGTTCGAATTTCAATTTCGCCGGATGTGGTATTGGCCCACCCCTAAGCTCTTCGCCGCCCCTCCCCGGACACCGTCCCGTCGGGCGCCGGCGCGCCGCCGGCGGGCACAAAGCACTAACACCCTCGGAGGATGGCGTGAGAAAGCGTCGGTTCATGGCGACGGTCGGCATCATGGCGCTGGCCGCCGGACTGACGGCGTGTTCCTCGGGCGGCTCGGCGTCGGGAGACGCCAAGGCCGCCTCGGCGGACCCGAAGGCCGCGACCGGTACCGTCACGGTCTGGCTGATGGACGACGCCCAGAAGAGCTGGCCCGACCTCGTCCAGCGGGTCAACGACGACTTCGCCGCCAAGTACCCGAACGTCACCCTGAAGCTCGCCTACCAGGGCTGGGCCGACAAGGTGGCCAAGCTCGACCAGGCGATCACCGACGGCAACGCCCCGGACGTGGTGGAACTCGGCAACACCGAGACCATGAAGTACGTGCTCTCCGGCGCGCTGGCACCGGTGGAGCGCACGACCTTCGACAACTCGGACACCTGGATCACGGCGCTCGCCAACACCTGCACCTACCAGGACAAGCTCTGGTGCGTGCCGTACTACGCCGGCGCCCGGGTCGCCATCTACAACTCCACCGCCTTCCAGCAGGCCACCGGCAACGCCGAGTTCCCCAAGACCGAGGACGAGCTGCGTGCGGCGCTCGACAAGATCGCGGACAAGAACAAGGCCGACCGGACGTTCTCCCCGATGTACCTGCCCGGCCCGTACTGGTACGCCGCGATGAGCTACGTCTCCGCGTACGGCGGTGCCATCGCCCGCTTCGACAGCGGCGGCACCTGGCACGGCACCCTGAGCGACCCCAAGTCCCAGCAGGGCATCACCCACTTCGTCGACCTGGTGCGCAAGTACAACAAGGGCGACCAGGCGGTCAACGAGCAGAACCAGTACGAGGCGATGGCCCGCGGCCACGCGGCGGCCTTCTACGGCAACGGCTTCGAGGCGGCCAGCGTGGCCGCGCCGGTCACCGGCGACCCGAACCTCAAGGACTCGGTGAAGGTCGCCACCATGCCCGGCCCGGGCGGCAAGCCGCTGCCGACCTTCATCGGCGGCTCGGCCCTGGCGGTCACCGCGAAGTCGCCCACGGCGGCGCTGGCCACCGACTGGGTCCGGATGTTCACCAGCGCCAAGTCCGAGCAGGCGCTGGCCGACAAGGACATCCTGCCGAACAACCTCACCCAGCTGGCCCCGCTGAAGAGCAAGCCGGCCACCGCCGCCGCGGCCAACGCGGTGCCGGACGCCTGGTTCACCCCGCTGGCCCCCGGCTGGGGCCTGGTGGAGAAGCAGAAGATCCTGCCCGACATGCTGACCGCCATCCTGCGCGGCAAGTCGGTGGACCAGGCCACCAAGGAGGCCGACGCCGCCATCGACCAGCTGATCAACAAGGCCGGCTGAGCCGCCGGCCGGCCCGGGACGCCGGAGCCCCTCCCCGCACCGCCGGGAGGGGCTCCGCGCGCGCCGCAGGCCGCCGGACCTGCCGTGACCGCCTCCTCGGATGTGCCCCGGGCGGGCGGCCCCCGTAGGATTGCCGCAGCATTCACCGCAGCGAGTGTGCGGACTCGCCGCCGTAGAGGTCCCCGCCGGGCATTCCCGCCCGGTCGGGGTGGAACCATCTCATCGGAGGCCCACCCACGATGTCCGACACGCAGACCGTCCCTGGCCGGATCATGGCGGCGGAGATGGCCGAGCAGCCGGCCGTCCTGCAGCGCATCCTCGACGAGGGCGCCCCCAGGATCTTCGAGATCGCGTCCCGGATCGCCGCCCGCAACCCGCGGTTCGTCCTCCTGACCGCGCGCGGCACCTCGGACAACGCGGCGCTGTACGCGAAGTACCTGATCGAGATCCTGCTGGGCAAGCCGGCCGGCCTGACCTCGATGTCCACCACCACCGCCTACGGTGCCAAGCCGGACCTGACCGACGTGCTGGTGATCACCGTCAGCCAGTCGGGCGGCTCGCCGGACCTCGTCGCCTCCACCAAGGCGGCCCGCGAGGCCGGTGCCATCACCCTGGCGGTCACCAACAACGCCGGTTCGCCGCTGGCCGAGGTCTCCGAGTTCCACATCGACGTGCTGGCCGGCCCGGAGAAGGCGCTGCCCGCCACCAAGACCTACACCGCCGAGCTGCTCGCCCTCTACCTGCTGATCGAGGGCCTGCGCGGCGGCGACGGCGCGGCCGCCAAGGCCCTGCCCGAGCTGGCGGCCGGCATCCTGGCCCGCCAGGACGAGGTCAAGGCCCTGGCCGAGCGCTACCGCTTCGCCCAGCGCCTGGTCATCACCTCGCGCGGCTACGGCTACCCGACCGCCCGCGAGGCGGCGCTGAAGCTGATGGAGACCACCTACATCCCGGCCTCCCCGTTCTCCGGCGCCGACCTGCTGCACGGCCCGCTGGCCATGGTCGACAACGTCTCCCCGGTCATCGCGATCGTCCCGGACGGCAAGGGCGGCGAGGCGCTGCAGCCCGTCCTGGACCGGCTGCGCGGCCGCGGTGCCGACCTGGTCGTGGTCGGCCAGCAGGCACAGGTCGAGGCCGCCTCGGCGGGCTTCGCGCTGCCGGCCGGTGTGCCCGAGGAGGTGCAGCCGATCCTGGAGATCCTGCCGCTGCAGCTGCTGGCCTACGAGGTCACCATCGCCCGCGGCCAGGACCCGGACGCCCCGCGCGCGCTCGCCAAGGTCACCGAGACCCACTGACGCGCCGCCCGGCCCGCCGTACGCCGGAGCCCCCGTCCACAGCGTGTGGACGGGGGCTCCGGCGTTCCTGCGTTCCGGGGGCCCGCGACGGGCGGGGGAGTCCGGGAAACACTACGGGCCACGGCGCCGACACGGGACCCTCAACCCATGCGGCTCCGCGGCCCGGAGCTGTCGTCGGGCGCCGGTGACGATCGAGAACTGTGCGGGGTCCTCGTTCGGCGGCGACCGACCGAGGAGCGGCATCGCGCGGTCAGGGCAGTTGCGCGGTTGCCTCTCCTTGGTGCCCTTTCATTGTGGACTAGACCAATCTGGGTTGTCCAGGCCTTGCCGGAAATTGGTCTGGACAACCTGGGGGGAATGGTGCGCGGCGCACGCCGGCGGGGGTGCGCGCGGGCCCTCCGCGCCCCCCTGGAGCTACGCTCGCCCTGTGCCCTCGCTGAACGAACTCGTCCGCCGCCACACCACCCTGACCGGTGCCGATGTGGAGTGGCTGCACATGCTGGTCTCGGAGTGGCAGCTGCTCTCCGACCTGTCCTTCGCCGACCTCGTGCTCTGGATCCCCACTTGGGACGGCATCCGGTACGTCTCGGTCGCCCAGATGCGCCCCAACACCGGCCCCACGTCCTACCAGGACGACATGGTCGGCCACCTCGTCCCGCGCGGCCGGCGCCCGCTGCTGGACGCCGCCTTCGACGAGGGGCGGATCGTGCGCGAGGGCGACCCGGAGTGGCGCGAGGAGGTGCCGGTCCGGGTCGAGTCCATCCCGGTGCGGCGCGAGGGCAAGGTGCTCGGCGTGATCGCCCGCAACACCAACCTGCTGACCGTGCGCACCCCGAGCCGGCTGGAGCTCACCTATCTGCAGAGCGCCTCCGACCTCGCCCAGATGATCGCGGCCGGCGCCTTCCCCTTCCCCGGGGTCGAGCAGGCCGACATGGACGCGGCCCCGCGCGTGGGCGACGGCCTGATCCGCCTCGACGCCGACGGCATCGTCACCTACGCCAGCCCCAACGCGCTCTCCGCCTACCACCGGCTCGGCCTCACCACCGACCTGGTCGGCAGCCACCTCGGCCGCGCCACCGCCGACCTCGCCCCGCCCTCCCGGGCCGCCGTGCACGAGGCCCTGGTGAAGCTGGCCAGCGGCTGGGCCCCCCGGCAGACCGAGATCGAGGCCCAGGGCGGCGTGGTGACCCTGCGGGCCATCCCGCTCAAGCCCAAGGGCACCCTGACCGGCTCCCTGGTGCTCTGCCGGGACGTCACCGAGCTGCGCCGGCGAGACCGGGAGCTGATGACCAAGGACGCCACCATCCGGGAGATCCACCACCGGGTGAAGAACAACCTGCAGACCGTCGCCGCGCTGCTGCGCCTGCAGTCCCGCCGGATGGAGTCGGAGTCCGGCCGGGCCGCGCTCGACGAGGCGGTGCGCCGGGTCGGCTCGATCGCGATCGTGCACGAGACGCTCTCCCAGGCGCTGGACGAGCAGGTGGCCTTCGACGAGATCGCCGACCGGGTGCTGGCGATGGTGATGGAGCTGTCCCAGGACGGCCGGGTGGCGACCCGCCGCAGCGGCAGCTTCGGCATCCTCTCCGCGGAGGTGGCCACCCCGCTCGCGATGGTGCTGACCGAGTTGCTGCAGAATGCCCTCGAACACGCGTTCGGCCCGAGCGCCTCCGGCAACCTGGAGGTCAGCGCGCTGCGCGGACGGGCGCCGGCCACCGGCATGGGCTGGTCGGACAGCTGGAACGGCGGGGCCCGGCCGGAGGAGTACCTGCTGATCACGGTGCAGGACGACGGCCGGGGCATGCCGGAGGGCTTCGACCCGCAGCAGGCGGGCAACCTCGGGCTCCAGATCGTCCGGACGCTGGCCACCGGGGAGCTGGGCGGCACCTTCGACATGGTGGCCGGGCCGAACGGCGGCACCAAGGTGGTCCTGGAGATCCCGGTGCGCTGAGGCGTGACGAGGTGACGAGGTGCGCCGGGGGCGTGCGTCCGGGCTGCGCGCCGGGCGCCCGGCGGAAGAGCTGGCGCAAGAAACAGAAACGAGGCCCTGTCGACCGGGGGGGGTGGGTCGACAGGGCCTCTCAACCCGTTCCGGCCGTCGGGGGGAGTCGGCCGGAACGGGGGCTCTGGGTGGTGCGACACCAGCCGGTGCGTTGCACACGGTGAGCGCCACAGCTCCACAATATTGCTCTAAGTGAACAGTATCAAGTGGCTGAGCGGGCCGGTGTCGCGGGGCCTCGTCGAGCAAGGCCCTTGGTGCGGAAGGCTTCACCAGGAGGTGCAGGCGAAGCCTGTGATCATGTGTTGATCGGTGTTGCGGTTACTGCTGGTACTACGGCGTGTAATCAGGCGGTGCGGGCGCGGTTGCGGGCGGCACGGCGCTTCATGGCGCGGCGCTCGTCCTCGCTCATGCCGCCCCAGACGCCGGCGTCCTGGCCGGTCTCGAGGGCCCACTGGAGGCACTGCTCCATGACCGGACAGCGGCGGCACACGGCCTTGGCTTCCTCGATCTGCAGCAGAGCAGGACCGGTGTTCCCGATCGGGAAGAACAGCTCCGGGTCCTCTTCGCGGCAGACAGCGCGGTGGCGCCAGTCCATGGTCGTCCAACTCCTCCTGCCGGCGGGGGTTGCCCGGTCGGCACATCGATGGTCCTTGTGAATGTGAACGCTTTCACGAATCCCGCAACAGCAAAAGAGACCAAAGGCCCATCGGGCCCGGGAGGTCTGTGCTGGGGAGGGATTCGGCGATTCGAGGGACACCCCGCGGTCGGCCCCCCAGGTTTCGAGGGTTGCCGTCGCTGCGATGTGTCCCGATCGCCATGTAGAGGTTCGCAAACCTCGGGCCCGGATACAACCCCCTTCAGGAAGGAATTTTGGATTCTTCGGTGTCGCCTAGCTCACAGCCGGTACTTCTATGGAGTGAAGGGGGCTTGTGCGTTCGAGAAGAAGGGAGAAGGGCCCTTCTAGTCACACAATCACACGCAGTGCCCGCCGTACGCCTGTGAAACTGACGCGACTCCTGGATCCAAGGTGGTCCCCGTCGACCTGGAACGGGACCGGTTCCTCCGAAACCAAGGTGAAGTGGCGGACGTCGTGATAGGAGACGACGTGCTTCCCGGAAGGGCCGGACGGTGCGTCGCCGGGGCTCGAAGGACCGTGCGACCGCAGGATCTGACGGACCGTTCGAGCCGTGCCGAACGCCGTCATCCGGGTGATGCCGAAGACGTCGAGATCGGAGTCGAAGGAGGCGCGGGGGGAGGGGTAGACGGGGCGGTTGCCCAGGAACGTCCACGGCGAGGTGTTGCTGACTATCGCCAGCACCAGGCCCGGCACCGGCTCGCGGCCCGCGAGCGCCAGCGAGACCGGGCCTGATCTGCGCTGCTCACGTTGGGTGACGAAGTGGCGGAGCGCCTGGGTGACGTAGAGCGCGTGGGTGGACTTGCGCCCCGCCCGGCGCTGCTCCTCGACCCGGCCGACCACCCCGGCGTCGAAGCCCAGGCCGGCGGTGAAGGTGAACCAGCGGTCCGGCAGCCCCTCGGTCATCGCCTTGCCCAGCCCGATCCCGCGCTCGCGCCGGTGCTCCAGCGCGTCCAGCAGCACGCCGGTGGCCTCCACCGGGTCGTTGGGCAGGCCCAGCGCGCGGGCGAACACATTGGTCGAACCGCCGGGGACCACCGCCAGCCGCGGCACCCGCTCGCCCGGACCGTGCGAGAGCAGCCCGTTGACCACCTCGTTGACGGTGCCGTCGCCGCCGAGCGCGACCACCAGGTCGACCGCGCCGTCCTCCACCGCCTCCCGGGCCAGATCGCGGGCGTGACCGCGGTACTCGGTCTGCGCCACCTCCAGCTTGAGGTCACTGCGCAGGGCGTGGATCAGGACGTCCCTGGTCCGACCGCTGGTGGTGGTCGCTTTCGGATTGACGACCAGGAGAGCGCGCATGGGCCCAGCCTACGGGGCGGTACGGACCAACCGGCGGCTACCCTGCTGGAGTGACCGCAGAATCCTCCGCACCCGTACCCGCGCCCGTCGCCGGCCGGCCCTCCGCCCTCACCCTGGGCGCCGCCATCACCGCCGTGGAGGGCGCCGCGCTGGTCGTCGTCGGCGTCTGGGACATGGTCGCCGCGCTGTCCGGCGAGTCCAAGCAGCTCGCCCTGAACGAGTTCGGCGGCCTGGTGATCGTGCTGCTCGGCGTGGCGCCGGTGCTGGCCGCCAGGGCGCTGCTGAGGCTGCGCCGCTGGGGCCGCAGCCCGGCCGTGCTGACCAACTCGATCTGCCTGCCGGTGGCGTACTACATGTGGCAGAGCGGCGGGGCGATGGTCGCGGTCGGCACGGGCATCGGCCTGCTCGGCCTGGTCGGCATCGGCGCGCTGCTCAGCCCGAAGGCGACGGCGGCCCTCTACGCTCCGCACGAGGGCTGAGCGCGGAGGGCCGCCGCCTTCCACCGTTCGCGTTCCTACTCCTCCACGAGGAGCTTCTCCCGCAGCTGCGCCAGCGTGCGGGCGAGCAGCCGGGAGACGTGCATCTGCGAGATGCCCACCTCGGCGGCGATCTGGGACTGCGTCATGTTCCGGAAGAACCGCAGCACCAGGATCTTCTGCTCGCGCGGCGGCAGTTGGGCCAGCAGCGGCTTGAGCGACTCGCGGTACTCGACGCCCTCCAGCGCCTCGTCGGTGGCGCCCAGGGTGTCCGCGACGGCCGGCGACTCGTCGTCGCTGTCCGGCACGTCCAGGGACAGCGTGGAGTACGCGTTGGCGGACTCCAGGCCCTCCAGGACGTCCTCCTCGGAGATCCCCAGGTGTTCGGCCAGCTCGTGCACCGTGGGGGAGCGGCCGTGCCGCTGGGAGAGCTCGCTGGTCGCGGTGGTCAGCGACAGCCGCAGCTCCTGGAGCCGGCGCGGCACCCGGACCGCCCAGCCCTTGTCCCGGAAGTGCCGCTTGATCTCGCCGACGATGGTCGGCGTCGCGTAGGTGGAGAACTCGACCCCGCGCTCGTGGTCGAACCGGTCCACCGACTTGATCAGCCCGATGGTGGCGACCTGGGTCAGGTCGTCCAGCGGCTCGCCGCGGTTGCGGAACCGCCGGGCCAGGTGCTCGACCAGCGGGATGTGCATCCGCACCAGCTGGTTGCGCAGTTCGACGCGCTCCGGGGAGCCCTCGGGCAGCGCCGAGAGCCGCACGAACAGGGCCCGGGCCGCCTCGCGGTCGGGTGCGCCGGAGCGCTGCGGGCCCTGGGCGGGCACCGCCGCGCGCAGCGCCTCCGCCGCCTCCTCGGCGGCCTCCTCGGAGCCCTCGGCGTCCGGTCCGTGGCCCGGGTGGCCGGTGTCCGGGAGGTCCGCGGCCGACGGCACGGGCGGGGGCGACTGATCGGGCGACGACGACTGGGGCGTCGGCTCGGTCGGCTGGCTCATCCGGTGGGCGTCCTTCGGGTGCGCTTCGTCGTTGGCGGCGAGGCCGGGAACGCTCGCCTGGGTCGGTACGGCAGGGCCCGCCGTCGCGAGGCCGGTACGGTCCAGATCACTCACGGCCATTCCCCCGTTCCGTTCCGGGAGCACCGGGACCGCCGGCCCCGGTTCGTCTCGTTGGTCGTACCGCCGGGTGGTGGCGGTACCGGGAGCCGTCCGTCCGGCCCGGTGGTGCCGGGCGGACGGCCCTTGTTCGGTGCTGCTGCCGCGCTGCCGCGGCGGACCTAGTGGGCGGCGGGGCCGCCGCGCTTCTTGTGCAGGCTGATCGACACGGTCCTGTCCTCGGCGACCGCCGACTCGACCTCGCCCGCGAGCGCGGAGAGCACCGTCCAGGCGAAGGTGTCCCGTTCGGGCGCCCGGCCGTCGGTGGTGGGTGCCGAGACGATCACCTTCAGGGAGTCCCCGACCAGCCGGAACTCGCAGGAGAGGACCGAGCCGGGCACGGCCTGCTGGAGGAGGATGGCGCAGGCCTCGTCGACCGCGATGCGCAGGTCCTCGATCTCGTCCAGCGTGAAGTCCAGCCGGGCCGCGAGGCCCGCCGTGGCCGTGCGCAGGACCGAGAGGTAGGCCCCGGCCGCGGGCAGCCGGACCTCCACGAAGTCCTGCACTCCGGGCTCGCCGTCGATCTGGGACACCCTCACCTCCTGGGTGACGCGCTGTGCTTCCGGGCCGGTGGCCGCGGCACTGTCTGTTGCTTGGCTCAACTGCTTCGCCCCAACTGTCCAGAGGGGTGGTGCGGTACGTACCGGTCATACCCTTCGGGGGGTGGCCGGACGCCGCCGTCCGCCCGAGACGTTACCGCGTTCCTGCCCCGGTGCGGGAGTCACTCATGGTAAGGCATCGCGACGCAGGGTGGCAGTGGTCTGCACCGGTCCTGCGCACGCCTCCGGCGCGCGCCGTCCGCGCGCCGGTCTCAGCGGGCGCCGGCGGCGGTGAGCGCGTCCCCGGTGAGCCGGTAGACGCTCCAGCCGTCCATCGGCACGGCGCCGAGCGACTTGTAGAAGTTGATCGAGGGGGTGTTCCAGTCCAGCACCGACCACTCCATCCGGGAGTAGCCGCGCTCGACGGCGATCCGGGCCAGCTCCAGCAGCAGCGCCTTGCCGTGGCCGCCGCCGCGGGCCTGCGGGCGGACGTAGAGGTCCTCCAGGTAGATCCCGTGGGTGCCGCGCCAGGTCGAGTAGTTGAGGAACCAGAGCGCGAAGCCGACCGGCTCGCCGGTGGTGTCGTCCTCGGCGATCAGGCCGAACAGCGCCGGGTCGGTGCCGAACAGGGCGCCGTGCAGCTGCTCCTCGGTGGCGACCATCTCGTGGACGGCCTTCTCGTAGTCCGCGAGTTCGCGGATCATGGCGTGGACGACGGGGACGTCGGAGGGGAGGGCGGTGCGGATCATGGCTCCGAGCCTACTTGGCCGGTTCGTTCTCGTCCCAGACCTGCACGGACGTCTGGTCGGCGATCCGTCCGTCGCGCAGCTCGGCGGTGGAGCTGACCAGCACCCGGACGCCGTCCGGGTAGCGGCAGGACTCCAGGAACGCGAGGCGGTCCTCCTGGACCACCACCTGTTCCAGGGTGTGGCTCATCTCGCGGGCGTAGAGGTCGTCGAGCATCGCGCCGATCTCGGCCCGGCCGTGCATCACCAGCGGGTGGCTGGGCTGGGTCTTGCGGTCGACCACGCGCAGTTCGGCGTCGTCCGCGTAGAGCGCCAGCAGGGCCCCGGCGTCGGCGCGTTCGATGCCCTCGCGCAGGGCCCGGACGTCGAAGGCGGACGGTGCGGCCATGGTGGTCATGTTCTCGCTCCTCCGGTCGGTTCCGTCGGCTCGTACTCTTGAGCGTACGCCCGTCGGAACCGGCCGCAGGGCGGGCCGGACGGCGGCCGGGAGGGCCTCCGCTCAGCGGGCCGGGACGGTCCTCAGGTACTCCGCCAGGGCGGTGATCGCGGCCGGGTTGCGCGGGCTCTCGACCAGGTCGGCGTAGTCCAGGACGAAGATCCGGTCGTTGCGCACCGCGGAGACGCCGGCCAGCGGCGGGAAGGACTTCAGGAACTTCCGCTTCGCCTCGGCGTCCGGGGTGCCGTAGTCGTTGATCACGATCACCTCGGGGTCGCGCTGGACCACGCCCTCCCAGCCCACGGTGGTCCAGGAGTCGGCGACGTCGCCCATCACGTTCCGGCCGCCGGCCCTGGCGATGATCTCCTCCGGGGCGGCGAAGCGGCCGGAGGTGTACGGCTTGTCCTCGCCGCTGTCGTACAGGAAGACGCCCGGGCGGTGCGCGGGCTCGGGGACGGCGGCGATCTGCTCCTTGAAGCCGGCGACCAGCTTGTCGGCCCGGTCCCGGACGTCGAAGATCTCGCCCAGGTTGGTCAGGTCGGTGTAGAGCGCGTCGAGCGGGGACATCACCCCGCGCTCCGGGCCCTTGCCGCTGCGGCAGGACTCGGTGAGCACGTAGGAGGCGATGCCCAGGCCGGAGAGGGTCTGCGGGGTGAAGCCCCGGCCCTCGTCGAAGCCGTAGTGCCAGCCGTCGACCACCAGGTCGGCCCTGGCCTCCAGCACGGTCTCCTTGGTGATCCGCTCCTTGGACAGCCAGGGCGCCCGCTGGTAGGCGTCCTTCCAGGCGACCTTGTCCACCCGGCCCTTGTCGTCGGGCATGACGTAGCCGGCCATCCGGTCCTCCAGGCCGAGCGCGAACATCAGCTCGGTGATGCCGACGTCGTTGGTGACGGTGCGGGCCGGCTTCTCCGTGAAGGTGACCGCGGTGCCGCAGTTCTCGACGGTGACCGGGTAGTGGGCGGAGGCGGCGGCGCCGTCGCCGCGCGGGGCGATCTCGGCGCCGCAGCCGGTGAGCGCGAGGGCGAGCAGGGAGGCGGCGGCAACGGCCTTGGTGCGCATGGGGGGTCCTCGGGAAGAGCGGTTCGGCGGGGCGGGGGGCGGGCTACGGCAGTCGGTCGAGGAGCAGCTGGACGGCGCCGGTGACCGGGTGCCGCACGGGCGTCGCGCGGACCTTGAACACCTCGGCCAGCAGGTCGGGTTGGAGCACCTCGGCGGGCGGCCCGGAGGCGACGATCCGGCCGCCCGCGAGCACGTGGAGCAGATCGCAGTGCCCGGCGGCCAGGTTGAGGTCGTGCAGCGCGGTGAGCACCGTCGGCCCGGCCTCCCGGACCAGCGCCAGCACCTCCAACTGGTGGGCGATGTCCAGGTGGTTGGTGGGTTCGTCCAGGACCAGCACCCGGGGCTCCTGGACCAGCGCCCGGGCGATCAGCACCCGCTGCTTCTCGCCGCCGGACAGGCTCAGGAAGCCCCGGGCGGCCAGGTGGGCGGCGCCGACCCGGCGCAGCGCCCCGGCGCAGTGTTCCTCGTCCCCGGCCGACGGCCCGGCCAGGGCGCCGCGCCGGTGCGGCAGCCGGCCCATGCCGACCACCTCGGCCACGGTGAAGTCGAACTCGGCGGAGTGCTCCTGCGGCAGCGCCGCCACCCGCCGGGCGGACTCGCGCGGGGCGAGCGCGTGCAGGTCGTCGCCGCCGACCAGGACGGCGCCGGCGGCGGGCCGCAGCGCCCGGTAGACGCAGCGCAGGAGGGTGGACTTGCCGCTGCCGTTCGGGCCGATCAGGCCGACCACCTGGCCGGCGGCGGCGTTCAGCGTGACGTCGTGGACCAGCCGGACGCCGGCCAGGTCGACCGAGACCCCGTCGACGGCGAGGTCCAGGGCGCGGGAGGCCGCGGGCGCGGGGGCGGTCACCGGCCACCGCCGAAGGAGTAGCCGCGGCGGCGCATCAGCAGCAGGAAGCAGGGCACCCCGACGGCCGCGGTGACCACGCCGACCGGCAGTTCGGCGGGCGCCAGCAGGGTGCGGGAGACGATGTCCACCCAGACCAGCAGCAGCGCCCCGGCGAGCGGCGCGACCAGCAGCACCCGGCGGTGGCCGGCGCCGACCAGCATCCGCACCAGGTGCGGGACCATCAGTCCGACGAAGCCGATCGCCCCGCTGACGGCGACCACGGTGCCGGTGACGGCGGCGGTGACCACGAACAGTTCGCGGCGCAGCCGGTCCGGGTCCACGCCGAGCGAGGCGGCCGTCTCGTCGCCCATGGCCAGCGCGTCCAGCCGCCCGGCGGCGCAGGCCAGGTAGGCCAGGCCGGCCAGCACGGTGACGGCGGCGATCGGCACCGAACCCCAGGTGGCGCCGCCGAGGCTGCCGAGCAGCCACATCATGGCGGAGCGGGCGGCCTCGCCGCGGGCGGCGGCGAAGACCATCAGCGCCGTCAGCGCGGAGAAGCCGTAGGACATCGCGGTGCCGGTGAGCACCAGCCGCAGCGGGGTCAGCCCGTGGGCGGTACGGGCCGTCAGGTAGACCAGCACCATGGCCAGCAGGGCGGCGGTGAAGGCGGAGACGGAGATCGCCCAGACGCCGAGCGAGGCGAAGGCGCCCAGCATCAGCACGGCGTTGGCGCCGACCGAGGCGCCGGAGGAGATGCCGAGCACGAACGGGTCGGCGAGCGCGTTGCGGACCATCGCCTGGACGGCGACCCCGGTGGCGGCGAGTCCGGCGCCGACCACGGCGGCCAGCACGGCGCGCGGCAGCCGGATCTCCCAGACGATCGCGTAGGCGGCGGCCTCGTCGGCCTCCAGCTGCCCGCCGGTCAGCCCGGCGCGCAGCAGCCGCAGGACCTGGCCCCAGCCGAGTCCGGAGGAGCCGACGGCGACGGCGCAGACCAGGGAGACCAGCAGTGCGACGGCGAGGGCCGCGGCCAGCGGGACGGCGGGTGTTCGGCGCGGGCCCGGTGGGGCCGCGGCGGTGGCCGGTGCGGTCGCGGTGCTGCTCACTGGTGCGCCTTGCCTCGGGCCGCGCACGGCGCGGGGAGGCCCGCCCGGGCGCGGGTGTGCCGGGGCGCCATCCCCTCGCAGTCCACGGCGAGTTGTCGGGAGGTCGGCGTCCTCGGGCGATCGGGCTCACGGGCACGGGGCACCGTTTACCGTTGCGGGTCAGCGCCGGATTCGCACCGGCTTCCCCCTCTGGACGCCCTGGCAGCATAACAAGCGCACAGGCCAGGCAACCCTTACCCGGCCCGGTGTGGGCGGGAACACACGAACGCCCCCGGTCCGGCGTGCGGGCGGGGGCGCTCGAAGGAGGGGCGAGCGGGGATCAGCCCTGCTTGGTCTCCCAGAAGATCTTGTCGACCTCGGCGATGAGGTCGAGCAGCGCCTGGCCGGTGGCCGGGTCGGTGGACGCCTTGGCGGCCGAGGCGGCCTTCAGGGTGTCGTTGATGAGCTGGTGGAGCTGCGGGTACTTCTCGAAGTGCGGGGCCTTGAAGTAGTCGCTCCACAGCACCGAGATGTGGTGCTTGACCGTCTCGGCGCGCTGCTCCTTGATGATGATGGCGCGGGCGCGGAAGTGCGGGTCCTCGTTGGCCTGGTACTTCTCCTGGGTGGCCTTCACGGACTCGGCCTCGATGCGGGCCTGGGCCGGGTCGTACACGCCGCAGGGCAGGTCGCAGTGGGCGTGGGCGGTGGCGCGCGGTGCAAACAGACGAGAGAGCATGGGAGTCCTTCCTTAGATCGTCTTCCCGCGCCCGAGATTACCCTTCGGACCCCGCCGTTTCTCGGCCGGGCGGCGGGCCTAGGGCAAAAGGCGGAGCCGGAACCGGGTGAATCCGGACATCGGCGGGCGGCGCACCGTGGGGCAGACTGGTGTGCGACCGAGGGACGCGGCGGGACGCGGGCCGGGAGGAGGAGTCGTGGCACGGAGCGCGGAACCGGAGGACGGGCCCCCGGCGGGCGGCGCGCCGTTCGGGCTGATCGACGTGGCGGGGGACTCGATGGTGCCGACCCTGCGCGACGGCGACCAGCTGCTGGTGCGGTACGGCGCGCGGATCCGGCCCGGTGCGGTGGTGGTCTTCCGCCACCCGTTCCAGCAGGACCTGCTGATCGTCAAACGGGCCGACGGGCGGCGGCCGAAGGGCTGGTGGCTGCTCTCCGACAACCGGCCGGTGGACAGCGACAGCCGCAGCTACGGCGCGGTGCCGGACGAACTGGTGCTCGGCCGGGTGCTGCTGCGGCTGCGGCCGAGGCCGGCCTGGCTGGCGCCCGGCCGGCGGCTGGAGCGGCTGCTGCTCTCCGGCCCGCTGGCCAGGGTCCCCGGGCTGGCCCGCCGGCTCGGCGTGTGGGTCCGCCCGGAGGGCCTGCGGAACTGAGCCCTAACCCTCGGGGCTCCCGGCGGCCGCGGCGGCCTCCAGGCGCTTGCGGGCGCGGTAGGCGGCGACGTTGGCGCGGGTCGCGCAGCGGTCCGAGCAGTAGCGGCGGGACCGGTTGGTGGAGGTGTCCAGGTAGGCGTTGCGGCACGGCGCGGCCTGGCAGATGCCGAGCCGGTCGGCGCCCAGTTCGGTCAGGTGGACGGCCAGGCCCATGCAGGCGACGGCGCTGAAGTGGGCGGTGGCGGTGGGGGAGTTGTCGGCGAGGTGCAGGTGCCAGCGGGGGCGTCCGGCCTCGTCCAGGTAGTCGTGGCCGGAGACCAGCGGGCTGACCGGGAACTCCATCAGCAGGCTGTTCAGCAGGTCGACGCTGCGGACCTCCTCGCCCTCGGCGGCGGCCTCGAAGACCCCGCGCAGCCGGGTGCGGACGGCCCGCAGCCGGGGCAGGTCGGACTCGTCGGCGAGGTCGCGGGCCCGGGCGGCGTCCGAGAAGAGGCCTCGCACCGCGTCCACCGAGGTCAGCGAGTCGGTGCCTCGTTCGGGCTCCTCGGTGTTCACCAGCCGGACCGCCAGATCGGCGTACGAGGCGAGCTCCACGGTGGTCCTTCCAGAGATCGGTAACGGGCTGACTGCCTCCAGCCTATTACCCGTGGGGCGAAAGCGGGAAAGCGGCGGCGCCCGGCAGGACCGGCCTGCCGGGCGCCGCGGTGCGCCGTGCTCAGAGCACCTTGGAGAGGAACGCGCGGGTCCGCTCGTGCTGGGGGTTGGTGAGGACCTCGCGGGGGTTGCCGGACTCGACGACCACGCCGCCGTCCATGAACACCAGCGCGTCGCCCACCTCGCGGGCGAAGCCCATCTCGTGGGTCACCACGATCATGGTCATCCCCTCCTCGGCGAGCCCGCGCATGACGTCCAGGACGTCGCCGACCAGCTCCGGGTCGAGCGCCGAGGTCGGCTCGTCGAAGAGCATCAGCTTGGGCTTCATGGCCAGCGCCCGGGCGATGGCCACCCGCTGCTGCTGGCCGCCGGAGAGCTGGGAGGGGTAGTTCCCGGCCTTGTCGGCCAGCCCGACCCGCTCCAGCAGGGCCATGCCGCGCTCCTTGGCGGAGGCCTTGCTCTCGCCCTTGACCTGCACCGGAGCCTCGATGATGTTCTCAAGGGCGGTCATGTGCGGGAACAGGTTGAAGCGCTGGAACACCATGCCGATGTCACGGCGCTTGAGCGCGACCTCGCTGTCCTTGAGCTCGTACAGCTTGGTGCCCTGCTGCCGGTAGCCGACCAGCTCGCCGTCGACGGACAGCAGGCCGCCGTTGATCTTCTCCAGGTGGTTGATGCACCGCAGGAAGGTCGACTTGCCGGAGCCGGAGGGGCCGATCAGGCAGAACACCTCGTTGCGCCGGACCTCCAGGTCGATGCCCTTGAGCACCTCGACGGCGCCGTAGGACTTGCGGACGCCCTCGGCCCTGACCATCGGGTGGCCGGTGCCGGCGGCGGCCGGCGTCTTGCTCAGGTCGGTCATTGGTGGGTGCCTCCCTCAAGCCCCGGAACGACGTCGTGCTGGGCCTTCGGGGCCGGGGGCCTGCCCCCGAACAGCAGCCGCAGCCGCTGGAGCGGCGTGGGCGGCAGCGTCCGGGTGGTGCCCCGGGCGTAGTGCCGTTCGACGTAGTACTGGCCGATGGTGAGGATGGAGGTCAGGAACAGGTACCAGAGGCTGACGGTGATCAGCAGCGGGATGGTCTGGAAGGTGCGCGAGTAGATGTTCTGCCCGGCCCGGAACAGTTCCTCCAGCGCGATGACCGAGACCAGCGAGGTGGTCTTGAGCATCGAGATGGTCTCGTTGCCGGTGGGCGGGATGATCACGCGCATGGCCTGCGGCAGGACGATCCGGCGCATGGTCGTGAAGCGGCTCATGCCGAGCGCGTGCGAGGCCTCGGTCTGCCCCTCGTCGACCGACTGGATGCCGCCGCGGACGATCTCCGCCATGTAGGCGGCCTCGTTGAGGCCGAGGCCGAGCAGCGCCGCGGTGAAGACCGGGATCAGGGTGTTGGTCGAGCCGGACCAGAACTCCGGGCCGAACGGGACGCCGATCGACAGCGTCGGCCACAGGGCGCCCAGGAAGTTCCAGAACACCAGCTGGACCAGCACGGGGGTGCCGCGGAAGATCCAGATGTAGAACCACGCGGTGCCGGACAGCAGCGGGTTGGGCGACAGCCGCATCACCGCGAGGATGATGCCGCCGACCACGCCCATCACCATCGAGAGCGCGGTCAGCTCCAGGGTGACGCCGAGGCCGTGCAGGATGCTGGAGTCGAAGAGGTAGGTGTTGACGACGTCCCACTGGAAGGCGGGATTGAAGATCAGGGCGTGGAGCAGCATCGCGGCGAGCACCGCGACGACGACGGCTCCGGCCCACCGTCCGGGGTGGCGCACCGGGACGGCCTTGAAGGACTCAGGCCGGCCGGACACCTTCTCCCCCTGGTCGGAATGGTTCACAGTGGCCTCGGGTGAAGAGGAGTGACGAGGGATCAGCTGGTGGCGCCGTTGATGACGGACTTGTCGATCGCGCCGGCCTGGACGCCCCACTTCTCCAGGACCTTCTTGTAGCTGCCGTCGTCCATCAGCGACTGGATCGCGCCCTGCACGGCCGGGGCGAGCGCGGAGCCCTTGGCGAGCACGACGCCGTACGGGGCCTTGCCCTCGACGTCGCCGAGCTGCTCCAGCTGGCCGTTGGTCTGCTTGATGGCGTAGTCGACGACCGGGGAGTCGGCGAGCATGACCTGGTCGCGGCCGGAGACCATGGCGGTGGTGACGTCGGTCTGGAGGTCGAACTTGTCGCCGTCGTTCGGCACGCCGGCCTTGCCCGCCTTGACGCAGTCCGGGGTGATGGTGTCCTTGATGGTGTCGGCCTGGGTGGTGCCGGTCTGGACGGCGATCTTCTTGCCGCAGAGGTCCTTGAGGTCGATCTTGTCCGGGTTGCCCTTCTTGACCGCGGCGCTGGTGCCGGCCAGGAAGTAGGTCACCATGTCGACGGTGGCCTCGCGCTCCTTGGTGTCGGTGAAGGAGCTCATGCCGAGCTGGAACTTGTTGGCGCTGATGCCCGGGATGATCGCGGTGAAGGGCGAGTTCTGGACCTCGACGGCGAGTCCGAGCTTCTGGCCGATGAGCGTGGCCAGGTCGACGTCCATGCCGATGACCTTGCCGGCGGCGTCCTGGAACTCGTTCGGGGCGTAGGAGGCGTCGGCGGCGACGATCAGCTTGCCGGCGCTCTTGACGTCGGCCGGGACGAGCGCGGCGAGCTTGGCGTCGGCGCTGACGGTCGGCAGGGCGGCGGAGGGGTTGGTGCCGCCGGCGCTGGTGGAGGAGGACTTGCTGCTGCCGCAGGCGGTCAGCACGAGCGACGCGGACGCGAGCACCGCCGCGGTGGCGAGGAGGCGGGTGCGCTGGGTACGGGCGATCATGGGGGATCTCCTCCTGAGGGAGAGGTCGGGCGGGGCGCGCCACGGGGGAGCGGCGCACCGGGGCGGCAAGTGCCGTACGGCGCTGTACGGGTGGGGCAGGGAGAACTGCGCGCAGGGTGGTACGGGTACTGCTCTCCGCCACCGTCCGCCGAGGTGGGCGTTGACCGGGCCGCCTCGACCAGGGGCCGGCTCGATCCGAGATGGGGGGAATCCTGCCATCTGATGACGGTCGGGTGGCCGTGATTCAGATCAAAATCGGATAACGAGGGGCCGCGTTGTCCGCTATTCGGACTAATTCCGTGTCCCTGTCACCCTGTGTATAAGTATGCGGTTCTCCCCGCGGTCCGCCCGGAGGCCCGGCCGGGTGCTCGCCCGATCGCCCGACCGCTCCGCCGCGGCCCCCGCGCCCGGCCGGCGCCGGTCCCGGACGGCTCAGACGCCCCCGTTGACCACCGCGTTCTGGGCCGCGCCCGCGGCGACGTCCCACTTGGCGAGGATCTTGTCGTACTCGCCGCTGCGGATCAGCTGGTCGACCGCCTTGACCAGCACGTCGCGCAGGCCGGTGTCCTCCTTGCGCAGCGCGATCCCGTACGGGTTGGACCGGGACTGCGAGCCGACCACCTCGAAGCGGTTGCCGCCGTCGGTGTTCCTCGCCGCGTGGGCGGCCACCGGGAAGTCGTTCAGGCCCGCCTGCGCGGCGCCGGCGGCGACCTCGGCCAGCGCCTTGGCGTCGGTGTCGAACTCGTGCACGGTGAGCGGCCTGCCGGTCCGGGCGCAGGCGGTGACCTGGCGGGTGGCGATCTCGTCCTGGGTGGTGCCGGACTGCACCGCGACCGTCCTGCCGCAGAGGTCGTCCAGGGTGCGGATGCCCTTCGGGTTGCCCTTGGCGACCACCATCGAGGTGCCGGCGATGAAGTAGTCGACGAAGTCCACCGCCGGGCCGGCCGGCTTGCCGGCGTCGTCCACGCCCTCCCGGCGCTCGCGGATGTCGCTGAGCGCGGACATCACCACGTCGTACTGCTTGCCCTGGAGGCCCGGCAGGAGCTTGTCGAAGGGGGTGTCGACGTACTCGACCCGCAGGTCCAGGATCCGGCCGAGCGCCGCGGCGATGTCCGGGTCCAGGCCGTCCGGCTTGCCGTCGCCGCCCCGGAACTCGACCGGCGGGTAGTTGACGTCCATGCCGATCCGGAGCACCTTGGCCGACTGCTGCGCCTTCGGGAGCTTCGCCCGGATCTCCTGGAGCGGGTCCTGGGCCGTCGTCCCGCCACCGCCGCAGCCGCTCAGCAGCAGCGCGCCGGCGGTGGTGAGGACGAGCGCGGCGGCGGCCGGCCGGCGGGACTTCGCACGGTAGTGCATCGGTTGCTCCTGTGGGAGGGAGGGGAAGGCGCCGCGGCGTCGCGGAGGTGTACGCGAGATGGCGGAAGAACGGATCCTCCCATCCCGGCCTGCCGGGCCGGTGGGCGGGTGTGTCAGAATTCGGTACCGGGTGACCCCCGACGCTCGAACCAGACCGCCGGGCCGCAACAGGCTCGGGGTGCGCAGGAACGGAAGTCCAGGACGACGACTCCGTATCCGAGGCACCGGCCTCCCCTCCGCGTCTGCGTTCACCCCTGCGGGTGCGCGTACTCGTTTCGCCGTCGCCGCAGCCGGGGCCCGGTTCTCGCGGCGCCTGGTGCTCCCAGGTGGCTGTGAGGCGTACGACAACCACGTGACTTGGACGAAAAGGCATGGGTGCGATGCCCTCGTCCGACCTACGCTCGGCCCGGAAGCAACAGCGCAGAACAACGCAGACAAATCCATAAAACCCTCATCCGAGGGCGTCCGTCCGACGGCGGCGCCCCGACCCAGTCCTCCCCCGGGGACACTTCGGCGTTTCCGGGGTCCGGTTACCGGCCACCGGTCGCCGGATGCCGGTACCGGACGGGTCGTCCGCTCCGTCGGCCGGGTGTCCTCGCTCGATCAATGACGAAGAGGTCATCGTGGCAGCGGAGATCATCCACAGCACTACCCAGGACACCGACGATCCGGTCGACGCCGTGTTCGCGCTCCACCGCGGCGGCAAGATGGAGGTCCGGGCGACCGTCCCGGTGCGCGACGCGGACGACCTGTCCCTCGCCTACACCCCCGGTGTCGCCCGCGTCTGCACGGCCATCGCCGAGCAGCCCGAGCTGGTGAACGACTACACCTGGAAGGCCAACACGGTGGCCGTGGTCACCGACGGCACCGCCGTGCTGGGCCTCGGCGACATCGGCCCGGAGGCCTCGCTGCCCGTCATGGAGGGCAAGGCGATCCTCTTCAAGCAGTTCGGCGGCGTGGACGCGGTGCCGATCGCGCTGGCCTGCACCGAGGTGGACGAGATCGTCGAGACCGTGGTCCGGCTGGCCCCGTCCTTCGGCGGCGTCAACCTGGAGGACATCTCCGCCCCCCGCTGCTTCGAGATCGAGCGCCGGCTCCAGGAGGCCCTGGACATCCCGGTCTTCCACGACGACCAGCACGGCACCGCGATCGTCACCACCGCCGCGCTCTGGAACGCGGCCAAGGTGACCGGCCGGGAGATCGGCTCGCTGCGGGCCGTCATCTCCGGCGCCGGCGCGGCCGGCATCGCCATCGCCAAGATGCTGCTCGCCGCCGGCATCGGCGACGTGGCCGTCTGCGACCGCAAGGGCGTGGTGCACGACGGCCGCGGGGACCTCACCGACGTCAAGGCGGAGATCGCCGGACTGACCAACCGCACCGGCCTCCGGGGCAGCCTCGCCGACGCGCTGGCCGGCGCCGACGTCTTCATCGGCGTCTCCGGCGGCACCGTGCCGGAGGAGGTCGTCGCGACCATGGCCGAGGGCGCGTTCGTCTTCGCCATGGCCAACCCGAACCCGGAGATCCACCCCGAGGTCGCGCACAAGTACGCGGCCGTGGTGGCCACCGGCCGCAGCGACTTCCCGAACCAGATCAACAACGTGCTGGCCTTCCCGGGCATCTTCGCGGGCGCGCTGCAGGTCCGGGCCACCCGGATCACCGAGGGCATGAAGCTGGCCGCCGCCAAGGCGCTGGCCGGCGTGGTGGCCGACGAGCTGACGCCGCAGCGGGTCATCCCCTCGCCGTTCGACGAGCGGGTCGCGCCGGCCGTCAGCAAGGCCGTCGCCGAGGCCGCCCGCGCCGAGGGCGTCGCCCGGCGGTGACCCTCCGGTCCACTCCCGGCTCCCCGGGACACGCGTCACAGTCACGCGTTGTTCCGGGGCCGGGGGCGTTCTGGCTATCGTCCGGGGCATGTTTGCTGCCTACGCCGCACGAATCGACGCCGACGACCCGCTGAGCGGGCTGGAGCTGGGCGAACGCCCCGAACCGCAGGCCCGCCCCGGGTGGAGCGTGGTCACGGTCCGGGCCGCCAGCCTGAACCACCACGACCTGTGGTCGCTGCGCGGGGTCGGCCTGCCCGCCGGGAAACTGCCGATGATCCTCGGCTGCGACGCCGCCGGCGTCGACGAGCACGGCAACGAGGTGGTCCTCCACTCCGTGATCGGGCAGAGCGGGCACGGCGTCGGACCGGACGAGCCGCGCTCGATCCTGACCGAGCGCTACCAGGGCACCTTCGCCCAGCAGGTGGCCGTCCCCACCTGGAACCTGCTGCCCAAGCCCGCCGGGCTCTCCTTCGAGGAGGCCGCCTGCCTGCCCACCGCCTGGCTGACGGCCTACCGGATGCTGTTCACCAACGCCGGGGTGAAGCCCGGTGACACCGTCCTGGTGCAGGGCGCCGGCGGCGGGGTGTCCACCGCGCTGGTGGTCCTCGGCCGGGCGGCCGGCCTGCGGGTCTGGGTCACCGGCCGGGACGAGGCCAAGCGGGCCCGGGCGGTGGAACTGGGCGCGGACACGGCCTTCCCGAGCGGGGCCCGGCTGCCCGAACGGGTGGACGCGGTGATGGAGACGGTCGGCGCGGCCACCTGGTCGCACTCGGTGAAGTCGGTGCGCCCGGGCGGCACGATCGTCATCTCCGGCGCCACCTCGGGCCCCAACCCGCCGTCCGCCGAGCTGAACCGGATCTTCTTCCTGGAGCTGAAGGTGGTCGGCTCCACCATGGGCACCAAGGAGGAGCTCGCCGGGCTGCTCTCGTTCTGCGCCACCACCGGTGTCCGGCCGGTGATCGACTCGGTGCTGCCGCTCGCCGCGGCGCCGCAGGCGCTCGCCCGGCTGGCCGGGGGCGACGTCTTCGGCAAGCTGGTGCTCACCCCCTGACGCGCCGGTGCCCGGTACCCCGCGCGGGGTACCGGGCACCGGCGTCCGCCCGGGCTCAGCCGAGCAGCCGCTTCAGCCGCTCGCCGGCCGTGCCGAGCACGCCGCGGGCCTCGGCGAGCCGATCCGGCGTCACCCCGCCGTCCCGGGCCGCGTCGCGGACCTGGTCGCGGAAGCGGTCGAGCAGCCGCTCCAGCTCCCGGGCCGGGTCGCCGGCCGGGTCGGTGGCGGTCCAGGCCGGGGGCTCGGCCGGGGCCCCGTCGGCCGGCTCGTCCTTGTCCAGGTCGATCCGGGTGACGGTGACCCGCTCTGCGGCGGGCGCGCCCCCGGCGGCCCCGGACTTCTCCTCGGCGGGGTGGCCCCAGCGGGCCGCGTCGGCCAGCCCGGCCAGCCCCTTGGTCAGCTCGGAGAGCCCCTCGGCCAGACCGGTCGGCCAGTCGCCGCGCGCCGCGTGGTCACGCACCTGCTGCTCCACCCGGCGCTTGATCCGCAGCGCCTCCTGCTGGGCCGCGGTCCGCGCCGCCCTGGACTGCTCGCGCAGCCGGCGGGCCTCCTCCTCGGCGGCCTTGGCCTTGGCCTTGGCGGCCTTCTCCTGCTCCTTGGCCCGCTTGGCCTGCTCCTTGGCCTGCCGCTTGAACTGGGCGAACTCCTCCTTGGCGCGCTGCCAGGCGGCCTGGTCGCCCCACGGCCCGGCCCACGGGTTGCCGCCGTTCGCCTCCGCGTCCCCGTCCCTGTCCCCGTCCTCCGTCTGCGGCCGGGGGGCGTTCCTGCGGGCCTGCTCGGCCGCGCCCCACAGCTCCTCGCGCAGGTCCTTGGCGCTGTCCCGGACGTCCTCGCGGATCGCCCCGGCGAGCTGCGCCACCGAGTCGTGGATCTCGACCTCCAGCTCGTCGAGCTCGCCCCGCCGGGCGGCGAGCTCGGTGCGGCCCGCGTCGGTGAGCCGGTAGACCTTGCGGCCGCCCTCGGTGCTGTGCGCGACCAGACCCTCCTGCTCCAGCTTGGCCAGCCGGGGGTAGACGGTGCCGGCGGAGGGCGCGTACAGGCCCTGGAAGCGCTCCTCCAGCAGGCGGATCACCTCGTAGCCGTGGCGCGGGGCCTCGTCGAGCAGCTTCAGCAGGTAGAGCCGGAGCCGGCCGTGGCCGAAGACGGGGGTCATGTCAGGCCTCCTTGGTGAGGTCGGGGCCGGTGGACGGGCCGTCCCCGGCGGGCAGCTCCCGGACGACCGCCTGGGCGTCGTCGTCGGCGTCCGGCCGGCGCAGCACGGTGACGGCGCCGGAGACGGTGGTGACCGAGAGGCTGCCCTTGCCGTCGCCGAGCTGGCCGGAGAGCCGCTTGGTGCCCCAGCTGCCGGCCACCGTGAGCTCGTCGAAGCTGGAGGAGAGGTCACCGCTGGTGGTGCCGGCCTCGACCTTGGTGTCGGCCAGCGAGGGGAGCCGGACGCCGACCGCGCCGCTGACCGTGTTGACCTTGATCTCGGTGGGGGCGGCGGCCGCGAGGTCCAGGGTGACCGCGCCGGTGACGGCGTTGGCGGACACCTTCTCGGAGGTGCCGGCGACCACGGTGAGCCGGCCGGAGACGGTGTTGAGCCGGAGCTGTCCGGCCACCGACTGGGCGTCCACGTCACCGGTGACGGTCCGGGCGTCGGTCCGGCCGGCCAGGCCGACCAGGGTGATGTCGGCGCCGGCGGTCTGGGTCGAGACGTGCCCGGTGATGCCGGAGACGGTCGTCGCGGCGGAGACGGTGCCGACCTTGACCTCGGTGCCGGCCGGCACGGTCAGGGTGACCGCCGCGGTCCGCTTGCGCTTGAGCGAGGCGAAGAAGCCCTTCACCGACTCGACCGACTTCAGGACGTCGCCGAACTCGTTCCAGCTGCTGAGGTCCTTGTAGGTGACGGTGAGGACGCCGTCGACCAGGGTGACGTGCAGCGGCTCGCCCTTGAGCTCGGTGACCTCCAGGCGGGCGGGGCCCTCGGCGGCGACCACGTTGACCGTGCCGTCGATGATCCGCACCTGAAGGGTCCGGACCGTCTCCTCGATGGTGATCCTGTCGGGTCCTTCGACCGTCCACTGGCTCATCTCTGCCGCCTCCCGTTTCGGACTCGCGATGTATCGCGTTCTCTTCTCAAGACGATATATCGCGTGACGGCGAAGTCAAGGGAGTCCCGCCCCGGGGCCGACCCGGAGCGGACCCTGAGTCCCGCCCCTACGGGTCGCATGCGAAAGGGCCCGGAGGCGGGTGCCTCCGGGCCCTGACGACGGCCGTTCACCGGGTCAGCCGGTCACTCGTCGTCCTCGTCGTCGAGCCGCGCCAGCCAGGTGGCCAGCCGCTCGACCGGGACCTCGAAGTCCGGGTTGAGGTCGACGAACTCGCGCAGGCGCTCGGCCAGCCACTCGAAGGTGACCTCCTCGTCGCCGCGCCGGCTCTCCAGTTCCTCGATGCCGCGGTCGGTGAAGTACACGGTTCGCTCCGGTCCGGTGGGGATTCGACCTGGTCAGGATAGACCGGGTCAGCTCGCCCGCCAGGTGGAGAGGGTGACCTTGGCCGCGCCGGTGGCGGGGTCCGCGACCTCCACCTCGGCGATGGCGATGTTGCGGGTGATCCGGTCGCGGATGCACAGCAGCCGGCCCGGGGTGACCCGGTTGAACGTCAGGTCGGTGTCCGGCCGGGAGTCGATCGCGGTGGCGCACTGCTCCGGGGTGACGGAGGTCTCGGTGATCACCGCGAAGTCGGACTTGTTGTCGCCGACGCTGTCGAAGGAGTCGGCCCGGCTGCCGCTGGAGGTGGACTCCCGGCTGAGGCCGAGCCCCCACTTCAGGTCGGAGCCGCGCGGCACCACCGTGCCGGCCGTGAGGTCGATCCGGTAGGCCTCGCTGGAGTACTCGGCGCCCGGGATCGCGAGCGACTTCTTCGCGATCACCGGCTGGTAGCCGGTCGGGCGGGCCGGCGCGGTGACCCCGCCGGACGCGGCCGGCGTGCTCGGCGTGGCACTGACCGCCGGCGTGGTGGCGCTCGGGGTGGTGACCACGGCGGCGGGCGGCGTGGTGGCGGCCGGCGTGGTGGCCGGCGGCGCGGCGGGCTGCGCGCTGCCCGTGCCGGCCTGGCTGCTGCTGCTGCTCTTGTCCTTGTTGTCGCCCATCTTGGACATCAGCACCACACCGCCGGCCGTGCCGCCGAGCGCCATCACCAGGGCGACGGTCAGCAGCACCTTCCACGAGACGCCGCCCTTGCGGGCAGGCTCCGGCGCCGGAGCCGGGGTGTCGGTGACCACCGGGCCGGGCGGCGGGGTGTCGTAGGACGGCGGCTCCTGGCGCAGCTGGACGGTGGGCGGGGCGCCGAGCAGCGGGCCGGTCGGCGCCTCGGTGGGCGTCTGCGCGGCGCCGTACGCGCCGAGCGGCGGCGGGACGAAGCCGGGCGGCGGGGTGTCCGGCCGGGCCGGGCCGAACCCGGGCGGCGGCGGGCCGAAGGACGGCGCGGTGGCCTGGTGGGTGGGCGGCGCGCCCGGCGGCGGCGTCGCGGCGAAGGGCCCGCCGGTCGGGGGAGCGGCCGGGGGAGCGGGCGGCGCGGCGGGCGCGGCCGGCAGCGGGGTGGGCGGGGTCTTCGGCAGGTCCGAGCGGCGGGTGATCTCGGTGTTGACCTGCTTGGGCAGCCAGTCGTCGGAGAACCGCAGCTGGCCGCCGACGCTCGGGTGGTTGCGGGCGACGTCGATGATCTCGGCCGGCGTCGGCCGGTCCTCGGGGGACTTCGCGAGGCAGCGCAGGATCAGCTCGCGCAGTCCGGCCGGGACGGCGTCCAGGTCGGGCTGCTCGTGCACCACCCGGTAGAGCACGGCGGTGTCCGGGCCGTCGCCGAACGGCGCGGTGCCGCCCGCCACGTACCCGGCCAGCGCGCCGAGCGCGAACACGTCGGTGGCCGGGGTGACCGGGCGGCCCTGGGCCTGCTCGGGCGACATGAAGGCGGGCGAGCCGATCCGGTAGCCGGTGCCGGTGAGCGCGGTGGCGTCGGCGGCCCGGGCGATGCCGAAGTCGATCACCCGCGGGCCGTCGCCGGCCACCAGCACGTTGGCCGGCTTGAGGTCGCGGTGGACCACCTCGACGCTGTGGATCGCCTGCAGGGCCTCGGCGATGCCGCCCATCAGGAGCAGCACGGTGCGGATCGGCAGCGCGCCGTTCTCCCGCACCACCTGCTGCAGCGACGGGCCGGGGACGTACGCGGTGACCAGCCACGGGGCGTCGCCGTCCAGGCCCCCGGAGTCGATCACCTGGGCGGTGTAGAGCCCGTGGATCCGCTGGGCGTTGGACACCTCCTGGGCGAACCGGCGGCGGAACTCGCCGTCCTCGGCGAACTCCGGACGCACCACCTTGAGCGCCACCGGGCGGCCGCCGGGGGTGTACGAGAGGTAGACCCGGCCCATGCCGCCGGCCCCGAGCCGGGCGAACAGCCGGTAGCCGCCGACCTCCCTCGGGTCGTCCGGGAGCAGCGGCTGGAAGACCGGTGGGAGGGGTGCGGAGGGTGGCGTGTCGGCGGTCATGCGGTTGATCCCCCTGGGAGAGCGGTGAGGTCCACCGGCCACCGTCGGCGGGCGCGGCGACGGGCGCCCGGGCGGCGGCCGGACAGGCCATAACCTATCGACCCGTCAGGACGCCGTGCAGGTCGGTGCCCGGTTTGGTTGCAGAGCTGGGACCTTCGCACACGCTCCGCGCACGGCCGGGGGCCGCCCCGGACCGGCCCGGGAACGGCGGCGGCCCCCCGTTGCCCTGGACGTCCAGGGCAACGGGGGGCCGTACTGCCGGGGGCCTCGCCGCCGGCCGGTCGGGACCGGCGGGTCAGAGCGAGAAGACCTCCTCGACCAGCGCCTGCTGCTCGGCGGTGTGGCGCTTGGCCGAGCCGACCGCCGGGGCCGAGGAGGCCGGGCGGGCGACGCGCCGCAGCCGGGCGCCGTTGGCGCTGCGGCCGATGACGACCTCCAGGTGGTCGACCAGGTTCATGGCGATGAACGGCCACGCGCCCTGGTTGGCCGGCTCCTCCTGGGCCCAGACGAACTGGACGTCGCTGCCGTAGCGGGCCAGCTCCTCCTGGAGCTCGGCCACCGGAAGCGGGTAGAGCCGCTCGACCCGGACGATCGCCGTGTCGGTGACACCGCGCTCGGTGCGCGCCGACTCCAGGTCGTAGTAGAACTTGCCGGCGGTGATGACCACCTTGCGGACCTGCGCCGGGTCGACGGTGGCGTCGCCGATGACCGGGCGGAAGGAGCCGGACAGGAACTCCTCGGTGGCGCTCGCCGCGGCCTTCAGTCGCAGCATCGACTTCGGAGTGAAGACGACCAGCGGCTTGTGGTGCGGGTTGTGCGCCTGCCAGCGGAGCAGGTGGAAGTAGTTCGACGGCAGGGTCGGCATGGCGACCGTCATGTTGTTCTGCGCGCACAGCTGGAGGAAGCGCTCCGGGCGGGCGGACGAGTGGTCCGGGCCCTGGCCCTCGTAGCCGTGCGGCAGCAGCAGGGTGACGCCCGAGTGCTGGCCCCACTTCTGCTCGGCGGAGGCGATGTACTCGTCCACCATGGTCTGCGCGCCGTTGACGAAGTCGCCGAACTGCGCCTCCCACATGACCAGCGCGTTCGGGCGGGTCAGCGAGTAGCCGTACTCGAAGCCCATCGCCGCGTACTCGGACAGCAGGCTGTCGTACACGGTGTAGCGGGCCTGGTCCTCGGTGAGGTACTGCAGCGGGGTGTAGTCCTCGCCGGTGGTCCGGTCGATCAGGACGGCGTGCCGCTGGCCGAAGGTGCCGCGGCGGCTGTCCTGGCCGGCCAGGCGGACCGGGTGGCCCTCCATGAGCAGCGAGCCGATGGCGAGGGTCTCGCCCATCGCCCAGTCGATGGTGTTGTCCTCGACCGAGGCGGCGCGGCGCTGCAGCTGCGGCAGCAGGCGCGGGTGGACGGTCAGCCAGTCCGGCAGGTTGACCTGGGAGGCCGCGATCCGCTTGACCATCTCCTGGGAGATGCCGGTGCGGATGGTGACCGGGAAGTCGGCGACCGGCTTGCCGCCGGTGGCCGGGGCCGGGGCCTGGGCGGCGTCGCGGACCTCGGCGAAGACCTTCTCCAGCTGGCCCTGGAAGTCCTGGAGCGCCTGCTCCGCCTCTTCCATGGTGATGTCGCCGCGACCGATCAGGCCCTCGGTGTACAGCTTGCGCACCGAGCGCTTCTTGTCGATCAGGTCGTACATCAGGGGCTGGGTGAACGACGGGTTGTCGGCCTCGTTGTGACCGCGGCGGCGGTAGCAGATGAGGTCGATCACCACGTCCTTGTGGAACTCCTGGCGGAACTCGAAGGCGAGCCGCGCGACGCGGACCACGGCCTCCGGGTCGTCGCCGTTCACGTGGAAGATCGGGGCCTCGATCATGCGGGCCACGTCGGTGCAGTACATCGAGGAGCGGCTGGAGGCCGGGGCGGCGGTGAAGCCGACCTGGTTGTTCACCACGACGTGCACGGTGCCGCCGGTGCGGTAGCCGCGCAGCTGCGACATGTTCAGGGTCTCCGCGACGACGCCCTGGCCGGCGAAGGCCGCGTCGCCGTGGATCTGGATCGGCAGCACCGGGAAGGTGGTGCCGCCCTGGTCCAGGATGTCCTGCTTGGCGCGGGCGATGCCCTCGACGACCGGGTCCACGGCCTCCAGGTGGGAGGGGTTGGCGGCGAGCGAGACCTTGATGGTCTCGCCGTCCAGTCCGGTGAAGGTGCCCTCGGAGCCCAGGTGGTACTTCACGTCGCCGGAGCCGTGCATCGACTTCGGGTCGAGGTTGCCCTCGAACTCGCCGAAGATCTTGCCGTACGGCTTGCCGACGATGTTGGCCAGCACGTTGAGGCGGCCGCGGTGGGCCATGCCGATGACGGCCTCGTCGAGGCGGTGCTCGGCGGCGGCGTCGATGGTGGCGTCGAGCAGCGGGATGAGCGACTCGCCGCCCTCCAGCGAGAAGCGCTTCTGGCCGACGTACTTGGTCTGCAGGAAGGTCTCGAAGGCCTCGGCGGAGTTCAGCCGGCGCAGGATGCGCAGCTGCTCCTCGCGCTCGGGCTTGGTGTACGGCTTCTCCAGGCGCTCCTGCAGCCACTTGCGCTGCTTCGGGTCCTGGATGTGCATGTACTCGATGCCGACGGTGCGGCAGTAGGTGTTGCGCAGCAGGCCGAGGATGTCGCGGAGCTTCATCATCCGCTGGTTGCCGAAGCCGCCGACCGCGAACTCGCGCTCCAGGTCCCACAGGGTGAGGCCGTGGGTGGTGACGTCCAGGTCGGGGTGCTTGCGCTGCTTGTACTCCAGCGGGTCGGTGTCGGCCATGAGGTGGCCGCGGACCCGGTAGGAGTGGATCAGCTCCATGACGCGGGCGGTCTTGTTGACCTCGTCGTCGTGGGTGGTGGCGACGTCGGTGGCCCAGCGGACCGGCTCGTACGGGATCCGCAGCGACTCGAAGATCTCGTCGTAGAAGCCGTTCTGGCCGAGCAGCAGCTGGTGGATCGTGCGCAGGAACTCGCCGGACGCCGCGCCCTGGATGACGCGGTGGTCGTAGGTCGAGGTCAGCGTCATGATCTTGGAGACGCCGAGGCGGGCCAGGGTCTCCGGGGCGGAGCCCTGGAACTCGGCCGGGTACTCCATGGCGCCGACGCCGACGATGGTGCCCTGGTTCTGCATGAGGCGCGGCACGGAGTGCACGGTGCCGATGCCGCCGGGGTTGGTCAGCGAGACCGTGACGCCGGTGAAGTCGTCCATGGTCAGCTTGTTGGCGCGGGCCCGGCGGACGATGTCCTCGTAGGCCTGCCAGAAGCCGAAGAAGTCGAGGGTCTCGGCCTTCTTGATGGCCGCGACGACGAGCTGGCGGTCGCCGTTCGGCTTGACCAGGTCGATGGCCAGGCCGAGGTTCACGTGCTCGGGCTTGACCAGGTAGGACTTGCCGCCCTCCACCTTGTAGCTGTGGTTCATGCCCGGGGAGGCCTTGACGGCCTGGACCAGGGCGTAACCGATCAGGTGGGTGAAGGAGACCTTGCCGCCACGGGCGCGCTGCAGGTGGTTGTTGATGACGATGCGGTTGTCGATCAACAGCTTGGCCGGGACGGCGCGCACCGAGGTCGCGGTCGGCACCTCCAGCGAGGCGTCCATGTTGGTCGCCACGGCCTTGGCCGGGCCGCGCAGCGCGACCAGCTCGGGGCCGGTGGCCTCCGGAGCGGGCGCGGGGGCCGGGGCGGCGGCCTTGGGGGCCGGCGGGGCGGCGGGGGCGGCGGCGAGCGGCGCGGCGG